>JAGOIF010000084.1 GCA_017995775.1 Aliarcobacter sp.
CCACCTTATGATATTTTAAAAAATGACTTGATTAGTTTTTCACTTATGCAAGATATGAAAAGATTCGCAAGATTTTGGGATATTATTTATAATAGTGGAAATTTTCAAAAAACAACAGCTTTACTTTTTGAAGATGGAAAAGTTTTTGAGAATTTCTATGCTTTAAGTAAATGGTTATACAAAAGAAGCGAATCAACATATAAAATCTCACTTGATAGAATGGCTGAATTTTTATATGAATTTATGTCAAAAACTTGGGATAAAGATGTAATTGCAAATTGTATTTTAGAAGATGTTATGAAAGTAGGGGGAAGAAACGTGCCACCATTTTTGAAAAAGCTTATTCCACAAGATCATAATGTTTTACAAAAAGAAGTTTCAAAAGCAAATAAAAGACAACAATTAAGAAAAGAAGATTAAATAAAATAGTTTTTAAGAACACTTTGACTAAGATAATCCTATGAATTACAATAAGATTATCTTTAGTTTACTGATGCTTTCTATTTTAGCAAGTATGGTTAAGCATTACTTTTTTTAAATAGTTTTGAGAAAATTGGAACGATTTTTACAACTACAAAACCAATTATCGCCCCAAGTATTATCTCGCTTAAAAATCCACCTAATGGTATTGTTTTTAGTGTTTCACTAAAAGAGTGTAAGATATGTGTTTCGTGGGCAATTATTCCACCACCAACAGCTAACATAGCAACTGTTCCTAAAATACCAATAGCTTTTATAATATATGGCATTGAATTTACAAAACCATTTCCAATAGTTTTTGCTAAAGCACTTTTCTTTTCTTGTAAATAAAAACCTATATCATCAAGTTTTATAATAAAAGCCACGATTCCATATACAAAAACTGTTGTTAGAATTCCAACTAATATTAAAACTGCAAGTTTTGTAAAAAAATCAGTATCTTCAATAAGACTAAGAGAGATTACAATAATTTCAAAAGATAAAATAAAGTCTGTTTTTACTGCACTTTTTATTTTTTCTTCCTCAAGTTTTTCACTTGAAAGCTCTTTTATTGTCTCTTTTTCATGGCTTTGCTCATGATGTCCAAATTTTTCTAAAACACTTTCAACCCCTTCATATGCTAAATAAGCACCACCAAGTATTAAAATAGGAGAAATAGCCCAAGGCGCTAAATAACTTAAAAGTAAAACAATAGGAATAATGATAAATTTATTTTTAAAACTTCCCTTTGCGATTTTATAAACTATTGGAAGTTCTCTAAGTGCTGCTTTTCTTTTTGCTTCTAGAATTGCTGATTGTCTTATTTTTTCAAGTTCATTCAAAATCTCTTCTTGAGATTTTTCATCAAGTTTTTGGATATTTTCTCTTAATTCATCGATAGATTTTGCATTTTGAAGCTCTTTTTTCAAAATATCAGAAGTTGTTTCATTTGTGAAATTTGCAATTGCAGCTAAATCATCCACCAACAGACCTGATGATTTTATACTCGCAAGCTTCGTATAAGTTGCGATATCATCAAATAATAATCCAATATCATCAAGTGAAGTTGCCAATGATTTAGCACTTGTAGCAACAGTTTTTCCAGCTAATGAACTAATATCATCTGCTAAAATCGATAAATAACCCAGTAATCCTGCCATAAATATAATCCTCTAATTAGGTTTAATTTCAATCTGATATAATACAAAAAAAATATAAAGAGACAGATTTGAATAATATTTATGATGTAATTGTAATAGGTGGCGGACCAGCTGGTATCATGGCAAGTATTAGTGCTGCAAAAGAGAATAAAAGTGTATTATTACTAGAAAAATTATCAAAAATAGCAGCAAAATTAAAAGCCACTGGTGGAGGAAAATGTAATCTTACAAATACTTTATCAACTGATGAATTTATGGCAAAATTTGGTAAAAACGGCAGATTTATGAGCCATGCACTTGAAGCTTTTAATGCAAATGATTTAAGAGATTTTTTTGCTAGTATTGGAGTTGAAACAATTGCCCGAGATGGTTTTCGAGTATTTCCACTTGAACATAGTTCTGGAATTATTTTAAAAGCACTTGATGATGAACTTGAAAGATTAAAAGTAAAAGTTGATTGTTCTGTTGAAATACAAACTATTCAAAAAAAAGATGATATTTTTATTATAACTAGCCAATCAAATATTTACAAATCAAAAAATATTATCCTAGCAACGGGAGGTTTAGGTTATCCAACACTTGGAGCAACTGGTGATGGATATATTTTTGCCAAAGAGTTTGGGCATGAAGTTACCTCTTTACATCCAGCAATGATGCCACTTTTTACAAAAGAGAAAAACTTCGCAGCTTGTAAGGCTGATACAATCGCAAAAGCAATTTTAAAAGTAGATATTGCTAAATATAAAAAGCTAAAACTAACAGGTGATTTGATTTTTACAAATAACGGAATAAGAGGTCCAGTAGTTTTAGATTTTGCCAGAGAACTTACTCCTATTTTGGCAAAATATGATGAAGTTCCACTTTTAATTAGTTTTTTAAAAGGTAAAAATGAAGAGCAAATTTATACACATCTAAAAAAAGAGATAGAAAAAAATCCAACGGCAACAGTTTTAGAAAATCTTACTTCTCTTTTAGCTTTGAGTGTAGCCCAAGAGATTTGTAATATTTGTGAAATAAACTCAGCTGAAAAGTTCAAAAATATAGATGGAATAAAAAGAGAAAAATTAATAAAAACCCTAGCATGGACACCACTTACAGTAATAGGACATGAGGGATTTAAAAATGCCATGATTACAAGAGGTGGAGTTGAACTCAAACAAATAGACTCAAAAACTATGCAAAGTAAACTAATAGATGGTTTATATTTTTGTGGAGAAGTTGTAAACATAGACGGCCCTTGTGGTGGATATAATCTTCAATGGTCTTTTTCAAGTGGAAATTTGGCTGGGAAAATTAAAAATTAACAAGTAAATGATAAATATTATTATTTTATACTATTGTGTTTTTAATTTATAAAGATATAATTTAAACATACTCTATTATTAGGAATATTTATTATGAACTATCAAACTTTATTTTTCTTGTTTTTCCTATTTTTTTCTTTAAATACTTTTGCCCAAGAAAAAACAGATTCTATTGCTTATATTTTAACCCAAGATGAAAAAGATTGGTTAGCATTAAATCCTATTATAAAAGTTGGAGTAGATAAGGATTATGCACCTTATGAATGGCTTGAAAATGGTTCTTATAAAGGTGTTGCTATTGATTATTTGAAAGAAATTGAAAAAGTTATTGGAATAAAATTTCAAATAATTGAAAATAAATCTTGGGATGAAATCATAACTCTAGCAAAAGATGAAAAGATTGATATGCTTACAAGTGCTGTTGATACTCCAGAAAGAAGAAAGTATCTTAATTTCACTCTATCTTATAGAAAATCACCAGTTATTATAATAAACAGAAGAAATAATGGTTTTATTTCTGAATTAAAACATTTAAATAATAAAAAAGTTTCAGTAGAAAAAAATTATTTTATGGAAGAACTATTAAGAAAAAATTATCCAAATATAAAATTAGAGCTTGTAAATAGTACAAAAGAAGCTTTAGAATTAGTAGATTTAGAAAAAGTTGATGCATATGTTGGAGATATTGGAATTGCTGATTATAGTATTAAAAAATACAATTTTTCAAATCTATGTTTTTCAGGTCAAACGCAATTTTTTAGCGATCAAGGTTTTGCAGTTACGAAAAATAATCCTGTACTTTTTAGTATTTTAAATAAAGCTGTAAACTCTTTACCAGAAGATGAAATACAAAAAATATTTAATCATTGGTTAAATGCAGAACGTGGAATAAATATTAAAACAATAGCTAGTTATAGTCTTTTAGCCATATTAATTTTATTGATTATATCTTATTGGGTATATAAATTAAGAGATGAAATAAGACAACGTAAAATCATAGAAGAAAAACTAAAAAAGACTGAATTACTTTATAGAGAACTAATCGAAAATATAAATGATGTTATTTGGAAAGTAAATACTGAGTTTGTATTTACTTATATTAGTCCCTCGGATGAACGATTTAGAGGCTATAAAGCAAGTGAAACAATAGGAAAAAATATTTTTGAAATATTTACAGATGAGAGTATTGTTCTTTTAAAAAAAGAGATAATAAAAAGACAAGAGTTAGCAAAACAAGGAATGAAATTAAATCCAATGACTATAGAACTTCAGCATAAATGTAAAGATGGAAGTGTAATTTGGGGAGAAGTTTTATCAAATCAAGAACAAGATGCCGAAGGAAAAATCATTGGTTATCATGGTATCACAAGGGAAATTACAAAACGTAAGAATATTCAAGAGGAAATAGCACAATTTGCATTTACAGATGCTCTTACCCAACTTCCAAATCGTCGTTCTTTAGAAAACCAAATGGGTTTAATAATGGCAAAAAGCCAACGAAATCAAAAATATTGTGCATTAGTTTTCCTTGATTTAGATAATTTTAAACCATTAAATGACACCTATGGACATAATATTGGTGATTTATTATTAACAGAAGTTGCTAGTAGATTAAAAAATAGTGTTAGAAAAGGTGATGTTGTTTCAAGATTAGGTGGCGATGAATTTGTATTAGTTTTTGATAATCTAAATGAAGATAAAGAGATATCAAAAGAAAGTGTTTTTGAAATAATTGAAAAAATAAGAATTTTTATAGCTAAACCTTATACTTTTAATATAAAAAATGATGAGAATGAAAATATAGTTATTGAGCATTATTGCACCGCAAGTATTGGTATTTGTATGTTCAAAGGTGAAGAAATAAGCTCTTTAAATATTTTCAAACGAGCAGATTCAGCAATGTATGAAGCAAAAGAATCAGGAAGAAATACTATAAAATTCTATTAAGAATTTCGATTTGTTCTTTTTTATCATAGTTAAATCTAAATTCGCACTCTTTTAAGTAGTAGAAAAAGTTATCTTGTTCTACACCTTTGTATTTTTTTAAATTCTCTTCTAAGAACTTCCAAAAATCATATAATTTAGTTTTATATGACTCTTTTGAGTATATTCTATGCCAATTTAAATACTCTTCAAAACCTTGATTTAGGGATTCTCTTCGGTGTTTTAAGTTTGGCATTAAAAGAGTATAAACTTTATCACATGAATAAAATCCTATTATATTTATTGCTTCGTATAAAGATTTTATATTTTGAAGTTTTTGTTTTTTTGTGAAGTAATAATGCTCTTCATATTCACTGTAATCTTTTGGTAGATTATTATATTCATCTTCTAAAAATTTTGAGAGTTTATATCTTATTTCATCGTATCTATTTTTCACAGTTTTATAATTTAGATTTAAATGTTTTGATAATTGCAAGGCCGTTTTATTTTCCCAAAATCCAATTAAAATATCTTCATCTAATTTTAATTTTTTTAAGGAATATTTTTTTGCACATTTTTTGCATTTTATATAATCATTTGCCAAAGCATAAAAGGAAGTATTTCCGCAGTTTTTACATATCATAAATGTATTCTAGCAAAATATCTATTCTTTTTGTTCTAAAAATACCTAAGTAAGTGAGAATTTTTATACTACTGTAATGACTTCATATATATAATCTTTCAAATTTAATAAAAGGAATTTTTATTTATGAAAAAAATAGCAATATTAACTTTAGGTTTAACACTATTTGCAAATGCACACTTTCTTACGTTTATTCCAAGTTCAGATAATATTTCTGATAAAAAAAATACAAAAATAAATTTTGATATTTCATTTATTCACCCCTTTGAACAAACTGGAATGACTATGGAGGAGCCAAAATTATTTGTAAATAGTTTAGATAAAACTTTGCCATTAATTCAAACAACAAAGTTTGAACATAAAGCTTGGGAAAGTTCATATGATATAAAAACTCCTGGAGTTTATAAGTTTTTTGTACAACCACAGCCATATTTTGAACCAGCAGAAGAAAAATTTATTTCCCATGTTCCAAAAGTTATTATTAGTTCATTTGGATTAGAAGATTCTTGGGATGAACCTATTGGTTTAAAATATGAAATTATTCCAATGAGTAAACCTTTTGCTTTATATGCTGGAAATTTATTCCAAGGAAAAGTTTTACATGATGGAAAACCAGCTATTAATGTAGAAGTTGAAGTGGAGCTTTATAATGAATTTGGTTTAAAAGCACCAAGTGATGCACATATAACTCAAGTAGTAAAAACAGATGCTAATGGAGTTTTTTCATTTGTTATGAATCATAAAGGTTGGTGGGGATTTGCTGCTTTAATAGAAGAGGGTGAAATAAAACATAAAGATGGGAAAAATTATCCTGTTGAAAATGGTGCATTAATCTGGATAAAGGCTTACTAAAATGCATATTTCTGATGGAGTTCTAGGTTTAGAAACTACACTTATAGTTTCTGTTATTTCTTTAATTGCTTTGGTAAAAGCAGTTCGTGAACTTAAAAATGAAGATATTTCATTAACATCAGTTGCGAGTGCTATGTTTTTTATAGCTTCATTTATACATATTCCTTTTGGAGTAACCCAAATACATCTAATACTTTTGGGTGTAATTGGGATTTTAATCTCTTGGAGTAGTTTTGTGGCTATTTTTGTGGCACTTCTTCTTCAAGCTTTACTTTTAGGTTATGGAGGAATTTCAAGCCTTGGAGTAAATCTTTTTATAATGGCAATGCCAGCTGTTATGGTTTATTATATTTATAATACAACTTTTATAAAAAATCTAAATGACAAAATAAAATTCTTTTTAGTAGGATTTTTAGGAACTTTTTTTGCAACAGTTTTTTTAACTTTGATTTTATATTTCTCAAAAGAAGAGTACAACTATGTTGCTATTAGTGTTTTTGGAATTAATATCATAACTATGTTAATTGAAGGAACAATAAGTATGTTTTTACTTTTATTTATCAAAAAAGTTTATCCCAAAATATTGAAGGCTTAATGTGAAATATCTTTTTTTAGTGCTTGTATTTTTCAACTTTTCTTTTGCACATAAAATAAATCTATTTATCACAAATGAAAATAACAGTTTAGAAATATATTCATATTTTGCATCTGGAGCAGCTTGCAAAAAATGTAATTTAATAATCAAAAACGAAGATAAAATCATTCTTGAAGATACTTTAAATGATGAAGGAAAATATACATATAAATCAAATTTCAAAAATATTGAAGTAATAGTAGATGCAAGTGGTGGACATATTGCAAGTGAAAAAGTTCAAGTTACAAATATAAAACATGAAGATTTAAAAGAGCATATTAAAGAAGAAAATAATCAAAAATACCTAAAAATCTTAATAGGTCTTGGTTTAATCTTTTTGATATTTTTCTTATTAAAAAGATTTAAAAAATGAATAAAGAATCCCAAGCTTTAATAAACGCTTTTTTATATTCGTTTTTAGTAGCTTTTTCATCTTTAGATTTTATTTTTTTAATCCCTTTATTTATAGTTTTATTTTTAGAAAAAAATAATCTTTTAAAGATTTTGAAAAAACTTTTCTATCTAAATTTTTTTATAATAGTATTAGTGATATTTGTATTTTTTCAAGATAAAAATCAAGCAATAGAGCTATTTTTTAGAACAAATCTAATCCTTTTATTTAACATATCAATATTTTATAAATCAAAAGGTTACGATATTGTAAGAGCCTTAGATACTTTGAAAATGCCTTCAAAAGTAGTGAGTGTTTTTTATTTTACTTTATGGCTTATTGATTATTTACTAATGGATTTAAAAAAAACTAAAGAGAGTTTAAAAGCACGAGGATTTAAGCCAAATACCTCTATTTTCACCTATGAAACCTATGGAAATATTATCGCAATGATTTTTATAAAAGCTTTAAAAAAATCTGATGATATGAAATATAGTATGAAAGCAAGAGGTTTTGAAGATAAAATATATTTTTTAAATTCTCAAAATATAAGCTTGTCTCAAAATATTTTATTTGCAAGTATAAGTATAATTTTAATAAAGGTTGTTTATGAGTTGTTCTCTTAATCTAAGAAATATATCATATGAAAATGATAAAAAAGAGTTATTTAAAGATATAAATTTAAATTTAGGACATGAAGAAAAAATAGCAATAATTGGCTCAAACGGAAGTGGGAAAAGTACACTTTTAAAAATAATCGCAGGATTAATAAGCCCAAATAATGGATACCTAGAAATCTTTCATAATAAAATAAATAATCTAAATGAATTTAAAAACTATAGAAATGAAATAGCCTATCTTCCCCAAGATGTAACAAATCATTTTTTATGCCCAACAGTAATAGAAGATGTGATTTTTTCCCTAAGAGCAAAAGGAATCTCAAAAGATGAAGCCTTAATACAAGGTAAACAAATCTTAAAAGAACTAGAAATCTCACACCTAGAAAATAGAGTAATATTTGATTTAAGTGGAGGCGAACAAAAAATAGTAGCCCTTGCAGGACTTCTAATCCTAAAACCAAAAATCCTACTTTTAGATGAACCCACAAATGCCCTAGATGAACAAAGCGAAAAACGAATAGTAGAGATTTTAAACTCAATTAAAAAATCAATGATAATAGTGTCTCATCAT
>JAGOIF010000085.1 GCA_017995775.1 Aliarcobacter sp.
AAGACTTTTATTTTGCTATTTTGCAGAAGATACAAATATCTTTCCTGATAATATTTTTACATCTTCTATTTCTTCTCACACTTCAATTGATGGAAGTGATGTTGATAGTTATATGGAACGATTATTTAAAATATTTAATACACCTCAAGATAAAAGAGAAATAAATACTCCAGAGTATTTACAAAAGTTTCCTTATGTAAATGGTGGATTATTTAGAGATGTTGTAAAAGTACCAACATTTACTACAAAATCAAGAAATATTCTAATAGAAATTGGTCAACTTCAATGGTCACAGATAAATCCTGATATTTTTGGAAGTATGATACAAGCAGTTGTAACTCCTGACCATAGGGGAAATATGGGAATGCACTATACAAGTGTACCAAATATTATGAAAGTAATAGAACCTCTTTTTTTAGATGAACTATATCTTGAATTTGAAAAAGCCTATGAAAATAAATCAAAACTTCAAAGCTTACTAAATAGACTAACTAAAATCAAAATATTTGACCCTGCATGTGGAAGTGGAAATTTCCTAATCATCGCATATAAGAAACTGCGAGAACTTGAAATGAGTATCTTAAAACGAATAGATAGTTTAGATGGGCAAATGAGTTTTGCATTTAGTGAGATAAAACTAACTCAATTTTATGGAATAGAACTAGATGACTTCGCCCATGAAGTAGCAATACTATCACTTTGGTTAGCTGAACATCAAATGAATCTAGAATTTTACAAAGCATTTGGAAGAACAAGCCCATCTTTACCACTACAAAATGGTGGAAATATAGTTCATGGAAATGCTACAAGATTGGATTGGGAAGAAGTTTGTCCGAAAAATATTGGTGATGAGATTTATATTTTGGGGAATCCGCCGTATGTTGGTTCTAGAATGCAATCTGAAGAACAGAAAGAAGATATGAAAATTGTATGTTCTTTATTATCAAAAAAATATAAAACTTTAGATTATGTAGCTATTTGGTTTGTTAATGGTTCGAAATATATAAAAGACATAAATGCAAAGTTGGCATTTGTAAGTACAAACTCAATTACACAAGGTGAACAAGTAGCATTATTGTGGAAAAATATTTTAGTGAATAACATAGAAGTATTTTTTGCTTATCAATCTTTTAATTGGACAAATAATGCAAAAGGAAATGCAGGAGTTACGGTTGTAATAATAGGATTAAGTAGTAAAAAAGAACTACATAAGTACATTTTTCATAAGAATACAAAGCAATTTGTTAAAAATATAAATCCATATTTATCTGCAACTGAAACTGTTTATTTAAAGAATAGACAATCTCCAATATCAGAATTACCAAAAATAAGCGCAGGTAATTACACTGGACATGCACTATCTCTTTCATTATCTGATGAAGAAAAAAATAAACTAGTTGCAGAATATCCAGAGTCACAAATTTTAATTAAAAAACTTTTGGGTTCTCAGGAGTTTTTACATGGAGAGCTTAGATGGTGTTTATGGATAAGTGATAAGCAGAGAGAATTAGCTGAAAGTATTTCCCCTATTAAAAAAAGAATTGAAGAGGTTAGAAAAGCAAGACTTGCTTCTAAAGATAAATCTGCAAATAGTATTGCAAATCGTCCTCATCAATATCGTGATATAAAGGAAACATCAACTACAAGTGTAATAATTCCTACTGTTTCATCTGAAAGAAGAGAATATATACCTATTGGATTTATTAATAGTGAAGTTATAGTTTCAAATAGAAATCATATAGTTTATGACACAGATATTTACGTATTTGGTGTAGTTTCTTCAAAAATACATAATGTTTGGGTAAAAGCAGTTGCAGGAAGAATGAGAATGGATATTAATTACTCATCTGACATGTGTTATAACAATTTCCCATTTCCAAACATTTCACAAAAACAAAAAGATGAAATAACAGAACTTGTATTTGCTATTTTAGATGAAAGAGAAAAACACAGCCAAAAAACACTAGCCCAACTCTACGACCCAGATAAAATGCCTGAAGGTCTAAAAAAAGCCCACCATAATTTAGACATAGCAATAGAACAATGCTACCGTTCAAAACCATTTGAAAGCGATGAAGAAAGACTTGAATACCTCTTTAAAATGTATGAAGAGATTATTAACATGGAGAAAAAGAAATGAGTGATTTGATAGAAGAGTATAGATTGATCGACAGAATACAAGATAGTAATATCAATTTTTTATTTGGTTCTGGAATGTCAGCAGGTTATCTTGAAATACTGGGAAATATTGAAAATCTTTTGACAGAATTAGATAAAAAAGTTTTTGATGACCAAAAGCAAAAAGATTTAATAAGAGCTTCCATTCTCAATAAATATTTTGAGGGTGTTATTCAAAAAAATATAGATATTTTAGATGAATCAACAAGAAATCCAGATCTAAACTCAACACTCAATAGTTACAAAAACTTTTTTAAAACAATAAATCAATTGATTTTACTAAGAAGAAATAAACTTCTTAGTAAGCAGGTAAATATATATACTACAAATATTGATATTTTTCTTGAGAAATCTCTTGAATTTACTAGATTAGAGTTTAATGATGGTTTTGGGAAAGGTTTTAAACCAAAATATGATTTAAGTAATTTCAAAAAATCTATATTTCAAAAAAGTCTTCATTTTGATAATAGTTCAGAGATACCAGTATTTAATATTTTAAAAATTCATGGTTCTTTAACATGGGAATATGAAAAAGAAAATATTTATTTTGATAGCACTCTTAAACAAACAAAAATGGTTAAAATAACTTCTAAGTCTGATTTAATTGAGGTAGTAACAGAAGATAGTAAATCGAATAAAAAAGATGATTTAGAAAGCTTAATAGCAAAAATTCCAGCATCAACTATAGATGAAACAAAATTTGCATCTTTTCTTGAAGAGTATGATAAATTATCAATTGTTAATCCAACAAAAGGAAAGTTTCAACAAACTGTTTTAGATCAAAAGTATTATGACCTTCTTAGAATTTATGCAAATGAACTAGAAAGAGAAAACACTTTACTTTTTGTAATGGGCTTTTCTTTTGCAGATGAACATATAAGGGATTTAACAATAAGAGTTGCTAATTCAAATCCTACTTTGATGATTTATATTTTTGCAAGGAGTAGTAACTCAAAAAATAAACTTGAAAAGATTTTAGATATTGAGAATAATGTTAAAAATAAAAATATAGTAATAGTTTCTCCTACCCAAAGTGAACAAGATGATAAAAGTTTTGAAGATGATTTCTCCTATGATTTTGATAATATTAATGCCAAAATATTTATGCAAATACTCAATAAAATAAAAGAGCAAAAATGAATAATCAACAAATTTTAGATGATTCAATTTTTAAAGTTGGTGAAGTATTATCAGTTGATGGTAGAAAAGTAAAAATCAAGGTTGATAAATCTAAAAATAATTCACATATAATGTACAAAGGAGAGTTATTAAAAAATACTTCTGTTGGAAGCTATATAAAAATCATCAAAGGCTATACTAGAATAATTGGAAAAGTTGAAGGTGAATTTGTCGAAGAAGATAAAATTTACAGCTCAAAAGACTATATTACGGAATCAAGTAAAATAAATAGAAACCTTATTGTAAGTATGTTGGGATTTTTTGATGGAGAAAAATTTAAAAGAGGAATAAAAGAACTACCTCTTGTTTTTAATGAATGCTTTTTACTTGATAACCAAGAGTTTGAACAAGTTCATGATTTTATTGAGAAAGATGATGAACCACTTGAAATAGGCGTTTTATCACTTGAAAAAGGTCAGAAAATTCAAGTAGGCGTAAATAGTCTATTTGCAAGCCATATTGGTATTTTTGGAAATACAGGGAGTGGTAAGTCATATACTTTGGCAAAGCTTTATAATGTATTTTTTGATAAATATATACAAAATCAAAAATTTCTAAAGCAAGCCAAATTTTATTTTTTCGATTTTAATGGAGAATATTTAGATAGTAAGAATCCTAAAGAAGATTCAGTAATTGTAGATATAGAATACAAAAATGTATATAATTTATCAACAAGAGATGGAGAAGGTGATAAATTTCCAGTACTTAAAGAGGAAATTTATGACATTAATTTTTGGTCAATCTTTTTATCTGCTACAGAAAAAACACAAACTCCATTTTTAAAAAGAGCTATTGAAAATGATTTTTATGCAAAGAAATTTAATAGTAAAGAAACAATAGTTGATGTTATTAAAGACTTAATAAAATTAATGATTGAAAAACATATTGAAAAAGGTGATATCTTATCTTTTTTAAGAGATATTGAAAAAGCGATAAATAAAAAACTTAGTAATCTTAATGATATTATTACTTATTTTCAACAGAATCTTCATTGGCATGGGAATGGAAACGATAATTTTTTTGTTTATACAACAAACAACAGTAAAACTTATGAAGACAAACCATCATTTTATTCAACATTATTTCAAATGTTTTCAAATACACAATTTATTGATTTGAGTGATTTTGAAAAAATTAGATTACGGATTATTTTTCAATATTATGATGAATTGGTAAAGTATGATTTGAATTCAGAACATATATCACCACTTCTTAAAAGACTTAAAAAAATAGAAGATATTGATAAAGTTTTAAAAATTGATAATACAAGCAGTACAAAAAATATTAATGTGATTTCATTGAAAAATGTAAATACTGAAATGAAAAAAATATTACCACTTCTAATTTGTAAACAAATCTATGGTCAACAGAAACAATTACAAAATAAATCAAGCTATCTAAATATCATTGTTGATGAAGCACATAATGTTTTGTCTCACAATTCAAATAGAGAAAGTGAAACTTGGAAAGATTATAGGCTTGAAACTTTTGAGGAAATTATAAAAGAAGGTAGAAAATTTGGTGTATTTTTGACTATTGCAAGTCAAAGACCATCTGATATTTCTAGTACTATTATTTCACAGTTACATAATTACTTTTTACATAGATTAATAAATAATAAGGATATTGAAGCAGTGGAAAAAACAATTTCATATCTTGATAAAATTTCTTTTGAATCATTGCCAATTTTACCAACAGGAAGTTGCATATTTGCAGGTCTTGCTGCACAAGTTCCTGTAATGGTTGATATTGGAAAAATTAATGATGGACATGAACCTAAGAGTGATACTATTAAATTGACTGAGAATTGGAAATAAAAAATTAACTAAAGGCAAAACATGAAAAGAGATTTAGATTTAATTCGAGAGATTATGTTAGTGTTAGAAGATAAAATGGAATACGGTAAAAATTTTAAAAGTACACAGCTTATTGAAATTATGCAAGATAAAATATTTAGTGCTGAAAAATTGGCTTATCATGTTGGCTTACTTGTAGAAAATGATTTTATAAAAGCAAAAGAATATAGACATCAAAGTGGAGAACCTACTGATTATCTAATAAATACTATAACTTCGCAAGGACAAGATTTTATTGATACAATCAGACAAGATATAACTTGGAATAAAATCAAAGAAAAAGCATCTAACATTGGTGGTTTTACTTTATCATTGTTAGTAGATATTGGTAAAGAGTATTTAAAAAAGCAAATTGGTATTTGAAATTGTGCCACTATTGGTGGCATAAATAAAAAAGTATAAGGAGTAAAGTTGAACATAAAAGATTTTAAAGCAGGAACTCTTAGACAAGAGTACCAATATAAAAGTTTTATACCTGAAATGATAAATCATACATTTACATGGGATGACCCACAAATCAATACTATGCTTGAAGATGCTACAAGAGCATTGGGGGAACTAAATGCTTTTACGATGATTGTTCCAAATGTAGATATGTTTATACAAATGCATATTACAAAAGAAGCTAATACTTCAAGTAAAATAGAAGGTACTAAAACAGAAATGGATGAAGTACTTATTTCAAAAGATCAAGTAGACCCAGAAAAAAGAGATGATTGGCAAGAAGTAAGAAACTATATTGATGCAATGAATAGTGCAATAAAAGAGCTTGAAACATTACCTATTTCAAATCGTCTTATCAAAAATATTCATGCAATACTTCTAAATAGTGTAAGAGGTGAAGCAAAACAACCAGGGGAGTTTAGAAAATCTCAAAATTGGATAGGTGGAGCAAGTCTTACAACAGCTTATTTTATACCACCACATCATAATGAAGTAAATGAACTCATGAGTGATTTAGAAAAATTTTTACATAATGAAGAGATTTTTGTACCACATCTTATTAAAATTGCAATTGCTCATTATCAGTTTGAAACTATACATCCATTTTTAGATGGGAATGGAAGGATTGGAAGATTATTGATTCCTCTCTACTTGGTAAGTAATAAACTTTTAAAAAAACCATCTTTATATCTTTCTGATTTTATAGAAAAGAATAAATCTGCTTATTATGAAGCATTAACAAGAGTAAGAACGAATAATGATTTGATTCATTGGATAAAATTTTTTCTTGAAGCGGTTATTGTTACTGCAAATAGTGGAGTAAAAACTTTTGAAACTATTTTGAACCTAAAACAAGAGATGGATTCAATTGTAGTAAGTTTTGGTAAAAAAGCACATAATGCAAGTAAACTTATTGAGTTTTTGTATCAAAGACCTATCGTTAATATGACAGATATTGGTCGTGAATTGGAACTTGCCAAGGCTACAGTAAGTTCACTTGTAAAAGATTTTGAGAAAAAGGGAATTCTAAAAGAAATTACAGGGTATGAGAGAAATAAATTTTATGCCTTTGAGAGATATTTAGAAGCTTATAGTAAGAATTAAGCCTTTAACTTGAACTAAGGATTTTTATAGTTTAAGTTAAGCATCCAACTTGAACTAAGGATTTTTATAGTTCAAGTTGCAATAGATTTTTAAACTAAAAATATATATAAAAAGTGCAACCGATGGTTGCACAAATTGTTGTGACAGGGTAGCAATAATTACAAAATAATTTTGAATAAGATTTAAACTAAAAAGGAAACAAAGTGACAAACATCATAGAAGTAAATTACCATCAAACAGGAGAGAGTAAAAAAACAAACTCTTTTGGTATGAGAGATATGCAAGAAAAAGCATTTAATTCAAGAAATGAAAAATATCTTTTATTAAAAGCTCCTCCAGCATCTGGTAAATCAAGAGCTTTGATGTTTATAGCTTTGGATAAACTTTACAATCAAGGTATTAAAAAAGTTATTGTTGCTGTTCCTGAAAGATCTATTGGTGGTTCATTTGGTTTAACTGATTTAAAAAAAGATGGATTCTTTGCATCTTGGGAACCAAATCCCATATATAATCTTTGTATGGCAGGTGGTGAAAAAAGTAAAGTAGATGCTTTTAAAAGATTTATGCAAAGTGATGAAAAGATTTTGATTTGTACTCATGCAACATTAAGATTTGCATTTAAAGAACTTGATGAATCTAACTTTGATAATTGTTTATTAGCTATTGATGAGTTTCACCATGTATCAGCTGATGGAGATAATCAGTTAGGTGAACTACTTAGGGCTATTTTACAAAACTCAACTGCACATATAGTTGCAATGACTGGTTCATATTTTAGAGGGGATAGTGTACCTGTACTTCTTCCAGAAGACGAAGGTAAATTCTCAAAAGTGACTTATAACTATTATGAACAATTAAATGGTTATGAACATCTTAAATCTTTAGGTATTGGTTATCACTTTTATCAAGGAAAATACACAAGTGCAATAGGAGAAATTCTTGATACAGATAAGAAAACTATTCTTCATATTCCAAATGTAAACTCAGGAGAATCTACAAAAGATAAACTTAAAGAAGTAGATACTATTTTAGACATTATTGGTGAAGTTGTACAAACTACAGAAGATGGAATTATCATATTAAAACGACATGGTGATGGAAAAATCTTAAAAGTTGCAGATTTAGTAAATGATGATTCAAAGGTTAGAGAAAAAGTTGTAAATTATCTTAGAAATATTAAAAGCGTTGATGATATGGACTTGATTTTAGCTCTTGGTATGGCAAAAGAAGGTTTTGACTGGCCATATTGTGAACATGCTTTAACTGTTGGTTATAGAAGTTCATTAACAGAGATTATTCAAATTATAGGACGTGCAACAAGAGATAGTGATAATAAAACACATGCTCAATTTACAAATCTAATAGCTCAACCTGATGCTCAAGATGTAGAAGTAAAACTATCTGTAAATAATATGTTAAAAGCAATTACAGCATCATTATTAATGGAACAAGTTTTAGCTCCAAATTTCAAATTTAAACCACGATTTGAAGGAGATGAGACTCCACCACAAAAAGGTGAACTAAAAATAAGAGGATTTAAACCAGCTTCTAGTAAAAGAGTTGAAGATATAATAGAATCAGATTTAAATGATTTAAAAGCAACAATTTTACAAGATGAACAAATGATAAAAGCAATTCCTGGAAATCTTGATGCTGAAGTTATAAATAGAGTTTTAATACCAAAAATTATAAAAATAAAATACCCAGATTTAACAGATGTTGAAGTGGAAGAAGTTCGTCAACATGTTGTAATTGATAGTGTAATCAAAAATGG
>JAGOIF010000201.1 GCA_017995775.1 Aliarcobacter sp.
CAAAAGATGTATAATGCGTCTTCAAAAAAATTACAATATAAAGCAAGGGTTCAAATGGCTACTAAAGCTACCATTCACAAAGCATTTTTAAGTATTTCTAATATGGATACAAACTATTACAATGATCACAGTTTCACTCTAGCACTTCATCCATCAGAAACACACCTTAGGCTGATTGCTAGAATCATTGCATTTGTATTAAATGCACACGATGATTTAATATTTTGTAAAGGTATTTCAGAAAACGATGAGCCTGATTTATGGGAAAAAACCATAGAAGGTGATACAAATTTATGGATAGATTTGGGTCAAGTTGATGAAAAACGAATAAAAAAAGCTTGTGGAAAAGCTGAAAAAGTGATTGTTTATACATATCAAGAAAATATGTCAACACCTTGGTTTGCAGGTATTGAAAATAATCTTAGCAGATTTGATAATCTAAGTGTTGTTCAATTAAACATAGATGAAGACGAAATCGAAGCATTTATTCAAAGAAGTATGAGTTTACAATGCAATATAATTGATGGTGAACTAACTCTTATTGATGGTGATAGAAGTCTTACAATAACTTGTAATAAGTTAAAATAACTCTTTCACTAAACTATTTTCGTAAACTCCTCAAAAAGTCTATCTTCAAGTGGAATTTTCAGTTTTAACTCTAGTTTTATTGGTTTGTTTCCACTATATTTCAAACTATTTGCAAGTCCTAGATATATGAAACTTTGAGTTTTTTTATCTACTTGCACAAACTTTCTTACAAAAATATGTAGTTTTACTTTATGCTTTTGATTTTCTATTAAGCGCTCTCCATCGCCTTTATCTTGGCTCATACTTGGTTTACTTTCATATGTGAAAATCTCTTTTGATAAAAAAGCGTTGTGATAGTTTGCAGATTTTGAGAATTTTTCTTTTTCTAGGTTTATAAATAAAAAGAAGTCATTTTCGTACTTTAAAAAACCACTTCCTCTAAATGAGCTATGAATTTTAGGAAAGTTACAAAGCTGTGCGATATTTAGCATATTGTATTTTCCATATAGTTTTAAAAATGGTATTCCAAAATCAGCTCTTCCAAACTCTTCTTCATAAGAATAAATTCCATAATTTAAACTATCTAAAAATATCTCTTTATATTTTTGATTCTCTAAAAGTTTTTCAAACTCTTTTGTTTTTATGACAAGCTTTCCATCAAAATCTACAAGTTTTAAATATCTACTTATTTGCGCTTTATCAAAAAAATCTTGATTTAAGAACTTAAAACTATGAATTATTGTTTTTTCACAAATCTTATTTAAGTATTTTTCTAAGATTTTAGAAGCTATTTCTTCATCACAAAAATCATGCTTTATTAGATATTTTAAAATCACAAACTCATATACTCTTTTTATTTCTATTTGATTTTCAATAAATCTAATTGCTTTTATAAAATCTTCATTTTCACAAAGTTCTACAAACTCTTCTTTTCGTTTTCCTATTTCCACTTTTGCTAAAAACTCAATATAAGATTTACTTTCATCTATAAATTTTAAAGGATTTATCACATCATCAAAAACTAAATAATCCACCAATTTTGGTATCTTATTTTGCATTAGTGTTTTAAACTCAAAATATTGCTCTTTTAAGTATTTTAGATGATTGAAATTTTCATTATCTATTTGCTCTAAGATTCTTTTTTTAGAAATTTCATCCATACTTATAAATGCATTTTTAAAATCTGCAAAATTATTTTCAACTCTTAGTTTTATACTATCTTTATCAATAGCTTTATTTCCAACAAGAGCAAGTGCAATTAAATAGGCTTTTTTATGATTTCCTATAAAATCCAATACTGTTAAAAACTCTTTATTTTTATGCTTTCGTAAACCCCGTCCTAACTGTTGAATAAAAACTATTGGAGAGTTTGTAGGTCTTAAAAATAAAACTGTATTAATTGATGGAATATCAATTCCTTCATTGAAAATATCAACTGTAAATATCACTTCTAAAGGATGATTTTCATCTTCAAGATTTTTTATGCACTCTTCTCTTTTTAAAACAGAATCATCGCTTGTAAGATATGTAGAACAAATTGCTCTTTCATTAAAATTCTTACTCATAAAAGAAGCATGTTCTTTAGAAACACAAAACCCAATCACCTTTCTTTTTGTTCCATCAAAAGAGTAAAAGTTCAACTTCTCTATTATAAAATCTACTCTTTTATTTATACTCAAAAGCTTTGCAAGTTCATCTATTTTTGATAAATCTATATTTTCATAATCAAGAGTTTGTATATCACTTATTCCAAAATAGTGAAAAGGAACCACAAGATTGTGTTCAAGTGCATCATTTAGTCTAATATCACAAGCGATATTTTCATCAAATACTTCATAAATACTATTTCCATCCATTCTATTTGATGTGGCTGTAAGTCCTAATAAAAACTTTGGCTTAAAATACTCCACTACTTTTGTATATGTGGGACTTGTAACATGGTGCGCTTCATCAACTATAATATAATCAAAGTGAGTTTTAGAAAACTCTTCATAATTTAAAGTCATAGTTTGTATTGTGGAAAAAATATAATCAGCATCTTTTTCTTTTTTATTTCCAGTATATAAACCATAAGAAAAACTCTCACCCAAAATATTTTCAAAACTTTGTTTTGCACTTAAAAGTATGTTTTC
>JAGOIF010000086.1 GCA_017995775.1 Aliarcobacter sp.
CATTAAATTTAGGAACACAAGAAAAACAACTTTCAAAAGAAAAAGAGCTTGATCAAAATCATCTTTATTCAAAATATTATGGAATTGCAACTCACTATTGTCTTGAAATGATGAATGATTTTAATTTGAATTCACTTGAATATTCTTTAAAATTATCACAAACAAGATATTCAAACTATTTAAATGAAGATGATTTTGCATCTATCAAAACTAGATTAGAATTACTTTTAGAAAATGAGACATTTAAAGAGATTATAAAAGATACGCAATTTATAACAGAGCAATCATTGCTATATAAAGAAGAGATAAAAATAATAGATTTACTGCTATTTAAAGATGATACTTATTATATCATTGATTATAAAACTACAAAAGAAGAGTTACAAGAACACAAAGTTCAAGTTTTATTTTATAAGAAAGCCATAAAAGATATTTTTAATACTCAAAATGTAAAGTCATATTTAGTTTATTTAAAACCACAAGAGTGTTTAATTCACGAAGTTTAAATAAAGTATCTAATAGAAGCAAATCCATAGGCAGACGTCTGTGAGATTTCTTTTATTTGAGAATTATTAATAATTCCTCCAAGAGCAATTATCTTTAAATCTGGAAATTCTTTTAATACATCATTTAATCCAACAATTCCTTTTGGATTTCCTTTATTTGGAGTTTCAAAAATAGGGGAATATGTAACTGCATCTATATTTAAATCTCTTGCTTTTTTAATATCTTCAAATGTATGGCAAGATATTATTGTATATAAACCTAAGTCTTTAGCTGTTTTTATCATATTAAACTGTGTAGAGTTTAAATGAACTCCTGAAGCATTTAGTTTATGTGCAAGCTTATAATCTGTATTTATTAAAATCTTATCCATATGAAAACTTTTACAAACATCCACAAAAATAGATGCTACCTCTTCAAAGTTACTTGATTCTTTATCTCTAAAACATGCAATATCTACTTCTTTGCTTTTTAAAATATTTGATAAATTTTGTTTAAATAAAGTTAAATCATTGCTGTAATATTTCGGATCTGTAATAAGATATTTTTTAAAATTATTCATCTGTTTCCATTTTTTTGATATAAAAAAAGGGGAATAAGTAAAACTTATTCCCCTTTGAAAAATACTAATGATGTTTAGTGTTCTTCGTGTTCCATCATAACAGATCCAGCGATATAAACATAAGTTAATATACTGAAAATAAACGCTTGTAAGAAACCAAACGCAGTTAATAGGAAAAATCCAGGAAGAGGAACTAACCAAGGCACTAACATTAAAAGTACCATTAGGAACATATCATCCCCTCTAATTGATCCAAAAAGTCTGAATGATAATGAAATAATTCTTGAAATATGAGAAATAATTTCAATTGGGAACATTAAAGGAGCAAGAATTGGCATTGGTCCCATAAAGTGTTTGAAATAGTTAATAAAACCATTTTTCTTAATACCAACATAGTTATAGTAAACGAATACTATTAATGCTAATGATAAAGTAAAGTTAATATTTGAAGTTGGAGCTTCGAAACCTGGAATAACTCCCATCATATTACTAACAAAAATTACTATAGCTAATGATGCAATTAATGGCATATAAACTCTAGAGTTTTTTTCACCCATTGTATCAGCACCCATAGTGATAATACCACCAATAAACGCTTCCATTACATTTTGAGAACCTGTTGGAACTAATTGTAATTTTCTAGTTGCTGCTCTTGCTATTAAGAATATTATTCCAATAACTAAAACATAGTGTGATAAGATTATCCACTCTTGCCCGTGACCACCGATAGTACCCAAGAATGTAAACAGTCTTCCTTCCATTTTCTTCCTTTATTTTTTGTTTCTACATACTAAATTATGCATGCATTATAATATTAATTTTCTAAAATCTTTCTAAAGATAAAAAATTAACTTAAATTTGTTTGAATCTGTATCCGTTTTGTTTCAATTCTTCTCTTATTAAATTTTGATGCTCTTCACCTTTTGTCTCTAAAGCGATTGTTACATGGGCTTCACCAAATTCAAGTTTTACAGAGTTTCTATCATAATCTATTTGTACTATGTTTGTTGAACACTGTGCAAAAACATTTGTTAAGTGCATTAAAGCACCTGGTTTATCCATAAGTGTTACAATTAGGTTCATTTTTCTAAAAGATTTTACTAAACCTTTGTCAATAATTAAAGATAACATGGTAACATCAATATTTCCACCACTTACAATGGCACAAACTTTTTCATTTTCAACTTTTACTTTATTGTGCATAATAGCAGCAGCAGCAACTGCACCTGCCCCTTCAACCACAAGTTTATGTTTTTCAAGTAAAAATAAAATTGCATTTGCCGTTTCATTATCATTAACTTCCACAACATCATCAACATATTCTAAAATAATATCAAGAAGTTTAGGAGTTACGTCACGAACCGCAATTCCATCTGCAATAGTTTTTACAGATGCTGAATCAATTGGCATTCTAGCTTCAAATGAATCTTTCATACCTCTTGCGCCAGATGCTACAACACCTGTGATTTTGATATTTGGATTCATAGCTTTTGCAGCAATTGCAACACCTGAGATTAAACCACCACCACCAATTGGAATGATGATATGTTGCATATCTTCAACTTTTTCTAAAATCTCTAATGCAATTGTTCCTTGACCTGCAATTACATCATCATCTGCAAATGGATGAATAAATTCTTTTTTATGTTCTGTTGCAAATTTTTTAGCACTTGCGTATGCTTCATCGAAGTTTTCTCCAACTAATACAACATTTGCTCCATAAGATTTAACACCACTTATTTTTGTAAGAGGAGTAGCTTCTGGCATAAAAATAGTTGCTTCACATCCAAAGTGTTTAGCAGCAAATGCTAAACCTTGAGCATGGTTTCCTGCACTTGCAGCAACTACACCTTTGTTTCTAATATTTTCATCCATTTTAGAAAGTCTATTAAATGCACCTCTTATTTTAAAACTTCCTGTTAGTTGAAGGTTGTCTTCTTTTAAATAAATTTGTGCATTTAGTTCTTTACTTAAAATAGGAGCTTTTACTAAGGGAGTATTTAGAACTGTATTTGATAGTCTCTTTTTTGCTTCTTTTACGTCATTTAATGTAATCATGATTATCTTTTCTTATTTTTGTTTTTGAATCTTATCTAAAATATGTTTTATCATAATTAAAGTAAGAAAAAAACTTTTACACTAGAGCTTAATGCTCTAGTGAATTAACTATTTTTTACTATATTTACAGCTTTAACCATATTTATTAAACTTTGTTTTACTTCAGGCCATTTTCTAGTTTTCAATCCACAATCTGGATTTATCCATAATTGCTCTTTTGGTAAAACTTCAATTAAAGCTTTTATTTGAGTAACCATTTCTTCAACACTTGGAACTCTTGGGCTATGAATATCATAAATTCCAGGTCCGATTTCTTGTTTATATGCTACTTCTTTAAAGATTCTTAAAAGTCTATTTCCACTTCGTGCTGTTTCTATAGAAATAACATCAGCATCCATAGCTTCAATAGTTTTAATAATATCATTAAATTCACTATAACACATGTGTGTATGAATTTGAGTATCAATAGAAGCCAAACTAACACTAAGTCTAAAGTTATCAACAGCCCAGTTTTCGTAGTCTTTGATGTTTTCTGCTCTTAAAGGATATCCTTCTTTAAATGCAGCTTCATCAACTTGAATCATTTTTATACCTGCATTTTGTAAATCATCAACTTCTTTTGCAATTGCAAGTGCGATTTGTTTTGTTACTTCGTTTCTTCCTATATCATCTCTTACAAATGACCAGTTTAATATTGTAACAGGACCTGTTAACATTCCTTTCATTACCTTTTTAGTTTTGCTTTGTGCATATTTTATCCACTCAACTGTCATTGGATTTTCTCTGTTTACATCACCATAAATTACAGGTGGTTTTACACATCTACTTCCATAAGATTGAACCCAAGCATTTTGAGTAAATGCAAATCCATCCATTAATTCTCCAAAATATTCAACCATGTCATTTCGCTCAGGCTCACCGTGGACTAAAACATCAAGTCCAATCTCGTCTTGAAATGCAACACAATCATCAATGTATTTTTTAATTTCACTTTCATAAACTTCTTTTGAAATTAAATTTGCTTTATAGTTTTTTCTATTTTCTCTAATCTCAGGTGTTTGAGGAAAAGATCCAATTGTTGTAGTTGTTAAAGAGTCATATTTAAAGAACTCTCTTTGAACTTTTATTCTATCTTGAAATTTATCTGTTCTTTGAAATAGTTTTAAATTTGCAATTTCTTCTTGAATCTTTTTATTATGAATTTTTGAAGAGATTTTTCTTTGTCTGTTATCTTCAATATTTCTTGTAATATTTGCACTATCTTCTAAACTTAATTTTGATTCAAAAAATACTTTACTTACAAGTGAAAGCTCTTTTAATTTCTCACAAGCAAATGCTAACCAAGATTTAATCTCAGTATCAAGCTTTTCTTCATAGTTTAAAGTAAATGGAACATGTAATAAAGAGCAAGAAGTTCCCACAATAATATTTTCTTTTGAAACTACATTTGAGATTTTATTTAAAAGCTCATTTTTTTGTGCAAAATCACTTTTCCAAATATTTCTTCCATCAATTACACCTGCAATTAAAACTTTATTTGAATTTTTAATTACTTCAAGAGCTTCTAAATTTTTATTTCCATGGATAAAGTCAAGTCCAATAGCCCAAATAGGAGTGTTTACTAAAATCTTAGTAGCTTCATTTGAGTGCTCAAAATAACTAGTAACTACTATTTTAATATTAGATGCAACATTTGCTAAAGCATCATATACAGGTTTTAAAAGAGATAAAACTTTTGTATCAATATCTTTTACAAATAAAGGCTCATCAAATTGAACTACAACTTCATCATCTAGTTTTGAAATCTCAGCAAGTAACTCTTTATAAACATCAACAACTTTATTTATATGTGAAAAAACATCACTGTTATCAACACTTTTTGAAAGACCTAAATAAGTAATAGGACCAATTAAATTGATTTTTGTATTAATTCCTAACTCTTTTGCTTCTTTATATTCATTGATTACTTTTTTACTATTTAATGAAAATTTTGAATCTTTTGAGATTTCTGGAACAATATAGTGATAGTTTGTATTAAACCATTTAGTCATTTCCATTGCAACACAAGATGCATTTCCTCTTGCCATTGCAAAATATAGTTCTTCATCTTTTAAGTTTTCAAATCTTTGTGGAATTGCTCCTAAAAGAATTGAAGTATCTAGCATATTGTCATAGTATGAGAAATCATTTGATGAAATATATGTTATTTTTGCATCTTTTTGATAATTCCAATGTCTTTTTTTTAATTGACTTGCTAAATATTCAACTTCTTTAAAATCTATTTGTTTCGCCCAGTATTGCTCTAAAACTTTTTTAAGTTCTCTTTTTTCTCCAATTCTTGGAAATCCTACTACGTAATTTTTTGACATTATTTATCCTTATTAAAAGATTCTTTATTTAAAGAACCAAAAAATATTTGTTTATTTAAAAACAAAAACTAATAAGCTTTAATTAAAAAGCTAAAGAATGGTGTATTTAGTATGATATTTATACTTTGAAAAAATTAGATAATAGGTGGATGAACGCCTGTTCTTCTAAATGCGAAGAAAGTGTTATAGTAAGGACATCTTGGAATGAATTTAAATAAAGAAACAGCAAGGGCTGTTTTATTTCTAAAAAAACAATCGCAATGACAAGGTTTTTTATTTTGTATAAAGTTAGATAGTAAAACTTCTTGGAGTAAGATGCTGGGTTCTTCCTCTTCTTGTTCACTAGCTGTATTTGATAGTTTTTTATTTAGATTAATTTTAAATGAAGTACTTACACTATGTAATTTTGGAGCAACAGCAAATGCTAGTATTGAACTAAGAGTAAAATATTTTTTGCCAAAGCCATTTAGTAATTTCAATTAAAACCTTTCTTTAAATTATGTCAGAAGTGTAAATGATTAATACTTAATAATAAATAAAAGTAAATATGGTATGATTCCAATCAAAAAGGAGTACATACTTTATTTTTGAGTATGTGATTTAAGTTTGACATTTACTTTTGTAACACTTTTCCCAAATTTGATTGAACCATATTTTCACGACTCTATTTTAAAAAGAGCAGTCGAATCAAAATTTATATCTTATGAGTTTTATAATCCAAGAGATTTTACAACAAATAAACATAAAAAAGTTGATGACCAAATGTTTGCAGGTGGAGCAGGAATGCTTCTTACATGTCAGCCTTTATTTGATTGTCTTGATGAAATAAAAAGTAAAAATCCAGGTGCATATATAATCTTTCCATTGGCAGCTGCAAAAACATTTAAACAAAATGATGCAAAGCGACTGGCAAAGAAAGAAAATATTGTATTTGTAAGTGGTAGATATGAAGGAATTGATGAAAGAGTTATAGAAAAATATGCAAATGAAGTATTTAGCATAGGAGAATTTATTTTAACAGGTGGTGAATTGCCATCTTTAGTAATGGCTGATGCAATTGCTAGAAATGTTGAAAAAGTTCTTGGAAATGCTGAATCTTTGGATGTTGAAAGCTATGAAAATAATCTTTTAGAGGCTCCATCTTTTACAAAACCTGAAATTTTCCAAAAATTAAGTGTTGTTAAAGAATTCTTAAAGGGAAACCATAGTAAAATTTCCGACTTAAAAATCCAGATGTCCAAATGTAAGACAAAATATTATAGACCTAATAAGGAAAAACGATGAAAAATAGATATATAGCTAGTTTTGAAGCAGCACAAATTGCGACAAAAGTTATCCCTCAATTTAGAGCAGGAGATACTGTAAAACTTGGTGTTGAAATTAAAGAAGGTGAGAAAGTTAGAACTCAAATTTTCGAAGGTATTATCATTGGAAGAAGTGGTAATGGTGTAGATTCTACATTTACTATTAGAAAACTTGGTGCAAATTCAATCGGTGTTGAAAGAATTTTCCCTTTATATTCTGATTCTTTAAAATCTTTTGAAGTTATCAGAAGAGGAAGAGTAAGAAGAGCTAAATTAAACTTCTTAAGAGGATTAAAAGGTAAAGCTGCGAGAATTAAAGAACTTAAAAGAAAGTAAAACTAAAGGCTTATGCCATTAGTTTGATTTTATGTCAAAGATCTTAATTCACACAACTTCGATAGTCGAAGCAAATCCGATTATCGAATTTTTTAATTTGAAAGAATTAGAAGACCCTATCCAAAATAAAATATATTCAAATGATGAAATTTTACTTATCGTATCTGGAGTAAGTAAAGATTTAATAGTTAAGTCATTGGAATATATTTTTAAAAACTACACAATTTCTAAAGCATTTGATTTAAGTATTGCATCATGCAGTGATGGCTCAATAGCTCTTGGAACACTTTTTTGTACAAACAGATTTATTGGTGGATTAAATTTTGCTAATATTACAACTGTTACTAAACCCCTTGAAACCGATGAAAACTTAGAAACTTTACTTGTTGATAAACAAGCACAATTCTTTTCTCAAATTTGTAAAGAAAATATTAAAGATTTTTATATTTTAAAAATAGTGTCTGACTATTTTGATGAGGCTGAACCTACAAATGATAAAATATTTGAACTTATTAATAGTTCTATATCAAAATGGAAAAAATTAATCTAAAGGACAAACTTGCTTAGTAGCGTAGTTGATTTTATAGTTCAAACTGTTGGTAGTTTAGGCTATCTTGGTATTTTTTTAATGATGTTTTTAGAAAGTTCTTTTTTCCCTTTTCCTTCTGAAGTTGTTATGATTCCTGCTGGTTATCTAGCTTATAAAGGCGAAATGAATATTTATATTGCAATTGTTGCAGGAATTTTAGGTTCCCTTGCTGGTGCTTTATTTAACTACTATTTAGCCATTAAATTTGGAAGAAAATTCTTAATTAAATATGGAAAATACTTTTTTATAAAAGAGCCAACTATTATAAAAATGGAAGAGTTCTTTAAATCACATGGACACATTTCAACATTCTCAGGAAGATTGATTCCAGCTGTTAGACAATATATTTCATTTCCAGCAGGACTTGCTCGAATGAATTTATTTATATTTTGTATTTATACAAGTTTAGGTGCTGGTATTTGGGTTATTATTCTTACACTTTTAGGATACTTTTTAGGTGGGAATGAAGCTTTAATCAAAGAGTATTTACATACGATTGTAATTGTAATTCTAGTTTTATTAGCGGTTTTAGGTTTTGCATACTATAAAAGAGTTAAAAATAAAAAGAATAAAGAGACAAAAATCTAGTTTAAAATACTTCTTTCATCTTTTATAAAATAAGAAGAAAATTCTTCTTATTTTATAAACAACTTTTAATTAATTTAATTCCTTCTTCAATTTGTTCAAAACTACAATGAGTGTAGTTAAATCTAATCTCACCATTTGGAACTTTATCTATATAAAACTGATTTCCGGGAACATAAACAACTTTTTTCTCAATACATTTTTGAACCAAAGCA
>JAGOIF010000024.1 GCA_017995775.1 Aliarcobacter sp.
AACTGGAATTGCTACATTTCTTACTTCACTTTCTATTTTCTTTGGTCTTCCAACTTTTTTCTTTAGAGGGGCTTTTTCTTGTATATGTCTTTTAAATCTATTAGAACCAGCTTTAGTTTCAACATATTCACAATCAAACAAGCTATCGTCTAGAACTGAGAAGTGGTACAAAATTTACATTATTTTCTATTTACATTATTTTGATACAATACGAAAAAACTATATTCTTATTAAACATAAAGGAATTTTATGAATAAAATCTATCATTTTTTATTTGTTATTTTATTTTTACCCGCACTCTTATTTTCTGATACTATTGCTACTTCTCCTATTAAATTATTAGTAAAAGAAGTCTCTTCTGCTAAAACTCCTGAACAAATTATAATCGATGACAATACACAAGCAATCGAAGATCAAATTAGTCTTCAAAAAAAATTAGTTGATGAAATAATCGACAATATAAACAATGAACTATACTTAGCTACACTTCCTGAGAAAAATTTTTATGATAATGAAATCTTATTTTTAACAAATAGAATAAATGCAAATAATATTCAAAATAATTCTTTAGCAGCTAAAAGAGATGAATTAAGAGTTGCATATTTGAGTGAAAAAGCTGCTTATGAAAATACCTTAAAGGATATAATCTTAGCAAAACAAGAGTTTAGGAATAAACAATATTTTGAAGATCTTTTAAAAAATAATATAAGATTAATTCAAAATTTTAAATTAGATGAATACAGCTTGATTTATGATGTTGAGTCAAAAAGTACAAATAAAGTATCCATTGAATTTACAAGCAATTATATAGAACTTTATAATCAAAAACATACGCAACTTTTTGTTCTTCAATATTTATACTCAAATATGCAAAAATTTAGAGCTTCAAATTTTCTTATTGATGAATTCAATTTAAAATATCTGATAAACAAAATTGACAATTTAAAAGGTGTTTCTTTTGCATCTTCATTAACTTCTTATCATTTCAATTTTTCTATTGGTGAAATAGTTGTTGTTTTATTTATAATGATATTTTTTAGACTAATTAATAGATATTTATTAACTATGATTATAAATTTTATTTCAAAAATACTTATCAAAAAAGAGACCGTAGAAGATGAAAGCATTCTTTATCACTTAAAAGATGCTATAAATAAACCTTTGATTTATAGTTTATATCTTTTTTCAATCCAAATTTCTATTTTTATTTTAGTAAAAGATCAAACTTTAATAAATCAAATTATGCCTTGGATAAACACTTTTTATATGGCATTAATAACTTGGGCAATGTACTCTTCTTTAAATAGTAGTATTAACGTTTATGCTCAGAATTTACTTGAAAAATATCAGAACGTAAGAAAAGAGATGATAGTTTTTATTTTAAAAATTATCAAAGTTATTCTTATTTTAGTTGTTGTTTTATTTTTATTTACGCAACTTGGTCTTGATGTAAAAGCCATCGCTGCTTCACTTGGAGTTGGAGGTATTGCTATTGCACTTGCTGCAAAAGATACCCTTGCAAACTTCTTTGCATCTTTAAATATTATGACAGATAACTCTTTTTCCCAAGGTGATTGGATTAAAACAAAGGATTTTGAAGGAACTGTTGTTGATATTAGAATGAGAACCACAAGAATTAGAACCTTTGATAATGCAATGATTACAGTTCCAAACTCGCAAATTGCAAATGCTCATATTTTAAACTGGTCAAAAAGAATCGTAGGAAGAAGAATCAAAATGTCTTTAGGAATTACCTATGAAAGTAAAATGGAAGATATTGTAAGACTTAAAAGTGATATTTTAGATATGTTACTTTCTCATCCTAATGTAGCTACAAATAAAGATATAAGTATTTCAAGAACAACAGCTTTTGAAGCGATTAAAAGAGAAGATTTAGATGGAGTTAAAAATACATTATTGGTTTTTATAGATGAATTTTCACCATCATCAATAGATATTTTGATTTACTGTTTTTCAAAAAGTCCTGCGTGGGAAGATTGGCTTGAAACAAAAGAAGATATTATGATAAAAATATCAAAACTTGTAAAGAAAAACCATTGTGATTTTGCTTATCCAACCCAATCAATTGTAGTAAAAAAAGAAGAAGATGAATTAGGAAAAATAGAAGAGATTAAATTATAATCTTCTATTTTTCTACTAATAAATCAGCAGCTGTTCGGATTTTCTTTTTATTTAAAAATTCTTTCTCTCTAGCTGTAAATTTTTCTTCTTTTTTTTTCTCTTCTTTCTTTTCTTCTTTTTTTTCTTCTTTTTTATTTGAAGTTTTTGACTCTTTTACTTTAGTTTTTTCTTCCTCTTGTTTATTAAACATCGTTAAAAGTAAATAAACTGAAAAAACAATATTAAAGATTATAATCACCCATTTTGAAATAAGAACTATTTCTAAAAAATCTAATCTATTTTTTAATTTTAAATATTCAATCACATCAGCATGTATTGCATTTGCAAATAGTGCAATTATTAATAACATACTAATTATTAGCACTCTTTTTCTAAATTTATATAAGTAGTACCAAAAAAATGCAGATTTTACTTGTTTAAACATCTGTTTTACTTATACGAAAAAGTTTAATCCAAGAGCTGCGAGGGCAACTACTAAGGATTTTGTTTTTAAATCATCTATGATTTTTCTCTCTTCATCTGCAATTATAATTTCCAATTGTTCATCGGTGTAATCATCAAATGTTTTATAATTCTCAACCAACCTAGCTTTTGTAGCAAGAACTGCTTTTTCTCTGATTTTTGAATTTATGGCATCTTTTAATTGTTGACTTTTTATTCTTGGATAATCAAAAGCTTTTGTAGCATTTTCACTTGCGAGGCTTAATAGTTTGTTTGAGTTTTCTTTTAGTTTGTCTTTTATTCCCATACTTCCTCCTATTTTTTCTTATTCTATCATTTAAGCATTAATGAATTCATAATAAAAACCATAAGTAAAGTAGTTTTATAAGCTACAAATATTTAAGAAATATATTCCCATCTTGGATAATTTACAATTATAGATTTCATATCATCAAATTTAAACACATTAATAATCTTAAATCTACCACTTGTTAAAAATGCTTTTATTTTCATTTTCATTCCTTGATTTTTATTTAATTATTATATTCAATTGTATATAAAGATGTTCTTAATATATCTATTTTTGTATACTATTTTATTTTTTATGATATACTTTTGCATATTTTTTGTTAGGGTAAGATGAATAAAGATAATTTTAAATTACTATTAAAAAAAGCTAATTTTAATAAACGCACATTTTCTGAGCATTTAGGATTAAAGTATCAAAGTGTAAATTCATGGGGAAATAATGGAAGAAATATTCCATATTGGGTTGAATCATGGTTAAATTTATATATAGATAACCACAAATGCAAACAAATAAAAGAGATGCTAAGAAACACGGGAGTTTGTGAATGAAAATTGTATTATCAATAGCAGGAAGCGACAGCGGTGGCGGAGCTGGAATTCAAGCTGATATAAAAAGTGGTGAATTTCATGGGGTTTTTATGACAACTGCAATCACAGCTGTAACTGCACAAAATACTTTAGGGGTTAGTCAAGTTATTGTTTTAAATCCAAGTTTTGTGAAAGAGCAAATAAACAGCACTCTTAATGATTTTGATGTAAATGCAATAAAAATAGGAATGTTAGGCTCAAAAGAGTTGATTTTTCAAATTGAAAATATTATTAAAGATTTAAAAATTCCAATAATTTTAGACCCCGTTGCAATCTCAAGGGCTGGTTCAAAACTAATAGATGATGAAGCAATACAGAGTTTAAAAAATCTATTTAAATACAGCTACATAATCACTCCAAATAAATATGAAGCAAAACTATTTTTTGATATTGATAAAATTGAAGATATAAAAAATATAAAAAATCCACAAACGAATATTTTATTTAAAAATATGATTGAAGATAAAAGTAAAACTGTTGATATATTATTAAAAAAAGATGGAACAGTAGAAGAGTTTGAAGCACCAAGAGCAAATGAGAAAAATACACACGGAACTGGTTGTACTTTTAGTGCATCAATTGCTTCATTAATTGCAAAAAATTACTCTTTAGAAGAAGCTATTCAAGAGTCAAAAAACTATATTTATAAAGCTATTAAAAACGCACCTAATTTAGGAAGTGGAAATGGACCTATAAATCATTCATTAAAATGATTTATATGCCTTAACAAAGGCTTGTTTAAGCAGATAACACCTAAAATACGAAATCAAAAAAGGGATATATTTTGGAACCACAATATGAAAAAATAATTGTACTTTTAATAGTACTAATGGCTGCATTTTTGACATGGAAAATGGTAAAAGATTTTTATATTACAAAAATACATAAAGTTTTTGCGCATTTAATTGCTGTAATTACATCATCTTTTATGTTATTGTCATCAATGTTTTTATTTATGCCAAAAAACTATCAAAGAGGTGCGGGTCCAGAAGTTGAGATAACATTTATAAGTGTAATTACAGTTCTTGTAATGTTGGGTGTTTTATATTTGTTCTTCAGATTCGTACCAAATAACAAAACAAAAATTAAATAGGAATAAATATGCAAGCATTTTTAGAAGAAGCAAAAAGATCAAGTCGAACAATTGCAAATTTAAGTACTGCTGTTAAAAACAAAGTTTTAAATGAAATGGCAGATGCTTTGATGAATCATTGTGATTTTATTATCAGCCACAATGAAAAAGATATGATGGATGCACGAGTAAATAATTTAAGTGAATCTTTACAAGATAGACTTTTATTAACAGGACAGAGAGTAAAAGATATGGCTGATGCCATAAGACAAATCGCATCACAATTAGAACCAGTTGGAAGAATCTTAGATGGTTGGGTTACAAAAGATGGTTTAAATATTCAAAAAGTATCAATTCCTATTGGAGTAATTGGTATTATTTATGAGAGTCGTCCAAATGTTACAAGTGACACAGCAGCTTTATGTTTTAAAAGTGGAAATGTATGTGTTTTAAAAGGTGGGAAAGAAGCTGAGCATTCAAATAAAGCAATAGCTATTGTTTTAAAAGAAGTTTTAGCAAAAAACAAACTTCCAGAACAAGCAATTTCATTATTACCTGATTCAAGTAGAGAAGGTGTTACCAAACTTATAAAACAAGATAAATATGTAGATTTAATTGTTCCAAGAGGTGGAGAAGCTTTAATCAAATATGTAAGCGAAAATTCTACAATTCCAGTTATAAAACATGATAAAGGTATTTGCCATATTTATGTTGATAAAGATGCAGCACCAGCTAAAATAATAGATATTGCAATAAATGCAAAATGTCAAAGACCAAGTGCTTGTAATTCAATGGAAACTCTTTTAGTTCATGAAGAAATAGCTCCTTATATTTTAACAGGTCTTGAAGATGCATTTGCAGAGCATGGAACAGTTTTAAAAGGATGTAGTGAAACTTTAAAATATATAAGTGCAATTCCTGCAACTTTAGAAGATTATGACACAGAACATTTAGCAAATATTTTAAATATTAAACTTGTTAAAAATATTGATGAAGCAATTACTCATATTCAAAGACATGGTTCAGGACATTCAGAAGCAATTTTAAGTGAAAATTATTCAACTATAAATAAGTTTTTAAATGAAGTAGATGCAGCTTGTGTTTATGCAAATGCAAGTACAAGATTTACAGATGGTGGAGCTTTTGGTCTTGGTGCTGAAGTTGGGATTTCTACAAACAAACTTCACTCAAGAGGTCCAATGGGAATAAATGATTTAACTACATTTAAATATAAAATTTATGGTTCAGGTCAAATTAGATAATTATTTAGGATAAATATGTCACAAAAAGTATACTGTATCGCTTCTTTTGAAGCAAAAGAAACAAAAGAACAAGAGTTATTGGAACTTCTGCAAGGACTTGAACCAAGAACTAAAAGAGAAGATGGTTGTATTCAATATATTGTTACAAAACAATTTTCACACGCAAATGCTACTGGTAAATCATTTCCAATAGTTTTTAATGAAATTTGGGAATCAAAAGAAGCTTTTGAACTTCATTGTAATAAATCTTATATAAAAGATTTTTTTCAAAAACAATGTGTAGATAAAGATGGATTAGTAAAAGACTTCAACGTTTGTGTTTACACAGATGAAATTAATTAGTAGAGAAATATGACAAAAAAATTATTATTAACACTTTCGAGTATGGCGGTTGCTGTACTATTTTGGTTCTACTTTGGTGCCGTTTCTATTTTGAAAGATGATTCAAGCTCATTTTCAAAACTTCAATGTGTTTCTTATGCTCCTTTTGGAAAAGATCAATCTCCATTTTTATTTGATAAGGGATTAGTAATTTCCCCTGAACAAGTAAGAAAAGATTTACAACTTTTATCAAAATATACACAATGTATTAGAACTTATTCAACGGTAGGATTAGAAATGATTCCTGAAATTGCAAGGGAAAATAATCTAAAAATGCTTATGGGTGCATGGGTTAGCAAAGATACTAAACAAACAAAAGAAGAGCTTGATACTTTAATAAAACTAGCTAGTGAAAACCAAGATATAGTAAAAGCTGTAATTATTGGAAATGAAGTTTTATTAAGAGGTGATACTTCTGATGTATTACTTTTAGAGTACATAAATAAGGTAAAAACAGCACTTCCAAATACAAAAGTAACTTATGCTGATGTTTGGGAATTTTGGTTAAAACATCCAAAAATTAAAGATGCAACAGACTTTGTAACTATTCATATTCTTCCATATTGGGAAGATGAGCCAATGGGAATTAAAAGAGCAATTTCACACTTAGCAGATGTTAGAGTTGAAGTAGAAAATGTTTTAAATGAAAAAAATATTCTGATTGGTGAAACAGGTTGGCCTTCTGAGGGAAGAATGAGAGAAGATGCACATCCAAGTAAAATAAATCAAGCTTTATTTGTACGAGAGTTTGTAAAGTTAGCTGAAGAAAAAAACTGGGATTACAATATCATAGAAGCATTTGATCAACCTTGGAAAAGAATGAGTGAAGGTGCTGTTGGTGGTTTTTGGGGATTATTTGATAAAGATAGATTAGATAAAAATGTTTTTGCAGGAGATGTTTCAAACTTTCCTAATTATAAATATTTAGCATTTGCTTCTTTATTACTAATTTTAATATTTTCAAATTTATTAAAAAATAAAAATATTTCAAGTGCAAAATTACTTGCATTTACTATTGTAAATACATTATTTGCAATTTTATTTACATTACAACTTGAACAATACTATGTTACTGTTAGAACAAATCCTGAGATGTTATGGGCATTTTTAGTATTATTTATACATATTTTTGTTTATTATTTCATGCTTACAAATATTATAAGAGAAAAAAAAGATGAGCTTCCTGCAATCTCATTATTTTATTCATCAGCAATTTTTACAGTAATTTTAAGTGTAGCGATAGCTTTTGATGGGAGATATAAAAACTTTGAAATATATGTATTTGCAATTTCAGCATTATCGTTTTTATGGCTTTATAGAAATAAATTTAATGAATTAAATTTTGGGAAGTTTGAAAAAGCTTTATCTTTAGTTTTAGTTATAACTTCTATTTATACAATAGTTAACGAAACTTTTTTAAATATTTTCTCAAATGTTTGGGTAATGATTTCTTTAGTTTTTGCTTATATTTTATACAAAGGAAGTCGTCAAATATCTCTTTGTGAAATTAAAAATCTAGCTATTTATGTATTGATATTTTTTGCAATATTTACAAGTTTTAGATATGGATTTACTGATAATAAAGAGATTGCAACTCAATGTAATTTATATGCAGGAACTTTAACTTGTCAAATAAGAGATTTAATTGGAGCATTTATATATTTTGGTTATTTAGGAATGATGGCTTTAGGATTTGCTATTTTAGCTTTCTTTATAAGTAAAAGATTCTTTACTTTGCTTGCTTTATGTATTACATTAGCAGCAATCGTATTATCAAATACATTTTTAGGTTCAATTGGATTTATAATTTGTATTTCTCTTCTAACAAGAAATAAAGAGTAATAGTTTGTGCAAATTTTGCACAAACTATATTTTATTTTTTTAATATTTTATTCTAATCTTATTTTATAACTATTTTTTTAATCATTTACAGGTGGCATTTCATCTGGATCTGGCTCACCGATTAGTTCATCCATTGCTTTTATAGGAAATGGTGGTAATTTAAATTTGTCTTCTTTTATAGTAATATCAAAAACTGCAAGTTTAGCTACTTGAGTTTGAACAAGTCCTAAAGATTTACTTATAATCTTTAAAGGTACTGAGTTATAAACCCAAATCTTATCTTCACCTAATTGCCATACATCACATTTGTAACCTAATATTTCTTCAGTTCCTAGATTTTTTGCACCCATTGAAATAAAAGCTTCTTTGTTTCTTACATTTAAATTTGCATTTTCATCATCTATTACCATTTTTTGAGTATAAACAACTTCATCTGTAAAATCAACTGTATAGATTTTATCTCCCATGATTTTTGAAATCATTCTTTCTTCTTCTTTATCACCTAATACTGTTTGTTGAATTTTTTCATCTGTTAATTCAACATTTCCAAAGTCTTTGAAATACAATTTTCCAGTTCCACTAACAGTTGTAGCACTTCCCATAACTTCACCGCTACCCATTATTTCATATTCAACCATACCAGATTTTACATCATATCTATTTGCTTGTGCAAATAAACTAACAACACCTAACATTAAAAATATACCTACATATTTTAACTTTTTCACCGTCTCATCCTTTGATAAATTGGCGAATTATACTGCTAATAGATAAATATAGCAATAGATTTCAAGTTCTTTTATTTAATAAATTTTAAATAAATACCACCAAATGAACACCGTATTAAAATATTATTATTAAAACAAAAGGAGTTTATATGTCATATTCGAAAAAAAGATATTTAATATATTTTTTTATATCTTTATTTATTATTATTACACCTTTCATTAGTGTAAATAATAATCATATCTTGTTATTGTCTTTTGATAAATTACAATTTCATTTTTTAGGAACAGTATATAGTGTTAGTGAACTTTATGTAATGCCCTTTTTATTAATGTTCCTATTTATTGGTATTTTTGCCATAACTTCAATGTTTGGAAGAGTTTGGTGTGGATGGGCTTGTCCCCAAACTATTTTTAGAGTTATTTATAGAGATTTAATTGAAAGCACTATTCTTGATTTAAGAAGAATTAAAAATAAACAAAAAGAGATTGATTATAATAATAAAAATAATCAAATGAAAAAATATCTTTCAATTTTTTTATGGGGAATTATTTGCTTAATTATTTCATCAAATTTTATGTTATATTTTATTCCACCTGAAGATTTTTTTGAATATATTCAAAATCCAGCAGAGCATGCTTTTATGATTATATTTATACTTTCTATTACTTTATTTTTAATCTATGATATTGTTTTTATGAAAGAAAACTTTTGTGTTTATATCTGTCCATATTCCCGAATTCAATCTGTTTTATATGATAATAATACGAAACAAATTACTTATGATCATACAAGAGGTGGGAAAATTTATGAAAACAATGTTAAATCAATTTTTAAATTAAAAGATTGGAAAAACCAAGAAGAGTGTACAAGCTGTGAAGCTTGTGTACGAGTTTGTCCAACCCATATAGATATTAGAAAAGGTTTGCAAGTTGAATGTATAAACTGCTTAGAATGTAGTGATGCTTGTAGTGTAGTAATGGGGAAATTCAATAAACCTTCACTTATTAATTGGGGAAGTACAAATAAAATTATAAATAAAAAAAACATATCAATTTTTAGTAAAAAAAATATCATTTATTTTGTATCATTATTTCTAACTATTTTTTTAGCATTTTATTTCACTTTAGAAAAAGAAGATTTTTTAGTAAATGTAAATAAAACTACGCAACTTTATAAAATAAAAGAAAATAACATCATTGCAAATAATTATGTTTTAACATTTCATAATACACAAAATGAAACTCTAAATTTTGATATAAAATTATTAGATGAAAAAAACTATAAAATAAAAAGATTTGATAATTTTTCTCTTGATGCAGGAAAAAAAATCAAGAAAGTTTTGATAATTGAAACAACTATAAATTATATAAATCCAGTAAATAAAATATCAGATATTGATATAGAATTTACAACATTTGATAAAAAGTTTAAAGTTACTAAAAAAGTATCTTTTGCTCATCCATAAAAATTAAATCGCTTTTTCAATAAAGAGGGAAAATACCGCGCCCTCTTTTTGATTTCTTGCACTGATTTTTCCTAAAAATCCATCTTCTATAATCATTTTACAAAGATATAATCCTATTCCAGTTCCCTGCTCTTTTGTGGAAAAATATGCATCAAAAATCTTTTTTAGATTTTTTGTTTTTATTCCTTTTGCATTATCACTTAAATCAATTATTACCTCAGCACCATTTGATGCAATATTTATTTTAATCTTTGGATTTCTAATATCTTTTAATACATCAATAGAATTTGAAATGATTGAAAGAATTACTTGAGAGAGTTCGCTTTTTACTCCAAAGATTTTTATATTTTCATCTGTATTAAAATTTATTTCAAGATTTATATTATTACTTTTTAAATCAGCTGATAATATTGTAATCGCACTTTCAATTGCATCTTTTACGCAAAAAATTTCTTTTTCTTTTGATATTGTATAAAATTCTTTAAAATCATCTATTGTTTTTGATAAAAAAACAACCTGCTCTTTTGCTTGTTCAATTTTCTTATCAAAATAAATTTCATCTAGATTTTTATTCTCAAATCTTTTTTTTAGATTTATTAAAATATATGAAATATTATTTAAAGGTTGTCTAAACTGGTGAGTAATATTTGCAATCATTTCTCCTGATTTTACAAATTTCGATTGTTGCAAAATCATCTTTTCAAAACTTTTATTTCTATTTTTTAAATCATTATATTTATAAGATACAGAAATCGTAAAAAGTATTGCTTCAATTGCAAAAACACTTAATACTAAATCAAAATATTGCTTTTGAACATAATAGTTTTTAAAATCTAATACAAAAAGTAGTACACAAAAAACGGACCAACCAATAACATAAATAAGTGTTGGTTTAAAACCTTGCTTTAAATTGAATATTATAGACATAAATAAAATTCCATAAATAATTGTATAAGGAATATATTCAAAAAGCATATAATGATAAAATGCTGTTAAAATCACCACATTTAATAATATTGTATTTATTATCAACTCTTTATAGTTTGTAATTTTAGGTAAAAATTTACCCTCATAAAAAGTCACAGCAAAAAGAAGAGCGCTGATACTAGCAATTAACAAAGATAAATCTTGAATAAACAAAGTAATTTGAAATAATTTACTATATGCCACTATATAAATTAAAGAAAAAACTTGCATAAAACAATAACTTATATAAAATATCTCTTTTGAATATACATATCTAATAAATGTATATACAATTGTCATAATCAATATTCCAAAAGTAATCCCATAAAATAAAATCAAGTTTACGTCATATTGCAATTTTATATCCACTATTTGAAAGGTTTAAAATCAAATCTTTTGGAATTTTTGTTTTAATATTTTTTACAAGAGTTTTCAAAGCATCTTTTGTCATAACGCTATTTTCCCAAACATAATTTTCAATCTCTTCATAACTTACATATCTGTTTTTATTTTTTATAAGTAAAAGTAAAAATTCTAATTCTTTGGTTCTTAGTTTTACTATTTCATCATTTATAACTAGATTTTTGTTATAGGTATCAAAATATGTTTCCTCATCTAATTTTATAATATTTGTTTCATCACTTTTTAGTGCATTTATACATAAAAATATAGCCTCTTCAAACTCTTTTTCATTAACAGGTTTCACCAAATATTTTACTAATTGAAGTTCAATTGCTTTTAATAAATAACTTTTATCGCAAAATGCCGTTATTACTATAACTTGAGTTTTTTTATCTTTTTGTCTAATTCTTTTTACAAATTCCAAGCCATTTAATTTTGGCATTTGAATATCTGTAATTATTATATCAGGTTTATGTTTTTCATATAATTGCAAGGCTTTTATAGCATCACTAGCTTCATATATGTGCTCAAAGTAGTTTTCAAGGTACTCAATACCATTTTCTCTAGCTATTTCATCATCTTCTACATACAATATTTTTATATTTTTATATTTATTTTTTAACATTTAAAATTATATCTTATATATGATTATGTTAAAATTCCACCATGAGAGAATATAAATCACAAACAAAACAAATAATTATTACAACAACATTTTCTACACCTTTGGGTGAAATGTTTGCAGCTGCTACAAAAAAAGGCTTAGTGCTTTTGTACTTTTTTACGCCTTATGATATTGAAGCTAATATTGATAAATTAAAAAAAACATTAGATGCAGATGTAATTCCAGGTGATGGTGAAATTTTTGATCTTTTAAAAACTCAATTAGATGAGTATTTTAATAAAAAAAGAACAACTTTTGAAATACCCTTACAGTTAGTTGGAACTGCTTTTCAAATAAAAGCATGGAAAGAACTTTTAAATATTCCTTATGGAAAAACAATAAGCTATAAACAACAAGCACAAAATATAGAACAAGAAAAAGCATTTAGAGCTGTTGCAAATGCAAACTCTCAAAATATGATTGCAATTATTGTTCCATGTCATAGAGTAATTGCTAGTTCTGGGAAACTAAGTGGTTACAATGGTGGAGTTGAGAAAAAAGAGTTTTTATTGAATTTAGAAAAAGAATCAGAAACATATAATGATTAGTAAAACACTTTTTAGACAATATGATATTAGAGGTATCGTAAATAAAGAACTAAATATTGAAAATACAAAACTTATTGGATATTTTTTAGGACTTACTATAAAAGAAAAATGTAAATCACTTCCTTATATAATAGTAGGATATGATGTAAGAACTCACTCAAATATGCTTTTTGAAGCTTTAATTTCAGGCTTAAATTTAGCATCGTGTAAAGTATTAAACATTGGACTTGTAGCTACTGGTGTAAATTATTTTGCTTCATATCAAGAGTATTTAATAAATAACATAACAATAAAACCAAATGCTTCTATTATGATAACAGGAAGTCACAATGCAAAAAATTATAATGGTTTTAAAATAACAATAAACAATGAACCTTTTTTTGCAGATGATTTAATAACTTTATATGAAAGAATTATAAACTCTAAAAATATAGAAATTCCATCAAATCTTGATTTTATTAAAATTGATGCCAGAAAACTATACGTAGATTATATGGTAAATCAATTCTCGCACCTAAAAGATTTCAAAGTTTCTTTTGCAATTGATTGTGGAAACGGTGTTGCAAACACAGTTTTATGTGATATTTTAAATTTATTAAATCTAAATTATCAAGGTTTACATTTAGAACCAGATGGAGAATTTCCAAATCATCATCCAGATCCAACAAATGAGAAAAACCTTGAAGATTTAAAATTTTTATTAAAAGATAATTGTAATTTAGGTTTTGCCTATGATGGAGATGCAGATAGAATTGCTGTTTTAACTCAAAAATACAATATAAAAGGAGATATGTTAGCTCTTCTTTTTTCAAAAACCATGAAAAATCCTGTGATTATTGGAGAAGTTACTTATTCTGAAAATATATTTAAAGAGTTAAATCAAACATCTACAACAATTATGAATAAAACAGGATATTCAAACTTGCGTTTAAAACTAAAAGAATTAAATGCAGACCTTGCAGCTGAAGTTTCTGGACATATTTTTTTTAATGATAGATATTATGGTTTTGATGATGCTATTTATGCAACTTTTAGAGTTTTAGAACTTCTTTATCTTGGAATAAATTTAGATGAAGAGCTTGATAAACTTCCCAAAATATATACAAGTGCTAATATTGAAATAGAAGCAAGGGAAGATGAGAAGTTTGAAATTATTGAAAAAATTGAAGATAAATTAAATAATATTCAAAGAGGTTTTCCAATAATTAAAAATATTTTGAAAATAGATGGTCTTAGAATCAATTTTGAGAATGGTTGGGCATTGATTCGAGCTTCAAATACAAATGCTCTTATTATGACAAAATATGAAGCCACAAGCTTTGGAACAGCAATTGCTTATAAAAAAGCTGTTGAAAATTTAATACAAGAGGTAAGAGATGAACTTAATAGCACTACAAATTAAAACAAGTTCTAATTTTCAAGACAATTTAAATCATATGAAAGATTTAATAAATTCTTGTGAAGAAGATTCTCTTATTTTAGCACCTGAATTAGCATTATGTGGATTTTCTTATACAAGAATGCAAGAAGCGAGTGATTTTTCTATTAAAGCAATAGAAGAATTAAAAAATATAAGTATAAATAAAATTATTGCAGTAACTGTAGTTACAAAAAAAGATAGTGGATTTTTCAATACTTTATATATTTTACATAATCAAGAAATTATTCATACTCAATCCAAAACAAGATTGTTTCCTTTAGGGAATGAAACTGATTATTTTCAAGCAGGAAGTGAAGATGATATTAAGATTTTAAATATAAACGGAATAAAAATAGCAACATTAATATGTTTTGAACTTAGATTCCCAACTCTTTGGGAAAAAGTAAAAGGTGCTGATATTATTTTAAATCCAGCCATGTGGGGATTAAAAAGAAAAGATCATTATGAGACAATTTCAAAATCTTTAGCATTAGTAAACCAATGTTTTGTAATTGCAAGCAATAGTGCTGATGATAATATGGCAAAAGGAAGTGCAATTATTAGTCCATTTGGAAATATTATTAAAGATGATTCAAAGGAAATTTTAAAAGTTGTTTTTGATAGGGATGAAATTAAGAAAACTAGAAAATATATCGATATTGGCTTAATTTAAAAGTAGAATAAATAAAATTTATTCTACTTTCAAAGATTCTTTGATATCTTCAAAAGGAACACCGTTTTTTTTAGCAAGTAATGCTAATCTTGTTATTCTTTTTATGTGAGATGGAATTATCTTATATGTAGTAAAAGTTGTTGCTTTTACGCCTATGTCTTCTGCAAATCGACCTTGTGAAGGAAATCCAATTTCCTTAATTATTCTTTTAAATTCTTTCTTTTCCAATGTCTTGTTTTTCTCATTATTTTTTTTTGAATTATAATTATACATAGCTAAATAACTAATTAATCCTAGGGTAAATCCAAGCAAATTATAGTCTTATTTGACATATTAACTATTTTAAAGTATAATCGCCCACTTAATTTAAGAAAAAACAAAGGAGAAATCAATGAAATTGAAAGTTATTTTACTAATTCTAATGTTTATATCTAATATTTTTGCATCAGATTTTGATATTAATAAGCTAACACAAGATGAAATTGAAACTTTAAAAGAGATTAAAAAACAAGGTCAAGAACATGGGCTTAGTTATTCATTAATGGCAATTGCTATTAAAGAATCAAGCTTAGGAAAATATTTAGTAAATGTTGATACTAAAGATTATGGTTTATATCAAGCTCATATAAAAACTGTAATTGATAGACAAAATGAAAAAGATACTTCATGGAATAGAAATAAATTGGCAATGAAATTAATTTCAGATTTTAATTTTGCAACAAAAAATGCAATAGATGAACTTGAATATTGGCAAAAAATTCATAAAAATGATTGGTCAAAAGTATGGAGCAGTTATAATGGTGGATGGAAGTATAATAGCAAAGAAGCAAAACTATACTCTCAAGAAATTGCATCAATTATTCGAGAACTAAGAAAAATCGAAGTATAAATCTTAATAACTAGGCAAAGATCCTAGTTATACCTTTCCCTCTTTAAATCCCAATTTTATTTAACCTTTATTATAAAACAAAAAAATTCCCAAATACATTTATTTTTAATATTTATTGATAACAGTTATTAATATTAATTAAACTTTAAGATTCCTTCTACTATTATTTCAATAATGATTATCAATATAAAGGATTTAAAATGATTATTTGTTTTGAAATTGAAAAAAAAACTGACTTAGTAAAACCAACTGGTTGTACTTGTTAAAAAGGAATTTTTATGAGCGTATTAATTATTGGCGGAGATCAAATTACTCAAATATCTTCAATGCTAGAGTCGTTGGGTGCTAAAACTATAAATCATTGGGATGCAAGAAAAAAATCTTCTGCTCCTAAGAAGAAAGTTCCTTTAAATACAGATTGCATAGTAATGCTAACATCTTTTTTAAACCATAATACTATGCTTAAATATAAAAGTGAAGCAAAAAAGAAAAATATTCCATTTATATGTGCAAAAAGATCAATCTCTTGTGTTTATGATGAATATGTAAAAATAATGGGCATAAAAGATTGCAAAGATTGTTATGTAAATTGCAACAAAGAGGATTATAATGTTTAATGAAAATTTAATCGGCTTTTCTTGCGAAAAAGAGTTTTTGCCAAAAGATTTTGATGAATTTAATTCACAAATACGTCTAAGACAAATGTTTTTAAATCTTAGTAATAATATTTTAAAGGAATATTGTAATTTTTCAAAATATGAACAAAAAAAGTTATCAAACGTTCCTTTAAGAAATGCATTTTCATATAAAATAAAAACAATGTTTCCCTTTAGTTTTGTAAAAATTGCAAAAGCAAGTAAACAAAATTTTAAATTTTGTTTAGATTCTACAAAAATAATTAATAACTATTTAAATCCAAAACAAAATAAAGTAACTTTTTTATCAAATAACAAATTACTTCCCCTTGCAAAACTAATATCTGTTTGTTACACAAATAATAAAATGCAAATACTTATTGATAAACATCTATTATTTCATGAATTTGTATTAAAAAAGATAAAAAAACTTCATAGGGATAAAACAGTTATTGATTTAGGAGATTCTATTTGTATCAAATCAAAGGAATTTTTTGGTATAAAAATATATACTTCATGGAAAGATATTGAAGTTAAGAAACCAAATATTCAAATAGAATTAGAAGATGCAATAAAATCTATTAAAAAAGGTGAGTTTTATCAAATATATTTAGCTTATCCAAAAAATGATGAGTTTAAAAAACAAATACCTGTTTATGTTGATGAACTAAAAAATAAAGAGTATCAAATAAAAGCAATTCCTTACTCTTTAAGATCTATTATAAAAAATTAATATAAGGAAATTAAAATGGCAACAGCAATATTTTTTGCAAGTAGTACTGGAAATACAGAACAGATAGCTTCTAAAATAGCTTCATACTTAGATAATATTGAAGTATTTGATTTAGCTGGAACAAAAGTTGAAAAAATAAATAATTATGACAAAATTATCTTAGGTGGTTCAACTTGGGGCGATGGTGAACTTAATGATGACTGGGAAGATGCTTGGGCTGATTTCTGTAAGCTTGACTTATCAAATAAAACTATTGCTTTATTTGGATTAGGTGATCAAGAAAGTTATAGTGATGAATTTTGTAGTGCTTTAGGAATTATTTATGAACAAGTAAAATCAGCGGGTGCAAATGTTATAGGATTTACATCAAGCCAAGGATATTATCATGATGCTTCAAAAGCTCAAATTGATGATAAATTTGTAGGATTAGTTATAGATGAAGATAATCAAGATGATTTAAGTAATGAAAGAATTGCAAATTGGACTAATGAGATAAAAGAAGAAATTTTATAAAAAAAGATGTAGTATATTAAGAAATCTTAATATACTATGCTTCTTGACACACTTCGCAAGTTCCATATAACTGCATTGAATGGCTTGTTATTTTAAACTTATTTTTTTTAGCTATTTTATCTTGTCTTTTTTCTATTTCATCATCAATAAACTCAATAATTTTTCCACATTCCGTACAAATTAAATGATCATGATGTGATTTTGAATTACTCTCATATTTTTTTCCATCAGTTCCAAATGTAATTGATGTAATTAAATCTACCTCTTCTAAAAATGATAAAGCTCTATAAACAGTAGCTATTCCTATGTTTGATTCTTTATGCTCTTTTTTGATTTCGTTATAAACTTCTTCTGCTGTTAAATGCTCTTTTGCATGCAGTAAAATACTTAAAACAATTTCTCTTTGTTCTGTATATTTAAGCCCTTTTTGTTTTACAATTTTCTTTAATTCGTCTATTATTTCTTCGTTATTATTATTATTTTCAATTAACATTAAAGTACACCTTTAAAAATTTTATAGTACTCAGTATATCCAAAGTTAACAAAAATTACAAATTATAAATATTGATATAAATCAACTTTCCAAAAGGTAAATTATATTATAATAATCATTATTAATACCGTAAAGGAATAAGATGAAATTAAGTGATTTAAAAATAAAAGAAAGGGCTGAGATTCTTGATATAGATTGTGATAAGATTTTAAAAAATCGACTTCATTCTTTTGGAATAACAAAAGGAACAATTGTGACAATTGAACAATTAACTCTTACAAAAAGTACTATCGAAGTAAAAATTAATCACTCAAAAATTGCTCTTAGGTTAAGTGAAGCTGAAAAAATAGAGGTGAAATATGCAGAATAAAATAATCAAAATAGCTTTGGTTGGTCAACCAAATGTCGGTAAATCAATGCTTATTAATTCAATTTCAAATGCAAAACTTAGAGTTGGAAATTTTTCAGGTGTAACAGTTGCTAAGGAAGAAGTTTTTTTAGAATATAAAAAATATAAAATCCAAATAACAGATTTACCTGGAGCTTATTCTTTAAATGATTATACTTTAGAAGAAAAAGTAACTAAAGATTTTTTAGATAATTCGCAATATGATATTATTTTAAATGTATTAGATTCCACAAACTTACAAAGAAATCTTCTTTTAACATCTGAGTTATTAGCACTTGATAAAAAGATGATTATTGCTTTAAATATGAGCGATGAAGCTGAAAAAGAGTCTATTATTATTGATGAATTACAATTAAGTAGAATTCTTGGAAAACCTTGTATTAAAACAAGTGCTACAAGAAAAAGTGGAATTGATAAGCTTTTAAATGAAATTATTTCAAAACATGAAAGTGAAAAACTTCCAACAAAACTATTTTTTTCTGATGTAATTGAAGAAGAGATTGAAACAATTTCTCAACTATTAAAAGATTGTGGATTTAAAACAACTGAAACTTATAGACAAATTGCTATTAAACTATTAAAAGAAGACAAATTAACTTATAAAAAATTTCATGATGAGCCAATGTGGGTAAAACTACAAGTAGTTTTAAATGAATCATTTGAGCATTTATATATTCATTACAATACAAAAAATATTGAAGATATATTTAATGATGAGAAATTTGCATTTGCAAAAGGCGCTGTAACTGAAACAGTAAAACAAAAAATCATAGAACAAAAAACATTAACTGAAAAATTTGATGCTATTTTAATTCATAAATTCTTTGGATTACCAATATTTTTATTTTTAATGTGGGGATTATTCCAACTAACATTTGAAGTAGGAACAATTCCTATGGATATTATTGATGCTTTTTTTGCAAGTCTTATTGTTGGAACAAAAAATATTCTAGGAGATAATCAAATCTCTTCATTAATAGCTGATGGAGCAATAGCAGGAGTTGGTTCTGTTATTTTATTTTTACCAAATATTGTAATTTTATTTTTTGGTATTGCTTTACTTGAAACAACTGGTTATATGAGTAGAGTTGCTTTTTTACTTGATGGTTTTTTTCATAAATTTGGTTTACATGGAAAATCATTTATTCCTTTAGTTACAGGTTTTGGATGTTCGGTTCCTGCATATATGGCTGCAAGAACACTAAAAAATGAAAGAGATAGATTATTAACTTTGTTTATCATAGGTTTCATGTCTTGTGGTGCAAGACTTCCTATTTATGTGCTTTTCATTGGAGCTTTTTTTGCCCAAAGTAACTCTGGAAATATATTATTTTTAATATATATAAGTGGAGCGCTTTTAGGTCTAGTTGCTGCAAAAGTTCTGAAAATAGTAGTATTTAAAAGTGAAGATGAACCTTTTGTTATGGAAATGCCAAAATACAGAATTCCATCATTTAAACTAATCTGGCACACAGTTTCAAATCAAGCTATGATGTATCTAAAAAAAGCTGGAACATTTATTCTAGCAGCTTCAATACTTATTTGGGTTGCAAGTAATTATCCAAAACATTTAGATGTTGAAGAATCATTTAATACAAAAATAGAATTAGCTTCAACACCTGAAGAAAAAAGTACTCTTATAAATGAATTAAGTTTATATAATCTAGAGAACTCTTATTTAGGTTATATGGGTAAATTCTCAGAACCATTATTTGCACCCTTAGGATTTGACTGGAGAATGACTGTTGCCCTTGAAACAGGACTTGCAGCAAAGGAAATTGTTGTATCAACTTTATCTATTTTATATGGTTTAGGTGATGAAAATGATGAAAATTCTACTAGTTTAATTGAGAAGATTAGAAACAATATACCATTTGCATCAGCTGTTGCATTTATAGTATTTGTTATGATTTATTTGCCTTGTTTAGCAGCATCAATGGTATTTGCAAAAGAAGCTGGTGGATGGAAGTATTTAGTATATCTATTTGTATTTACCACAACGACTGCGTGGGTTTTATCTTTTGTAGCATTTCATGTAACGAAGATTTTAATAAGTTAGAAGTTTAACTTCTAGCTTATTTATTTTAATTCAAATTGTGATGTATATTCATTTCCATTATAAACTACTCTAAAATTCCACTTACCACCTTCTCTACCATCAAGGTATCTATAGTCATATGCAGATATATCACCTGCTGGAATTACCATCTCTCTTGTTCTTGAAATTTCTCCAGTTGGACTAATCCAATGAATTATAATATCCTGATCTTTATCATTTCTTATAACTTCAAATTTACAAATAATAGAATTTTCATCTTCTAATATTAAACAATCTACATTTGGATTATATGGTTTATTACTTATTTCTTCAATAGCAGAAGCTACTATTGGTTTTTCTTTTATTACATTATTTTCTGCAAGCAATACATTTGCTAAAAGCAAAAATGAAACTAAGTATTTAGTCATTTTCTTCTCTTTCTTCTTGGTTTATATTCATATATTTTATTAATAAATATTTAATTGGAGCATAAAAGCTTGTCATTGAGACTATTGCAATTATTAGTTGGGCTATTTTAAAAAAAGAATTACTCTCACCTAAAACAAATAACGCAAAGTAATAGCTAATAAGCAAAGAGATTATAGCACAAATAATAACACTAATTATAACAACAATATTATAATTCATTTTTTTTCCCAAACTGGTTTTTCATAAAATGAAGCTCTATTTGTAAGTACTTCAAAAGGCTCATATGCTTCTTTATAACCCATTGAAAAATGATCTTTTATCCAATATCCCAAATATATATAAGGAATATTTAGCTCTTTTGCTATTTTTATCTGAGCTAAAATAGAAAATTTACCTAAAGATAAATCACCATAATCATGGTCATAATAACAGTATATTGAAGAGATTGAATTCTCTAAAATATCAACTAAAGCAACGGCAATTAATTTGTCATCTTTTATATATAAAAATTCTTTTGCATATTCTTCTTTTGCTTCCACATAAGATTTAGAATAATCTTCAGGCTCAATTGGATTATATGGCCAATCTTTTTTATCGTTCATAAATCTATGATATTTATCATATAAATTCAAATGTTCCATAGTCAAAGACGGTGGTCTTATATAAAGTTTTGTATCTTTATTTTTTGCTATTACTCTTTTTTCAGATTTTGAAAATTTATAATTTGCAACATCAATTCTCATTGAAACACATTTTGTACAAGCTTTACACTCAGGTACAAAATGCATTCTCCCAAATCTTCTCCAACCACGCTCTAACATACCTTGGTATTGCTCTTCAGAGCATGAATACATATATTTATATCTCATATCTGATATATTGTCATCGAAATAAGAACAGGTTCTATTCTCTTCTAAAAATTCAATATCTTGATTTAATATTTGCATGATTATTCGTTTATTTTCTCTTTTATCTCTTTTGCAATTGCAGAAATCTTTTTAATTTTTTCATCATTTGATAAGCTATCATCAATAATATGCTTAACAAACGCACTTCCTACAATCACACCATCCACACCAATAATTTTTTCTTTACAAGTATTTTCATCAACACCAAAACCAATATATAAAGGAGTAGAAGAATGTTTTCTAACATTATTTATAACAGTTGTTAAATCCTCTTTTTGTCCACTCCCAGTGATTCCAGCATAGGCAACCATATAAATAAACTTTTGTGCATTTTGTGTTATTTGTTTTATTCTTTCTTCACTATCTGTTGGAGCCACAAAACAAATATTTGCTTTATTATATTTTGTAAATAATGCTTCAAAATTTTGTGCCATCTCAAAAGGAAGATCTGGAATAATTGTTCCTTGAATATTGTACTCTTGAGCATTTTGTAAAAATTTTTCCATACCATAATGAAAAAATGGATTTAAATAACCCATCCATAAAGTATCAATATCTTTTCCTATTTTTGAAGAAACTTCAAATAAATCTTTTAATTTAAAACCATTATTTAATGCAATTAAATTTGCTTTTTCAATAATAGGACCATCCGCAACTGGATCAGAAAAAGGAATACCTAATTCTAAAGTATCAACACCTGCGTCTTTCATACTATAAGCTAAATCAACTGTAAAATTGTTATTGGGAAGACATGATGTAATATAACCTACTAATTTTTTCAAAATAATAATCCTAGTCTTTAATGTAAATTTAAAATATTCTATCCAAAATCTACTTTTAAACTATTGATTGTATTTTTATATTTTTTAAATAGTTCATTTTAATTTAAAAAAGTAATAATTTGATATAATCTATATATAAATAATAGATTATAGGAAAATTAAAATGAGTATTATTAAGAATGATTTTGAAAAAATGAATATAACAAAAATTAAAAAAGCTAAAAATAATAAAAAACTAACAGTAATTACAGCATACGATGCACTATTTGCAAAACTATTTGAAGACATAGCCGATATGATTTTAGTAGGTGATAGTCTAAATATGAGTTTTGCAGGTAAACCAGACACACTTTCTGCAACACTTGAACAAATGATTTATCATACAAATGCTGTTTGTTCTGGTGCCGAAAGTGCTTTTGTAATCACAGATATGCCTTTTGGAACATATATAAATAAAAATCAAGCCTTAGAAAATGCTATCAAAGTTTACCAAGAAACAAATGCAGCTGCTATTAAAATAGAAGGTGGTGAAGATAGAGCTGATATTATTAAACATCTCACATCAAATTCAATTGCAGTTATGGGACATATTGGATTAATGCCTCAATATGTAAGAAGTGAAGGTGGATATAAAGTAAGAGGGAAAACGCCACAAGATGAAGAACAATTAATTCGTGATGCAATTGCAGTTGAAAAAGCGGGAGCTTTTTCAATAGTTGTTGAGGGCGTTATGAGTAGTGTTGCAAAAAAAATAACAGAAGCTGTAAATATTCCAATTATTGGAATAGGAGCTGGAAATGTTACAGATGGACAAGTTTTAGTTTGGTCTGATATGTTAGGATTTTTTGAAGAGTTTAAACCAAAATTTGTAAGACATTATATGCAAGGAGCATCATTGGTAAAAGAAGCTGTAAATCAGTATAGAAATGATGTTCAAGATAGTTCTTTTCCATCAAAAGAAGAAGAGTACTAACAAGTGGAAAGAATAGTAGAAGTTGAGTCAGTATCTTTTGAAGAAGAAAATACAGAAGTAAGTTTACGACCCTCAAATTGGGATGATTATATCGGTCAAGAAAAAATCAAAAGAAATCTAAAAGTATTTATAGAAGCTAGTAAAAAAAGGAAAGAAGCGCTGGATCATATTTTATTTTATGGACCTCCAGGACTTGGAAAAACTACACTTTCTTATCTTATTTCAAATGAAATGAATACAAATATAAAAGTAACAGCTGGGCCAATGATTGAAAAAAGTGGTGATTTAGCTGCAATTTTAACAAATCTTGAAGAAGGAGATATTTTATTTATTGATGAAATTCACCGTCTTTCTCCAACTGTTGAAGAGATTTTATATCCTGCAATGGAAGATTACAGACTTGATATTATAATTGGTTCAGGACCAGCTGCACAAACAGTGAAAATAGATTTACCAAGATTTACACTAATTGGTGCAACAACAAGAGCTGGAATGCTTTCAAATCCCTTAAGAGAGAGATTTGGAATGCATTTTAGAATGCAGTTTTATAATCAAGAAGAATTATCAAAAATTATTCAAAAAGCAGCAGTAAAACTATCAAAATCATGTGAAGATGATGCATCTTATGAAATATCAAGAAGAAGTAGAGGAACTCCAAGGGTTGCTTTAAGACTTTTAAAAAGAGTAAGAGACTTTGCAGAAGTTGAAAACGAGAATTCAATTAAACTAAAAAGATGCAAATATGCTTTAGATGAATTAGGTGTAAATGAAACAGGTTTTGATGAAATGGATATAAATTTACTTGAACTATTAGTTTCCAATAGAGGAAAACCAATGGGACTTTCTACATTAGCTGCAGCACTAAGTGAAGATGAGGGAACAATCGAAGATGCAATTGAACCTTATTTACTTGCAAATGGATATATAGAAAGAACTGCACGTGGAAGAATAGCTTCCCTAAAAACTTATGAAATGTTTAGACTTTCATATCCAGGAAGTGAAAAACTAGATGATGACTTAACTCAAGGAAAACTATTTTGAAAGCAGCCTATTTTTTAATTGCAATTGCAATTGTAATGATTTTTTTTATGGTGGAACTTTTTGATCCATTTTTAAAAGCAATTTTTGTATCAGTATTATTGGCAATTGCAACAAGCTCATTGAGTTTATATTTAGAAGAAAAATTTAAAAGCAGAATCTTATCAAGTGGATTTATGACGGTTGGATTAACTGCACTATTTTTTATTCCTGTTTTATATTGTATTTTTTCTTTTGCAAATTTTTTCAACCAAGTTGATCAACAATTACTAATAAAAAATTTAAGTGATATGAAGGTTTTTCTTCAAAAATCAGTTGAAGATGTAGCAATTGTAAATGATTTTTTAAGTGATATAACTTCGAAAATTGATGTTGGAAAAACTGTTCAAACAATTTTATCTATGGGAGCTTACTTAGGTAAAAACTCTGCTAAATTTATGATTGACATGGTTATGATATTGATTTTTTTCTTTTTCTTCACACTATATTCAACATCGATTTCTACATTTATAAAAGAACTTCTTCCTATTAAAAAAGAAGATTCAAATATTCTAATAAATGAATCATCAAGTGTAATGACTGTTGTGCTTTACTCTATTTTAATAACAGCAATTTTTGAAGGATTATTATTTGGTGTATTTTTAACATATTTTGGATACGACGGATTATTATTTGGTGTTTTATATGGTTTTGCTTCATTAATTCCAGTTATTG
>JAGOIF010000202.1 GCA_017995775.1 Aliarcobacter sp.
GGATAAAGTAAGATTTAGAATGACATATTATCCAAACTAATAAATAGGAAATATAGTGGATATTTATTAATATCTTGAACAATCCAATAAAAATAAGTATAAAACAATTATTTAAACAATATTAATCTAGAAAAAGATATACTTTTTTCTAGAAAATATTTTAAAGGATTTTATTGTGAAGCTCTATAATATGGTATTCTTATATATAGTTGGACACGGTAATGGATGGGCTTTTTCTTCTTTTGATTTAATAAATAAATTTGATAGACAACAAATTGATAATGTTTTATCAGATTTAACAAAAGAGAAAAAAATAAGAAGAGTAACAAGAGGTATTTATGACTATCCAAAATATAGTGAATTTTTAAAACAAGAGCTTAGCCCTGATATTGAACAAGTTGCTCTTGCAATTGCTAGAAAATTTAACTGGAGAGTAGAAATATCAGGTGATAGTGCTTTAAATATTTTAAATCTTTCCACTCAAATAGAAGCAAAATATATATACCTAAGTGATGGACCCAATAGAAATTATAAACTTTTTAATGGCATTGAAATAGAGTTTAAAAAATCAGCTTTAAAAGATATTGGCTTTAAATATAAAGAGAGTTCTTTGATAGTTCAAGCTTTAAAGACTCTAGGAAAAGATAATATTACAGATAAAGTTATAGAAAAAATCAAAGAACAAATAGATTCAAAAATGTATGAAAAAATTTTAAAGGATACTCAAACTGTAACAGTATGGATATATGAGAATATAAAACTTATTTGTAGGGGGCAATAAAGATGTATAAAATAGCAAATTTATCAAAAGATCAAAGAGCTGAACTATTTAGCGAAACTGCAACTTTAATGAATACAACTAATGGAATAGTTGAAAAAGATTTTTGGGTTGTATGGACTTTGGCTAAGATATTTGAAGATGAGAGATTAAATAAAATTCTTATGTTTAAAGGAGGAACAAGCCTTTCAAAAGTATTTAATCTTATAGGTAGATTTTCTGAAGATATAGATTTAATATTAGATTGGAGATTAGTTACAAAAGAAAATCCATTAAAAGAGCTTACTTCAAAAAATAAACAAGTGAAATTTAATGAACAAATAAATGAAAATGCCAAATTATATATTAAAGATGAGCTTTTACCAATAATTTCAGAAATTTTATCGCCACTTTGTACTTGTAATATCGCAGATGACGGTTTTTCAATAAATGTAAAATATCCAAATGCTTTTAATGATACTTATTTAAGACCTGAAATTTTGCTTGAAATTGGTCCTTTGGCTTCTTGGCTACCAAGTGATAGTTTTGAAATATTATCATTTGTGGCACAAAAGTTTTCCAAACTATTTGAAAAACCTAGATGCACTGTAAATACAATAGTTGCCAAAAGAACATTTTGGGAAAAAGCAACTATTTTGCACCATGAGGCAAATCGACCAAGTGATTTAGTTATGCCCATAAGATATTCTAGACACTACTATGATTTGGCAATGATATGTCAAAGTAGAGTAAAAGATGAAGCATTAGCTGATATAAATCTATTAAAAGATGTAGTTGAATTTAAAAAAAAGTTTTATCCACGAACTTGGGCTAAATACGAAGATGCTAAAAAAGGAACTTTTAACCTTTTACCACCAGAATTTAGACTTGAAGCTTTAGAAAAAGATTATAAAGCTATGCAAAATATGATATTTGATAAAAAAATAGGATTTGATGAGATTATTGATATATTAAAGAATTTAGAAATTGAAATAAATAAAGATTAACACAAAGGAAAATTATGAGTAGCTGGATTAGGGAAGAAGCTTATGTTGAAAACAAATTTTTAGAGCAAATAAAAGCCCTAGGTTGTGAAACTATAAAGATAACTATGTTATGTTAAATACACAATATAGAATGCATCCTGATATTCAAAAAGCAATAGATCAATTTTATATAGATGAAAAGAATATTTAAGGATTGAAGAGTGGACTAAAAAACCCAGATTTAGAAAAATGTCATCAAATACAAGATAAAATATTTCACAAGAAATATTTAGTTTGTCTAAAAACAAAAAAAGTGATGAAGAAAGTCAACATAAAGGAAGTAGTTCTTTTTTTAATGAATCTGAAATTAAAAGAATAAAAACAACACTTGATTTTTTAAATAAATCATATAAAAAAATAGAAAAAAAACCTTCTGTTGGAGTGATTACTTTTTATGGAAGTCAATTATTAGAATTAACAAATTTAGAAAAAAAAGATTTTGGAGACTTCCAAGGGAAGATAGAAATTATCCCCATTTAGATATTAGATTTGGTACTGTTGATAGATTTCAAGGACAAGAGAAATATATCATAATTGTGTCTTTGGTAAGAAATAATAAAAGACATGAAGTTGGTTTTGTAAAAAAACCTGATATATAAAGATGAAGCTCTAAGAGAACAGTAAAAATTTATCATGGAATCTATTTTTAAAAAAATAAAGTAGATAAATAACCTAATGACATATACAAGAAGTTAGTTCAGATTTACCAATCACCACTCATAGTTGATTGATTTAAGATTTAGTTTCTGCTTAGATTCAAAGTTAATTAGTGAATTAAGTCAATTAATACAATAATTTATAAAAATAATCAGATAAAAAATCATTTAAGCATATTGCGAAAC
>JAGOIF010000203.1 GCA_017995775.1 Aliarcobacter sp.
ATGGAAATATGAGTAGAGACTTTACATATGTAGATGATATAGTAGATGGAATAATAAAAGTAATAGATAACCCAGCAATACCATCTAAAGATTTCAATCCAGAAAATCCAAATCCAGATATTTCATCAGCACCATATAGAATCTACAACATAGGAAATAACTCTCCAGTTCAACTCTTAGATTTTATAGAAACATTAGAAAAAGCAATTGGTATTGAGGCAAAGAAAAACTTTCTTCCAATGCAAGCAGGAGATGTGGTAAGTACATATGCTGATGTAAGTGATTTGATTGAAGATTTTGATTATAAACCAAATACAAAATTGGATGATGGAATTAAAGAGTTTGTTAAGTGGTATAAAGAGTTTTATGAAAAATAAAATCAAATTCCTAACCAACACAGAAGATAAAAAAAGACTCATGTCAAACTTTTTTTCTCTTTCAGTTCTGCAAGGGGCAAACTACATTCTTCCACTTCTTACTCTTCCATACTTAGTACGAGTTTTGGGTGTGGAGTATTTTGGACTTTTAGCTTTTGCTACTGCTATGATTACATACTTTCAAATACTTACAGATTATGGGTTTGATTTGACTGCAACAAGAGAGATAAGTATTCATAGAGAAAACAAAGAAAAGGTGGTAGAGATATTTTCATCTGTGATGACTATAAAAATTATACTTATGTTTGTATCATTTTTTTTACTTTCTATTTTAGTATTTAGCTTTGAGAAGTTTAGTAAGGATGCTTTGGTTTATTTTTTGACATTTGGAATAGTTATTGGGCAAGTGCTTTTCCCTGTTTGGTTTTTTCAAGGAATGGAGAGAATGAAATATATAACCTATCTAAATATACTCTCAAAAGTAATATTTACGATAGCTATATTTGTATTTGTACAAGAACAAAGTGATTATTATCTTGTGCCATTTCTTACATCTATTGGTTTTATGATAGCAGGTATTTGGTCGCTGTATTTGATTAAAAAAGAATTTGGTATAAGTTTTCAATTACAAACACATTTAACAATAAAAAAATATTTTATTGATGGCTGGGATGTTTTTGTTTCAAGAATCTTTGTTAGTTTGTATACTACTATAAATATTTTATTACTTGGATTTTTTACAAATCATACTGTTGTTGGATACTATGCGATAGCAGAGAAAATTGTAAATGCGGTTGGAGGCTTATTTACTCCAGCTAATCAAACTATATATCCATATATGGCTAAAATATATAATAAGCAAAAAGAAAAGTTTTTTGATTTTACAAAGAAAGTTGCTATTTCATATTTAGTCTTAGCTATTGTTATGTGTATAGCATTGTATATTTTTAGTGAATTTATAGTTAGAATTATTAGTGGAAATGTAGATGTTAATATTATGAATATATATTATGTTTTAATATTTACACTTATAACTATACCCTTTGGTCCATTATTTACACAAGTTCTAATTATTCAAAAAAGGAATAAAGAATTTAATAAAATAGTTAGAAATACATTCATATTGAATATGTTGATTGCACCATTTTTGATTTTTAACTACAGTGGTATCGGTTTAGCGGTTTCGATTAATATCGTTTATTTATACCATGTTCTTTATTTATTCAAAACTTTAAAATTTCAAGGAGAAAACTAATGATAAAACTAACACAAGATGAGCAAAAAATAGCTTCAAAGATAAGACAACTTAAAGAAGCAGCAGGAAGTCATAGTCCAAGCATATTTACAATTGCAGAAGAATTGCCAGAACTTAATATCAAAGTAGATGCATGTTTTCTATCAAACCCTTATGCAACAGAGTTATTCTTGGAGTATTTAAAAAAAGAGCTAGTTGACACAGGTAAATTAAGAGATGTATTAGAATTTTATCCATCACAAAATGATGTAATTGCTGATGTTATTAGTAAGTCTATAAATATAAATAAAGAGAATATTTTTGTAGGAAATGGTGCTATTGAAGTAATTCAGTCCGTAATGCATAATTTTGTAGGAAAAAAAGTAATAGTAAACATTCCTACTTTTTCATCATATTATGAATTTGCAAGAGAAGATACAGAAGTGGTTTATTATCAGTTAGATAAAAAAGACGACTATGCACTTATGGCTGATAAATATTTAGAGTTTGTAAAAAAAGAAAATCCAGACAGTGTAGTAATAATCAATCCAAATAATCCAAATGGTGGATATTTGAAATATAAAGATTTGAGATATATTTTAAATAATCTTAAAGAGATTAAAAATATCATCATAGATGAGAGTTTTATACATTTTGCTTTTGAAGATGATGGATATACATTGATCTCTGCAACTGAACTTTTTAAAGAATTCTCAAATGTAATAGTAATTAAAAGTATGTCAAAAGATTTTGGGATAGCAGGTATAAGAGCAGGTTATGGTGTGATGGATAAATATAAAGTTTCTAGTCTTCTTAAAAATGGCTATTTATGGAATTCAAGTGGTTTGAGTGAATACTTTTTTAGACTTTACAAACGGAATGATTTTTTTGAAGAATATGAAAAAGTAAGAAAAAGATATATTACAGAAGCTCAAAGTTTTTTTGAAGAGTTATCAAAAATACCGCAAATTAAAGTTTATCCAAGTATGGCAAATTTCGCTTTGATTGAACTTCTTGATGGAAGCACAAGT
>JAGOIF010000087.1:0-2654 GCA_017995775.1 Aliarcobacter sp.
TAAATTTTAAAGAAGTATTATAACTTATAAAGTAAATGCAAATGGTTAAAAAGAAGTAAATAAATAGATAAAAGGAAAGAAATATATAGAATAAAAAATTAAGATTCATCCCAAAAAGTGGGATGAAATCTTTTATTTGTTTTTAGTTTTCTTTTGTTTCAAAGAATTTATAAACAAGACCAGCAAGAATCGCACCGACTATTGGAGCTAACCAAAATAACCATAATTGATCAACAGCCCAAGTACCTTGGAATAGTGCAACACCTGTACTTCTAGCAGGGTTTACAGATGTATTAGAAACAGGAATAGAAATAAGGTGAATTAATGTTAATCCAAGACCAATTGCAATTGGTGCAAAACCAGCAGGTGCTCTTTTATCAGTTGCACCTAAGATAATAATTAAGAACATAAATGTCATTACAACTTCTGCAATTAAAACTGATATCATTGTAAATCCACCTGGTGAATGCTCATTAAAACCATTTGAAGCAAATCCAGCAGTTACATCAAATCCAGCTTTTCCAGATGCAATAAGGTATAAAATACCAGCTCCTGCTATTCCTCCTAAAACTTGTGCAACAATATAAGGAATAAGCTCTTTAGTTGCAAATCTACCACTTGTCCAAAGACCAAATGAAACAGCAGGGTTTAAATGACAACCAGAAATATGACCAATAGCATAAGCCATAGTTAAAACTGTAAGTCCAAATGCTAAAGAAACTCCAACAAATCCAATACCTAACTCAGGGAATCCTGCTGCTAAAACAGCACTTCCACAACCACCTAAAACTAACCAAAATGTACCAATAAACTCAGCCACTAATTTTTTTGATAAAGGCATCACATATAACTCCTGTAAAAATTTGAAGAATAATACAATTAAAAAACTAATAAAATTATTAAATAATAAATTAATTTATTATGTTATCGTATTTTTGAATTTAGATTTAAAGTAATTATTAAAATATTAGCACTCAAGTGCAAAAAGTGCTAATTTTAATAAAAACTTTAGCTTTCTTTTATAAAGTTGTGATAAAATTCTCTTCTAAAAAATTAAAATTTATAGGAGAAATTAGCATGGCAAAACATCAATTTCAAACAGAAGTAGGACAATTATTACAATTAATGACACACTCTTTATATTCAAATAAAGAGATTTTTATAAGAGAGTTAGTATCAAATTCAAGTGATGCTATTGATAAATTAAACTATTTAAGACTTACGGATGACAATCTTAAGGCTGATTATGCAGACTGGAAAGGTGAGATTAATATCACTTTTGATGAAGCTGATAAATCTTTAACTATTATTGACAACGGTATTGGTATGAATGAAGAGGATTTAATTGCTTCAATTGGAACAATTGCAAAATCAGGTACAAAATCATTTGTTGAAGCACTAACAGGTGATGCAAAAAAAGATTCAAACTTAATTGGTCAATTTGGAGTTGGTTTTTATTCTGTATTTATGGTAGCTTCAAGTGTAGATGTTATTTCTAAAAAAGCTGGTGAAGAAACTGCTTACAAATGGACAAGTACAGGAACAGGTGAGTTTGATTTAGCTCCTTGCACAAAAGAGACAAATGGAACTGTTATTTACATCAAATTAAAAGATGAAGAAGCAAGTGAGTTTGCAAGTAAATATAGAATCAAAAATATCGTTGGAAAATACTCAAATCACATCGCATATCCAATTTTCTTAAATTACAAAGAAGAAGTTACTGAAACTTTAAGTGAAGATGATAAAAAAGCGGGTAAAGAAGCTGATAAATCAATTGAAGATAAAAGAGAAAAAATCAATGAAGCAACAGCTTTATGGATGCAGCCAAAAGCGAAATTAAAAGATGAAGATTATAATGATTTTTATAAATCTATTTCTCATGACTCATCAGAGCCAATGCTTACAATTCATACAAAAACTGAGGGTGTAAACGAATATACAACACTTTTTTATATTCCAAAAATAGCACCAATGGATATGTATAGAGCAGATTTCCAAAGTGGTGTAAAACTTTATGTTAAAAGAGTATTTATTACAGATAGCGAAAAAGAGTTATTACCAACTTATTTAAGATTTGTAAGAGGAATTATTGACTCTGAGGATTTACCTTTAAATGTTTCAAGAGAGATTTTACAAGAAAATAGAATTTTAGCAAATATCAAACAAAGTTCAGTTAAAAAAATCTTAAGTGAAATCAAAAAACTTTCAAAAGATGAAGAAAAATACGCTGAATTTATTGCTCAATATATCAGACCTTTAAAAGAGGGTGTTTATCAAGACCATATGAATAAAGAAGCGATTTTAGATTTATTAAGATACAAATCTACAAAAGCAGAAGCTGGGAAATTAACTTCATTAGAAGATTATAAACAAAGAGCTGATACAGAACAAAAAGCAATTTTTTATATCGTTGGAGAAAATGAAAAAATCTTAAGAAGTTCACCATTATTAGAGTCTTACAACAAAAATAATATTGAAGTTTTAATCTTAGATGACAAAGAAATTGATGAAATTATAACTCCAACAATGGGTGCTTATAAAGATTGGGAATTCAAAGACATCACAGCTTGTGAACCTCCAAAAGTTGAACAATCAGAAGAAGCAAAAAAAGAAGTTGAAGAGAAATTCCAAGACATCACGAAAAAAATCAAAGA
>JAGOIF010000087.1:2754-8396 GCA_017995775.1 Aliarcobacter sp.
TGCGTTATTATTTTTTCCCATTTTTCTATTTGTTCATCTAGGTTTTCATCACATATTACTTTCATAGCTTCATTAAAAAACAAACCATCATTTATGTGATTTACGATTTTTTCTATTTTTATTTCACCACTTTTTAGTATTTCTAGGTTTACATTTGCGAAATTTTGAACGCTATCCATCGCTGCTTGTTTTCTTAGTTCATCATCAAACGATATACTCTTATCATCAAGAGTTTTTAGGTCTTTTAAGAGCTCATAGATTGATCCTAGAGCTAATTGGAACTCTACTTCATAATCTATTTCTTTTGTGTTTGTAAGGCTTATTAGGTTTCCTAAGGTTACTTGATAATATAGTTCATATTTTGCTAGATTATTTATTATTTCATTTCTTGTGAAGTGTTTATTCATGTTTGTATTGTCCTAAAGTATTTAAAAATGATTATAGCTTAAAAGAATAATTAATTTTTCACAATTATCTAATAACATATAATAAATAAAAAGGTTAAAAAGTCGAAATGCTAACAAATATTTTAAAATCAATTTTTAAAAAAATCACAAAATTATCAAGACCATATTTTAGTTTTGAAGATAATGAATTAAAATTTAAAATAGATTCTGATAATTTTTATTTATTTCCTATTTCAAATATTGAAACAAAAACAAGACATAATTCTTATGTTTTAGAAACCTACACATTAAAAACAGATGATTTATATATTGAATATATTCATACAGAAACATCGGTAACATGGAATGGTCAGGCTTTTTCTTTTTTCTTAAACCTAATTAAACAAGATTTGAAAATCAAAGATATGAAGTTATTAGAAAAAAAAGAATTCTCCCATTATGAGTTTTTAACTTATGAGATAAATGATGATTATATATTAAATTTTATTTATATTTATGAGATAAGTAAAGAGATTTTTATTATAGATTTCAAAGGTGAACTTTATGAAAATCTTTTAAGAAATTTTCAAAAGGATTATAAATATAAGTATGAAAAAAAAGAGCACCATTTAGTAGATTTAAATACAAGCCTTGTAAAAAACAATGCTATTTATGATTATTTTAGAATGTCAGGTTCATAAAGCTAAGATTTCTCTTAGCTTATTTTCCAAATACTTGTTTTAATATTGAAGATGTTTGTTCAACTGGATTTGCTCTAATTGCAGCTTCTTTTTGTGCAATCATTGTAAATAACCCTTCGATTGTTTTATTTGTTACAAACTCATCTAAACTTTCATCTGAATTTCCAGGAACATAAGATTCCATTCCAAAGTTTTTAGCAAGTCCCATAACACTGCTATTATCAACTAAACCTTTTGCACTTGATTTATATAAATTATTAGCTGTTTCATAATAACTTGATACTTGGTTTTCTTTCATTGTTTCTTGGATAATTGGAGTAATCATCTTTCTTAATGAATCACTTGTATTTGCTTTAAAATAATTTGTAGCTGCGTCATTTTTTCCGTTTAAAATAGCTTGAGCATCAGTAACGCTCATTTTATCGATAGCATCTACGAATATTTCTGCTGTTTTTGGAGCTGCTTTTGAAGCTGCTGCGTTCATTGAATTGATTAAATCATCAGCCATTTTATTTCCACCTGCTGTTCTAATTACACTTTCAACTTTTGCAAGATTATTTGGTAAAGGAATTTTAACAGCAGAGTTATTTAAATAACCATTATTTGCCCCAAGTTGAGTAACTGCAAAATTAACACCTGTTTTTAAAGCCTCTTTTAATCCGCTTGTTACAGTTGAATCACTTAAATTTGATGAAGCTTTATTTGTTGTTTGAGTTGTATTTTGAGTGCTTGTAACATTTTCAACTACACCTTTTGCAATTGATCCGAAATCTATGGCAAATGAAAATGTAGTGCTTAATATTAATGCTGATGTTATTAGTGATTTTTTCATGGTATTCCTAAAATATTTGATTTTTTATAAATACATTATATAATAATCAAAATGTAACAATCGTGAAAAAGGATACAAAATAGAACTAATTAATGAAATCTGTAATTTTATTTATTATTTTAAAAATAAAACTATAGAATCAGAACAAATAGCACAAGAACACGCAGTTCAAATCTCAACTTTTGCAAAAAAGCTAGAAGAACGAAATTTACACAAAGAATTTGAGGAAAATTTTCTTTTGATTTTAGGATATAGTTATAGATTAGAAGATGTTTCTCAAAGACTTTTTTTTACTTTTTCAGAAGCTGTGTACGCTATTGATTTAGATAAATTAATGAGAAATGAGGATTCTTTAAAGTTAAATTGTATAGTTTATACTTTAGTTTTAGATGTTTTAATCAAAGAATATAATACAAAACAAATAGATGAAGAACTAAAACAAAAAGCAATAGCAGTTTATAAAATAGTTGAAGATAAAAAGGTAAAAGAGAACTCAAAATACCATATTTATCAGTATTAAATATAGTTTAGATAAATAAGAATCAATCAAGTAGATGATTGATTCTTAATATTTTTAAATATGAGATAAAATTTCTTTTTCGATAAAATCAATATCATCTGTTAAAGTAATGATATTTAAATCTTTTTTATCTATCATATTGTTTTTATATAAAGATTTTTCGATAAATTTTATTAAATATTCCCAATACTCACACCCAACTAAATAGATTTTAAAACCATTTAATTTTCCTGTTTGTGTTAAAGTTAAAACTTCAAACATCTCATCTAAAGTACCAAATCCACCTGGAAATATTACACAAGCTTTTGAATACTTTACCAACATATATTTTCTTGAAAAAAAGTAATTAAATGTAAAATTCTTTGTTGTATATTCGTTTGTTGTTTTTTCATTTGGTAAATAAATACTAAGCCCAACTGATTCAGCTGTATTTGCTTCAAAAGCACCTTTATTGGCAGCTTTCATAATACCTTCACCACCACCTGTAATAACATTTATATTATTTTTTGAAAGTCTAAATGCAAGTTCTTCTGCAAGAAGAGCATGTTTATCATCAGCTTGTGTTCTAGCACTTCCAAACATTGTAACACTATTTTTTAAATTTTGTAAAAGTTCTTTCCCGCCATTAAAGTCTGTAGCAATTTTTTCTTTACAAATTAATTTTTCTTTTTCCATGATTACCTTTTTATATATTATGTATTTATGTTTAATCGGTGCCATTATAAGACTAATTCTATTAAGAATAGAGCAAATAATCAAAAGCTCACTTTTATCTCACTAAAATTAGCTAAAGTTTACATAATATACCATGGAGTTCTTATTGTTTTCAGAAAAAAATATACCTAAACTTATCATATTAACACCTATTGTTACAGTTGTTTTAATTGCTTTTCTTACAATATACTTTTTTATACAAAATCAAAATAATTATTTTGAAGAAGAGAGTATTAGAGTAGAAAAAGAGTACATTCAAAGGCAAGAAGATATTTTAAAAAAAGAGGTTGATTACGTAATCAATTATATAGAATTTCATGTAAATCATAATACAAAATTAAGTGAAGAAGAATTAAAAGAAAATATTTTAAAATATACAGAAACCCTAAGATATGGTAAACACGGTTACATATGGATTCATGATACTAAGTATTATTTAAGAGCTCATCCTTTTAGAAAAGATAGTATAAATACTTATGATATTGATTTAAAAGATGCAATTGGAAGTTTTATTACAAAAGAATTTATAGAAAAAACTATAAAAAATCCAAAAGGAATATTTATAGAGTATTTTTGGCAAAAACCAGAAGAATCTAAGTTTTCAAAAAAACTTGGTTTTTTTAGATTATATGAAAAATATAATTGGGTAATTGGTTCTGGATTATATGTTGATGATATCCAAGAATCTATATTAGAAAATAAAAAATTATTAGAAGAGAAAATTGATAAATATGTTAGATTAATTATACTTATTTCTTTTTTTATAATTCTTATTATTGGATTACTATCTTTTTTCATGTCAAAAAAAATCACAGAAGTATTTCAAACCTATCAAGAAAACGTAAGAAAAAAAGAAATTTTACTTGAAGATATAAATAAAAACTTAGAATTAAAAGTACAAGTTGCAATCGATGAAGTTCAGAAAAAAGATAGAGCAATGCTTCATCAATCAAGACTTGCTAGAATGGGAATTATGTTATCTATGATAGCTCATCAATGGAGACAACCTTTAAGTGAGGTATCTGGAATTTTAATGGAACTAGAAACTGCATCAAAGTTTAATAAAGTAAGTGATGAAATGATTAAAGAAACTGTAAATGAATCAAATAAATTAATTCAATTTATGTCATATACAATAGATGATTTTAGGAATTTTTTTAAACCTGATAAACAAAAAGTTAACTTTTATATTGAAGATTCTTGTTATGAAGCTATTTCATTAATTACAGCATCAATTAAAAATTATAATATTACACTTAATAAAAAGATAATTTGTAATTGTGAAATATATGGTTATAAAAGAGAATTTGCACAAGTTTTATTAAATCTTATGTCAAATGCAAAAGATGCTTTAATTCAAAGAGAAATAGAAAATCCAATAATTGATTTAGAAGTAGATTATATAGATGGTTATTCTATTGTTACTGTAAGAGATAATGCAGGTGGAATTGAAAAAGAGTATTTAGATTTGATTTTTGAACCATACTTCACTACAAAAAGCAGTTTAAAAGGTACTGGTCTTGGTCTTTATATGTCAAAAATGATTATTGAGAAAAATATGGGCGGAGAACTTAGTGTTGAAAACACAGATGAAGGTGCAATATTTAAAGTAAAAATCAAGGTTTAAAAATGAGTGATATAACAGAGCAATTAAAAAACTACACAATTTTATGTGTAGAAGATGAGGATGGTATTAGAAAAAGATTAGTAAATACTTTAAAATACTATTTTGATGAGGTGTATGAAGCTTCAAATGCAGAAGATGCTTATACTTTATATTATGAACATAAGCCTACTATTATAATCTCTGATATCGAAATGCCTAAAAAAAATGGTATACAATTAATCACTGATATTAGAAAAAATGATTTAACAACAATTGTTATTATGCTTACAGCTTATTCAAGTGAAGAGTATTTATTAAGTTTGATAAATCTGAATATTAATCACTACATTTTAAAACCCGTTACTTCTGAAACTTTATTAAATGGTATTATCAAAGCTTTTGGAAATAAATTGGAAAATAAAATAGAATTTTCTGATGAAATGTATTTTAACATGAAAGAAAGAGAGTTATACTACCAAAATAAAGTTATAACATTAAGAAAAAGAGATAAAGATTTCTTGCTTTTACTTCATGAAAATAAAAATAGGATTTTGACTTACTCTTTAATTGAAGAGTATATTTGGAAAGATAAATCTATGAGTATGAGCGCTTTAAAAACTTTTATTAAAGAATTAAGACAAAGATTACCAATAGATTTAATTATAAATGTACCTCAAGAAGGGTACAGACTAAAAAGATTTTAATACTATAAAGAAAAACTCACCTATTGCTCACTTAGAATTATTATGATGTTTATATATAAACTAAGGAGAAAAATATGTTTAAAAAATGTCTACTAATGGCTACTCTTGCAGGTTCTGTACTTGCAGCAAATGTACAAATGAATTTAAATGCGAAATATGGTTCAACAAATTTTCACACA
>JAGOIF010000204.1 GCA_017995775.1 Aliarcobacter sp.
ATAACAAGTATTAGTATAAATAATAGTTTTTTCATTTAATTCTCCAATATTTCAAATATATTTTGTGGTATTTTCGATGGTTTCCCAAATTTCAAAAATGCTAACTTAAATTTTGCTTCAAAAATAAGCTCATCATCTCTGTAAATCTCTTGTTTCATAATAATTGAAGCTGATTTTTTCTCAATTAGTTCTGTTTTTATATCTAAAATATCTGCAAATTTTGCAGATTTTATCCAGTTTGCTTCACACGATTTTACAACAAAAAACTCATCTTGCGAGTGAGGAAGTAAACCTTTTTTAAAAAACAACTCACTTCTAGCTCTTTCACAATAGTTTAAATAAATTGAGTGATAAACCATATTTCCACAATCTGTATCTTCGTAATAAACTCGTATCTGCACCTTACAAACCCCTATTTTTAGGGCTTTAGCACTTCTCACTCAGAGAAAGTGCCCATAATCGTGCCCATTTTTTCAATATTTCTTATTCTTACTTCATCATCTTCTTTGATAAATTTTGTATATGTTGAGAGGGTAATTGAAACATTTTTATGTCCAAGCATATTAGACACCCAAACAATATCTGCCCCTCGGCTTATCATCTGTGAAGCAAAAGTATGTCTTAAATTATACAATGGTCTCTCTTTCACACCGCTTTGTTTTATAATCTCCCTAAATCTTTTTCCTATAATGTCATGACCATAGAAGGGTTCATTTGATTGATTTAAAAAAATATATGTTGCATCAACTGTAAGTTTCATTTGCTCAAGCAGTGCTTGTTCTGCGATTGGCAACAAATCTATTTTTCGATTTGATGACATCGTTTTAGTAAGTCCATCTTTTGGTTTTTCACCCTTTTTACTTCGTACTCTTGTTCTCTCAATAGAGATCATTTTTCTTTCAAAATCTACATCACTCCATTTTAAAGCGACAATCTCCCCTGGTCGCATACCAGTTGCAGCCATAAAGCTAATAAAGTTTTTTATATATCCTGAACTATTTTCAAGTATCAAGGCTAACTCTTTGTGAGTAAAAGGCAATACCTCTTTTTGCTGATTGTTAATCTGCATTTTAGGAGCATTGACCTTTTCAAGTGGATTTTTTAAAATAATATCGTTGTTATAAGCTTTTTGAAGTATTGAATATAAGACTGAACGATATTTTTGTACTGTTAAATGCCTATACTTTAAAAGCAACCTATTTTGCCATTTCTCAAGCTCTATAGGAGTCAAACTTGAAATCAATCTTTTTCCAAAATATGGCGACACATGATTTTTATAGTGCTGTTTGTTCTTTTCGTTTGTGTGCTCTCTTATTTGAGTTCTATGAAGTTCAAAATACTCATCGGCAAAATCATCAAGTATCCACTCTTTTGACTCTTGAATCTCTTCTACTGGTTCTTTTCCAAGTCCAATGATAATATCAGGAATGATTTGTCGTTTTATGATTGTCAAATTTTGCTGATTTGAAGATAGTTCAGTAGATCTTCTAATCCTTTTCCCATCTGTCAAATAAAAATCAAGCCACCATTTATTGTATCTCTCTTTTATGGTAAATTTAATATCTGTATAGATAAATCTGATATTTTTAGCCAACTTTTTGTCCTCCTAAAAACTTTCTAGCAGTAGGATGTAAGTGTCTTTCTGGAGTTTTAACCTCTACAATTCTATTTTGTTTTGTTGATTTATCTTTGAAGTCCACTATTCCAGATGGGATAAACTCTATATTGTTTTTTTCATTGATAAAATAGTGTTTACCAAGCTCAAATCTTCCATCTTTGATGTAGTTGTTAATTGTACCAACCGACACACCAAGAAATTTTGCAACATCATTTTTATTTTTAAAGTGTGTAATTACAAGCTGCATCATTTGCTCTTGACGATGCAACGACTGCATAATTTGCATTAAAACATTTTCAAGTGATTCAAACATTTTTTCCTCCTATTACAATACATTCATATTTTTTATTTTTAACGATTATCTGATTTATAAATTTCATTTTCTACTTCCTTTACATCTACAAATGGAAGCTTTGCCATTTGTTCTAGTGTATAAAGCTTATTTGCATTTGCTTTTGTAGATGTTTGCACATCTTTTAAAATCAAGCGATATAGTTCATCTTCTATGTTATAGCCGATAATTTCATAATAAAATGTCTCAAGCTTATTTGTCATTTTGCTTTGAATTTCAATTTTTATATATCTACCTACATACTTTTCAATATAATCGTTTTTTACTACACCTATCACATCTTGGTTCTCATATAAAATTTTCCACAATTCTTTTGCTCTATTTGGATTGATATCTATTTTATTTCCATTGTAATAACTTTCAAGATAGCCATTATCATTAATTCTCAGCTCATTCCCTACAAGTAGTGTTGGACAACAATTTGTAAGCACCTGCCCTTTATATTTCTCAACACAAAAACTTTTAAAGCTCAAAAAGCTTTTCATATCATTTTGCTTTGTAGCTTTTAGCTTTAGCTCTTTTTCTTTCTCTAGCTTTATTTCTAGCTCTAGCTCTGGTGGATTTTTGTCTGGACATTCTTCGGACATTTGTCCCAACAGTTTTTTATCTTCATTAATTCTTAGT
>JAGOIF010000088.1:0-6059 GCA_017995775.1 Aliarcobacter sp.
AAATTAAGAGCTGTAAAATTTGCCAAAATTTCATCTCTTGTTTTTTCAAAATTATTTCTAACAATTTCACAAATATCTTCTATTAAAAACCAAGTTTCAACTTCAAGATTTTTCTCTTTATAGTAAGACGGAGCGAAATCATATAAATCTTCATTTGTGATTTTTACTACTTTTGCTACATAAATACTTGAATAGTCGGTCAAAAAAAGTTGTAGATAGTTTGACTCATCTACACTTTTGTAAATATTTTCTAAATCATCTTGAAAGTTATGCTCTATGTTTTTTAGTTTTGATCTAACTTTTCCAAAGGCTACTTTTTTATTTTCAATCAAAACTTTTAGATGTTGTTCTATCACATCTTTTTCATAGTATGGGTTGTATAGTACTAGTAGATTTTTCATTTATTCTTATATTTAAATTTTTTTCTTTTTATTTGTTTAAAATTTTTATCATCAATTTTTAGATGTTTATTTAGCTTTTGTTCTATATTCAAAAACCCTAAATATTTAATAAACTCTTTCTCCCAACTATCTTTAAATGTATTTTTAAAATAACTTTGAAAAATATCAAAATCATCAATATGGTCAAAGTTTAGATTTTTTTTATTTCTATAATACTCTATATACTTAGAAGATACAGAAAATATTTTTGGTGATTTAAACCCATATTTTATTGCACTATTTTTTATTTTATCAATAGCTATTTTTTCATAATAAAACCAATGTTTTTTTACATTTTCAAAATACTCTTCTTTTGAAGATGAGTTTTTAATCTCTTCTATTTTTTTATTATCTTCAAAAGCTCTATCTATTTTATTTATTATAAAAAATACTTCAAAGTTTGGATTTTTCTCTTTTCTCTCTTTTATCATTCCCCAAAGATTGTTTTCTGAAGATTGTAAATTTGCATCTATTTGCCCATAATCAAAAAGATACAAAACCATATCTGCTTCATTTTGAATAATATCTTTTGTAGTGCTACTATGTTTAAAAGAGTGTTCATCTGTATTGTTTGGTCCTGGAGTGTCTATTACTACAAAGTCCATATCATATTTTTCACTATTTTGTAATACATGAAAATCCCAATACAAATCTATTCTTTTTACATTTTTATATTTTTCTTCCAAAGTATCTTCATCTTTTTGAGCATAGAATTTTATCTCTTTTGGAACATCTTCTTTGGCTAGTTCTATTGTTGGTTTATTGTCTGTAAACTCCACTATTGCCTTATCATTGCTTGGGTCATCATCTGAATAGATATAAATAGGGCAATCTGTTGTTGCTTTTGAGTATGCAGGTAAAATACTATCTCCAAACAGAGCATTTATAAAAGTAGATTTTCCTGCACTCATATTTGCAACAACAGCAATTTTATACTGTTGTGCTTTAGATAAGTTTTTCATTATTTATTTTTTAATGCCTCTTCTATCATTTTAATTAAATCTGGAAATTCTTTAACTTTTCTATCATTAAGCATCTCATTTAAAATTTCCAAATCGTTTTTTGCAATAGCTTCTTCTATGATAATTTTATCACTTTTATACCAATCTTCTTTAGTTGATAAACTATCAGAGAATTTATTTTTTGTTTTTTTATTATCGCTATTTTTATACATTAAATAAGCAACCCCTGCTACTACTATCCCACCTATTACTACTACTGTTCCTATTGCTGGTGCCATTTTTTACTCCTTTGTTAAATTATTAAAATCTTCTAGCTGTTTTTCTACCAACTGCAACTCTTTTTCACTATTTTTCAACTTATTGTTTAAGTCATTTATCTCTTTTTTCTTATTATTTCTAAAGTCATTAAAAATAATAGAATTATCTTTGATTACGCCAATTATTGCATTTTCATAATTAGTTTTTTCTTGTTCTACAAATGATTCAATAGTATTATTCATACTCCTTTCAATAGATTGTTTTAAATCTAGTGGCTTGATTGTTAGAATATGTAATGCCTCTTGTGTAACTACTTTTGAATCATCTTCAAACCATGAAAAAGGGTTCCACCAACTTTTATTACTCTTATAATAATATTCCTCTTTTTGATATTTATAATCTAATATACTATCAGGAATAGATACTTCAAAACTTAAACTTGAATCAATATCTACTGTTTGCATCTCCAAAGATTGCATCTCTATATCTAAAGCATTTTGTAACTCTTGATTTAATTTATCTTTTACTTCCCAAAATATATTAGAAACTTCTATCTCATAGTCCACAAAAATATTTTTTAAATCTGTTTTTATATCAAGATAGTTATTTTTATAATCTTCAAAAAGTGATTTCATATAATTTTGCATAGATTTTAAAATAGAATCTGTATTAATATCAGTTTTTAATGGAATCGTAATAGATTTTTGTAATAAATTAATTGTCTTAGACATTCTTATTGCTGTTTGCACAGCATTATTATGACTTCTACCAATTGCTATTGCTTCGGCATATTTAATTGCGATTTTTGACATTTCATCAACTTTATCTGTTAATTCCCTTTTTATAGTGTAGTCTATAGTATTATTTATTTTTAAAATATACTCTTCACTTGATTTTTTAAATTCAAGATTCATATTTTTCTCAAGTTTTTCAGCTTCACCATCTTGTTTTAGATATTCCAAAGCTTTATGTATATCTTTTTCTACTTTTTCTTTATCAGATTTACATTCTTTTAGTTTTTGTTTAACAGGATTTAAAGAATCATATACATCTTTCATTACATCTTGAATATCTCTAAATCTATTTTTTAAAATATTGTCATTTAGAGTTGTATTTATGTAGTTATTTATATCTTTCTCAAGTTTAACTATACCTAAATAATTGATATATTTATCTTCCCAATTTTCACCAAAAACTCTTTTAAAATGCTTCTTTTTGAAAATATCCAATGTATCTTCATCATCTTCATTTTTTTTATCATTTCTTTCTAAGAGTTGATAAAAAGAAGATACTAAATAAACTTTTGGATTTTCTATACCATGATTTTTTGCAGCTTTTTCAACTTTTTCTTTAGCTAATATTTCTCCTTTTAACCAGTTTTCTCTTTTTAGTCTATTAAATTCATCTCTATTATCAGTTTTTGGAATATCTTTAAAATTATCATTCATTGCCATATCTATTTTGTTGATTAAAAAATATACTTCAAAATCTTTATCTCCCTTAGCTCTTGTTTCGATTGTATGCCATAATCCTTGCTCATCACTTTTTAAATTTGAATCAATTTGATCATAATCAAAAGCAAACAAAGCCATATCTACTTCTCTTAGAACTTCTCTTGTTTTTCTTTTGTGTTCATCTCCATAATCTCCAGTGCTATTTGGTCCTGGAGTATCTATAAAAACAATATTCATATCTTCATTTGCAGATGTTTGAAGTTCTTTAAATGGATAATACAGATTTATTTTCTCAACATTTTTATATTTACTTAAATCTTTATTGTTTTTTTTCTCATCTCTTTCTATCTTTTCATCTTTATATGCATAAAGTTTTATTTCATCTTCTATATTTTCTGTAATAACCTTATTTTTCCCATTTGAAAAAAATACTTCAAGTTTATTTTCTGTATTTGGAATTGAGTATATATATGTAGCACTATCTGTTGTAGCCTCAGAATTTGTTGGTAAAACTACTTTTCCAAATAAGGCATTTATAAAAGTAGATTTACCTGCACTCATATTTGCAACAACAGCGATTTTATACTCTTTTTCATTTAGTTTTTGTTTTATTTCCTCAAGCTTTTTTGAAGCATCTTGATTTTTATATTTAGAAAAGTATTTTTCTAAATTTTCAATCTTATTTCTTATATCCCTTTTTGTTAAATTGTTTTGCATTTTTACTTACCCCTTTAAATTAAATATTTTTTATTTTATTTGTTATAAAACTTTTAAAAGTTTCTTCTGTTTTTTTACATCTATTGTAAATACACTCAAAAACTTCATCTTTGCTATTTAAACAATAAAATGTTCCATTTCCACTTTCATAAAAAACTACTAAATCTTTTGGAAAATCTTCAATAGTATCTCTTGCATAAATTGTTGCATTTATTGCACTTGGTAATCCTTTGTTATCTTTAAAATAACCATAGAACTCTAAATATTCAACTTCTAATGTCCCAAACTCTTTTAAGAAAGTTTTATACTCTTCTCCTAGTTTGATTGAAAGTTTATTTTCAAACTCTTCAATATTTTCGTTTGTTGCTGGTTGTGTAGAATCCAATTCTAAACCTAAATTTTTAATTTCATTATACATTTTATACTCCTTTGTTTTGTTGAGCTTTTATCTCTTCTGCTCTTGCTTTCCAGTGTTCGCTTCTCTCTTTATCCCAATTTACACTGCTATTTTCTCCGTGAACTTCTGTTGGTTTTGATTTATCATGAAGTATAGCATCATTCTTTTTATGAACTCCATCTTTTAATTCTGCCAAAGGTGAATCAGCATTTTGCCCGATATGATGTAGATTATATGGTTTTCCATTTTCATCAATAGGTGCTAAACCTTTTTCCATTCTTTCAAGATTTGTTCTGCCCTTTTCATCTATTAAATCTGGATTTATTGAAGTATCTTTTAAAACTGTTCTATCATTAACTGTACTTTCAACTAAACCTTCATTTTGATAAACTTCAAGTTCTTCAACACTTCTAATCTTTTCATTTACTTCATTTGAATAATTAGATTTCTCAGCTATTTTCTCTTTTTCGGCAACTTCGTTTTTAATTCCTTCAATTTCAAATTTATCTCCACTAATTCCTAGTTTTTCAGAATTTTTCAAAAGTTCATTTGGAGACATTTTTTTATTTATCTCATCAAATGATGGTTTGAAATTTTCCAATTTGTTTTTTGCAATTTCACTTATCATTGCTTGATACATCTAAAACCCCTCCTTTATAATATTTGTAAAATCTATCTCTTTTTTTCCACCTCTTATAGCTCCCAAAGAGTGTCTTAACTGTGGGTTTGTAGTTTTGAAGATTTTTTGTAAAATCTTATCTAGCCTATCGTTCAATGCTATATCTTCTTTCATAATTTCATTTACAAACTCATAAATCTCTTCATCTGATGTAATATTTTCTAAAATCAACAAGGTATAATCAATATCATCATCTTTATAATTTTTCATAGATGGATAAACATTTTTTAAATTTGAGTGTTCTAAATATTCTTTAATATCTTCTAATCTAACAGAAAAATTATTTCTTTTATTTATAATCTCAACCCTAATTAACTTCATAAATGAATCATAAAAATCAATATACACATCAAAATTTTTATAGTATTGTAGATTTGACAAAAAGTTTAGTTTACTCCAAAGCTTAGAGATTATGTATAAATATGAGTTTTCATTTTCGAAACTTCCTATCTCTTTTTTTAGTTTTTCCCAATTTTCCAAAATATTTTTTGAATCAAAGAAAATAGAGTTTAAAAACTCCACAAATTTAACTTTTAAAATATCCAAGTTTATTTTACTAAAATCTGGTTTTTCACCATTCTCAATATAAAATTTATCTTCAAATAGTAGTTCATATTTATATTTATAGTTTTTATTATTTTCTATAAAATTATTATAAAACTTTACAATCTCATCATCTGAAATTTTCTCTTCATTAAACTCATCTATTTTTACCATAAAAGCTTGATGAATATCTTTGTTATGAACTATTGCTTCTCCTTCTTTTAACTCTGCAATATCCAAAATCTGCTCATCGCTTAGATTTATAGCTTTTCCAACTATTTCTCTATCTTCATAATCCATAGTTCTATGAACTATCTTTATATTTGTATTTTTTATCACATCTCTATTTAGTTTTGAAGCTATTTGGTCAGCTATTATAATACCCTCTCCATAAGCTCGTATCTCTGCTAAAATATTTGTAAAAGTTTCTATTGCCTTTGCTCTTGCACTTGCTTCTTCTCCACTTTTATCCAAAGAGATATTTGGTAAAAGTCTGTGGGCTTCTTCTATTACTGTAATGTGGTTTAGTTTATTACTACTTGCTTCCTTTTCTTTACTTTTTTCTTCTTCTTTCCTTTTTTCTTCTTCTTTCCTTTTTTCTTCTTCTTT
>JAGOIF010000088.1:6159-8252 GCA_017995775.1 Aliarcobacter sp.
CTTTTTTCTTCTTCTTTCCTTTTTTCTTCTTCTTTCCTTTTTTCTTCTTCTTTATAAGAATATAGTTTATTTAAAATAAGCCCCATCAAAAAAGCTTTTTCTTCATCATCTACAATATTTGACAACTCTATAATAGTTGGATTTTCAAATAGTAGTTTAGAACTAAAATTATGTCTTGAGTTAAAAATCTTACCTTTTACACCTAAAGTTAGATTGTTTATTCTTGTTTTTAAAGCTGCTTTTATATTGTTTTGTAAATCTTGATAATATCCTGCATTATCCACAACTCTTTCTACTTCTTCTTTTAAATCTTCCATATTTGGAAAAAGTAAACTTTTTCTATCATAATTTGCTTCTTCCAAATCTGTAAAATATGGGTGGTCTTCAGTTTCAAAACTCCAACCTTTGCTTTTATAAATATTATGAATTGCTTCTTCTAGTATATATGGCATTGGTCCATACATAGGAAAAGCTGAACTAAATGTAGTTTTTAGCATATCTACATGTTTTGTAAGAGTTACACTTTTGTTTTTTCTGCTATGTTCAAAAACAAATGGATTTAATCTAAAAATATCATCTTTTGAACCTGGTCTAAATATCTGCAAATTTGGTATTTTTTTAAGAAGATGTTTGTACTCTGATTTTGCAGGTTCTATAACTAAAAATGGTATTGCTTTATCTAAACTATTTTTATCTTGTAGTTTTTCTAAAATACCTTTTATAGTGTTTGATTTTCCACCGCCTGTAATTCCCGATACAAAAAGATGTGAATTTAAACTCTCTAAAGAGAGTTTAAATCTTTGGTTAGTAGCTTTCTTTTTGTTTAATACATTTCCTATTTCTATATATTCACTTTTATCTATTTTTGCTTGAGTTAATCCAAAACTAGAGATTTTTGAAACACTTATTCCATCTACATCACTATTTGGCAATGCTGATAAAATAGATAACTCTTCTGTATTTATTGCAGATGAAAAGCCTGTAAAAGAGCTATGAATTGGGTGTTTTATACTATTTTCAAAATATAACATAGGAAGATTTTTAATATCTATATTTTCATTTTTACTTAAATTCTCACTAAATCTTAATGTTTCAAAATATGTTTCATCTCCACTATAAACACTTTTTAAAGTGTGTTGAAGTTCGGCTAAAGTTGATTCATCATCTGATTGAATATATAAAGAACTGTTCCACATACCGTGATTTAAACCTTTTTGAAATCTCTCTATATATTTATCTACTAATTTTTCACAATATTCAGCAGATTTATTTATCTCATCAAAAGTTATTCCTAATGTTTTTGTTTTTGTATTGCTTGTATTTGTGCTTTCGCTTTTATTTATAGATGTACTTTCATTTGTAGAATTAGTTCGTGATTTATTTGTAGAGTAACTATTTGAAGTGCTTTCATTGACTGTTTTTGAAGCGAAAGCTTCTGTTAAACTTTTGGCTACAAAACCACCAGCCATTGCACCAAGTGGTCCTCCAAGTAACATACCAATTCCTGCACCCAATCCTGTAGCCCCAACACTAGCTATTTTTGCTGATTTTGCTTTATCACCAGTCCCTTTAGTGTATGAATTACTTTCACTACTTCCCTCTGTATCGCTTATACTTGAACCTTTTGTATTTGTTTCTCCAGTTGTAATAGTTATACCTTCTGAATTAGCATTGCTTTCTTGCATATTTTTTGATTGTTTTACAAATTTGTGAAGTTCATTTCCAAAGTTTTGATAGTTTGATATTATCTCTTTTATTGTGTTGTTATTGTAGCTTTCAGCAACTATTACTATACGAAAACTTTTACCTTGCATAGGAAAAAGTATCTTTTCCAAAGATTGATTATACTTTTTATCTGAATCTCTTTTTAAAGATGGAATACCCAACATTGCTTTTGAAAATTCAATATTTTTATCAAACTTTGGTTTATCATCAATATTTGTTAAAGAACCTGAATAAACACCTTGAAAAGTATCATTTAAAAACTCTTTTGATTCTTTTGTTGTTCCTAGATAAAAATCTACTCCATTGTGTGAGCTTTCTATAATATAAACAAATTTTCCACTTTTTGAAGATACTGCACTAAGTATTTG
>JAGOIF010000089.1 GCA_017995775.1 Aliarcobacter sp.
AGTGATAGCACTAAAAATTGTCAATACTATAAATAATATTGTTGTTATTATAGAGAATGTTATTACTCCTGCTATTGGGGGATTAATAAGCTTTGTTATATTCGTATTTGAAGGATTAACAATATCATTTGTAGGATATCCTAAAATTCGTATTGTTTTTGTTACTGATTTTGTTTCTTTTAACAAGTTCAATGCAATTTTTTTCTTTTCATCTGAATACATATTATCTCCTTTTTAGAGACCTATGGTAGTCCAACTTTTTGTCCGCATCCCCGTCCCTCTGAACATGTTACCTCTCCAAACTTATTATTTTATCTCTTTCAAAAATATTTCTGAAAACTCTTTTATAGCAAGAGGTATCTCTTGTTGTAAAAATCCACCAAACCCCATACAAATAGCCTGAATTGTTGATGTAGAATCATCGTGAATATAATGAAGTTTTATCTTTTTATGTTCTGCTTTTTTATTGAGCTCTTCCCAATCTAATTTGACAGTTGGTACAATCACTATAGACAAACCACTTCCTTCTCGCAAGATAGAAATATATTGATCTAAATATAATAATAAATTATGTTTCATAATATCATGCTTTTTGCGATTTAAAGTACGAATTTTACGAATATGTTTTTCCCAATACCCTTCTTTTATAAAAAGCTCAAGAGTTTTTTGTGTATCGATTGGTACACCAGAGAAAGGAAAACTAAATATATTTTGGTATTTTTTTACTAAATTTGTAGGCAAGACGAGATAATTTATTCTTAAAGCAGGAGAGAGTGATTTTGAAAAGGTTCCTGAATATATAACACAGTTGTTATTATTTATACCTTGAAGTGCTGGGATTGGGCGATTGTTATAGCTTAATTCACTGTCATAATCATCTTCTATTATATACGCATTATTTTGTGTAGCCCATTGGATAAGTTTAAAACGATTTGAAATAGGAATAGTTACACCTGTAGGATATTGGTGTGATGGGGTGACATATAACAGCTTACACTGGCTTGCTTTTAAATCTTTTAAACTAATCCCATTTGAATTTATTGGAATGTTTTCAATAGAATAATCAAATTGTTTAAAAACTTGTTTTACGACATTATATCCTGGAAATTCAATTGCTAATTTTGAAGTAAATGATTTCAATAAAGAAGCAACAATAAACATACAATCTGCGAAACCACTTGATACAATGATTTGTTCAGGATGACAATGCACCCCTCTATTATGTGATAAATATTTTGATATTTCTATTCTAAGTGGTAATTCGCCTTGTTTATTGGGATATCCACCAAAGTTTATTTGGTTATTCATAACTTTATTGTGTAATTTGGACCACAATTTATTTGGAAAGTGATCATTGTGTAGGTGTGCTGGATAAAAGTCATATAAAGGCTGAGAGATATCAGGTAAGCATATCTCTTCGTCTGTTTCTTTTGGATCGAGATAATGTTCGATATCATCACTAACAAAATAGCCACTTTGCGGACGACTTTGGATATATCCTTCTGCAAATAGCTGACTGTATGCTGACTCTACAGTATTTTTACTTATTTGATAATCTTGGGCCATTTTGCGTATAGAAGGCAGTTTTGTACCTGCAGCAAGCTCTTTTTCGATTTTTTCTTTAATTTGATTATAAAGCTGAATATATAAAGGTATAGATGAATTAATAAGTTTGTAGATAACTGTCCTTTTATTTTGTATAAATCTGTACCTTGTGAAAGATACAATTAATTGTTATTATAACACCTGAAAACTTAAACTTATAAGGAAAAGATATGACAAATAGAATCAATATGGCTAGTGAAGTTCCTTCAATGTACAAAAAGTTATTTGATATGGAACAAGAGGGAAAGGAATTAATTCAAAATGCACAAATAGAAGAAGGCTTTTCCCATTTACTTAAATTAAAAGCTTCTCAAATAAATAAATGTGCTTACTGTGTAAGACTTCATACAAAAGATGCATTGGCTTGTGGAGAGACTATTGAGAGAATAAGTGTAGTTTCTGCTTGGGAAGAAAGTGATTATTTTTCTTTAAAAGAAAGAGCTTGTTTATCTTTAGTTGAGGCAATAACATTAGTAAGTTATGACCAAGTCTCTGATACCGTTTATGAAAATGCCAAAGAAGTTTTGACAAAAGAAGAACTAGTATCAGTAGAGTGGTTGGCTATATTAATAAATAGTTGGAATAGATTAGCAATATCAAGTAGATATATAGTAAAGGGTTAACCTTATGAAAAAGCAATCAAAAGTACTTTATTTAAAAGTTGGAAAAGTAGAAAAAATACCTTTAGAAGATACAAAACGAAAAGAATTAATCTCGGCAATAAAAAAATACCCAATTAAAAAAGCCTTTTTAACAAAAATAGGTTTTAAAGAAGATGAACAAGCAGATTTAGTTCATCATGGTGGAGAGAATAAAGCCTTATTTTTGTTTTCAAAAAAAACATATGAAAAAATAAGCAAAGAGTGCAATATAAATTTTGAAATAGATGAAATGGCATATTTTGGAGAAAACCTAATTTTATCAAATGTAAGTGAAGAAGATATTTGTATTGGGGATATTTATGAAATAGGGGAAAGCCAAATTCAAATAACACAGCCAAGGCAACCTTGTTGGAAATTAAGTGCAAATACAAATCAAAAACAGATGACAAAATTTATTTTTGATAGTGGATATACAGGCTGGTATGCAAAGGTTTTAAAAGAAGGAACTATTTGTAAAGATGATGAAATGAGATTTATAAAAAGACAAGAACCTGATTTATCAATAAAGCTTTTAAATAAGTTGATTGTAAATCCAAGTTTAAATATGAGTTTAGCAAAGAAGGCTATTCAATCAGAGTTTTTAGGAAAACCTTTTAAAGAGTCTTTGGAAAAAAGATATAAATTGAAAGAAAAAGATAAACAATTTGAAGTTTATCATACTTAAGGAAAGAAATGAACAAATATTTATTAGATGTATATAATCCTTTTAAAGTTGAGTTTTTATACGGAAAAGGTTCTACTTTATTTGATAAAAAGGGGAACGATTATATAGATTTTACCTCAGGAATTGGAGTAAGTTGCTTAGGGCATGGAAATAAAAAACTTGTAGAAACTATTTCAAAACAAGCAAAAAAGTTTCTTCATTTATCAAATATTTACCCTATAAATACCCAAGAGGAATGTGCAAAAAAAGTAGCAGCATTAAGTGGATATAAAAATATGCAAGGCTTTTTCTGTAATAGTGGAGCAGAAGCAAATGAAACAGCAATTAAATTTATAAGAAAATATGCAAAAAGTAAAGGTATTAAAAAACACAATATTATTACTTTAGAAAACTCTTTTCATGGAAGAACAATAGCAACTTTAAATGCTACAGGACAAAAAGATAAACAATTAGGCTTTGAACCCTTTCCAAATGAGTTCATTTATGCAAAGAATTTGGAAGATACAAAAAATAAAATAGATAAAAATAGTGTTGCCGTGATGATAGAGCTAGTTCAAGGCGAAGGTGGAGTAAAAGCTTTTGATAAGAAAGAGTTACAAGCTTTAAATAAATACTTAAAAGAAAAAGGTGTTTTATTTGTTATAGATGAAATTCAAACGGGAATTTATCGAACAGGAGAGTTTTTAGCTTCTAATTATTTTGAATTAAAGCCAGATATCATAACTATGGCAAAAGGTTTAGCTGGTGGTTTACCTATTGGCTTGATGATGACAAATAAAAAAAATATTTTTAAAAAAGGTGATCATGGTTCAACTTTTGGTGGAAATCCTTTATGTACAAAAACAGCAGTTGAGGTTTTAAATATTTTAGAAGAAAAATATAAAGCAAAAAAGATACAAAATACTATTTGTATTTTTCAAAAAGAGCTTGAAAAGATTTTAAAGAAAAATAAGAAACTATTTTCTTCTAAAACTGGAGTAGGATTGATGTTAGGTTTAAAATTAAAAGAAGAAAGAAAACTTCAAGTTTTAATTGAAACATGTTTAAAAAACCAAGTTTTAGTTTTAAAATCAGGAAAAGATATTGTACGGTTTTTACCTGCTTTAAATATTTCAAAAAAAGAGATAAAACTAGGATTTAAAAGATTTCAAAAATCTCTTGATGAATTAAAATAAAGGATAAAAAATGAGACATAGAACAAAAACACATTTACTAACAGAAGAGCAAATAAGTGATTTATTTCATCGTGCAGAAGTTGGACATTTAGGAACATATAGTGAAGATGGCTATCCTTATATTTTACCTATGCATTTCGTGTATTATGATAATAAAATATATATGCATGGTTTAGCAAAAGGAAAGAAAATTGATAATATAAAATTCAATTCTAGTGTTTGTTTTGAAATAGATGAAATGATTTCTTTATTATATGAAGGAGTTGAAAATCCTTGTGATGTTAATACCGAGTTTAACAGCATTATTCTTAAAGGAACAGCAAGTCTTGTTAGTAATTTTAACGAAAAACATGCTGCTTTATCAAAAATTGTTGAAAAATTCACTCCACATTTAAAGAATAAAGAATTACCTGAAAAAATGGTAAAAGGAACAGCTGTAATAAGAATAGATATTCTTGATTATGTAGGAAGATATTATAAATAAAAATAATAATTTTAGACTGTGTCATGCTAATTGTTGGGTTATGATTTAAAAAAATAAAAGGAGATAAAAAATGAGTTTTATAAAAAATGAAAGTTTAGAAAAAGTAGATAATGAGGTGTTTTCAATAATTGAAAATGAGTTAAAGAGACAAACAAATCATTTAGAGATGATAGCATCAGAAAATTTTACGAGTCCTGCTGTTATGGAAGCAACAGGAAGTATTTTAACCAATAAATATGCAGAAGGTTATCCATACAAAAGGTATTATGGAGGATGTGAATTTGCTGATCAAGTAGAGCAACTAGCGATTGATAGAGCATGTGAAATTTTTGGTTGTAAATATGCAAATGTGCAACCACATTCAGGAAGTCAAGCCAATAGTGCTGTATATGCAGCACTACTAAATGCAGGAGATAAAATTCTTGGTATGGATTTAAGTCATGGTGGACATTTAACTCATGGAAGCAAACCATCATTTTCTGGTAAAAATTATAATGCGTTTTCTTATGGTGTAGAGTTAGATGGATATATAGACTATGATAAAGTTATGGATATTGCAAAAATTGTACAACCAAAAATTATCATTTGTGGTGCAAGTGCTTATGCTAGAGAACTTGATTTTAAAAAATTTAGAGAAATAGCAGATGCAGTAGGAGCAATTTTATTTGCAGATATTGCACACATAGCTGGACTTGTTGCTGCGGGTGAGCATATGAGTCCATTTCCTTATGCTGATGTAGTTACGACAACTACACATAAAACACTCAGAGGTCCTCGAGGTGGTATGATTTTGTGTAATGATGATGATATTGCTAAAAAATTAAATAGCGCTATTTTCCCAGGAACACAAGGTGGACCTTTGATTCATGTTATTGCTGCAAAAGCAGTTGCCTTTAAAGAGGTGTTAGATATTTCATGGAAAGAATATGCAAAGCAAATCAAAGCAAATGCAAAAGTTTTAGAAATAGTGTTAATTACGAGAGGATATGATTTAGTAAGTAATGGTACGGATAACCATCTTGTCCTTGTAAGTTTTTTAAATAAAGATTTTTCAGGTAAAGATGCAGATTTAGCACTTGGAAATGCAGGAATCACTGTCAATAAAAATAGTGTTCCAGGAGATACAAGAAGCCCTTTTATCACAAGTGGTATCAGAATAGGAAGTCCTGCGTTAACAGCACGGGGAATGAAAGAAAAAGAGTTTGAATTTATTGCACATAAAATTTGTGATGTTTTGGATAATATTCAAGATGTAAAATTACAAGAAAAAATCAATAAAGAAGTAGAAAAGTTAGCTTCTAAGTTTGTACTGTATACAAAATCAACTTACTAGATTTTCTTCAAGGTTAAGAAGAAAATATTAATCTTACATGGTAGTTAGGTACTAATAAAAAAGTATAGATATATTAAAATAAAAAATTAAGGAGTCCATGAATGGATAAAATATCTGCTGTTGTAGAAAATACAAATAATAATCAGCTAAGAAAAAAATCGAAGATCGAAGAGTATAAAAAGACAAAAAAAACTCAATCTTTTTTGAATCAATATACTAATATTTTACCTCCAATAGTAGCTGGGTTAATCTCAGTTATTGTTAATTACGGAGGGACTTTTATTTTAATATTTCAAGCAGCACAAATGGCAAACTTAAGTCCAGAGCAAACTTCTTCTTGGGTTTGGTCAATCTCTATAGGGGTGGGAATTACTGGAATACTGTTAAGTTGGTATACAAAAGAGCCAATAATTACTGCTTGGAGTACACCTGCCGCTGCATTTCTAGTAACTGCTCTCGTAACAGTTACTTATGCAGAAGCAATTGGGGCATATTTAATATCTGCTTTAGCCTTTTTTATTTTAGGTCTTTCTGGGTATTTTGGAAAGTTAATTAAATTAATTCCTATTAGTATAGCCTCAGCTTTACTTGCTGGGATTTTATTGCAGTTTGGTATATCTGCATTTTTAAATATGACAATTGACCCAATATTGGCTGTTTCCATGTTTTTTGTATATATTTTAGCAAAAAGATTCTCTGCAAGATATGCTATTGTTAGTGTCTTAGTATTTGGATTTATATTCTTAACTATACAATCACAGATTAATTTTTCTGGACTTGAACTAAAACTAGCTTATCCAATATTTACAGAGCCAACCTTCTCCCTAAATGCTACACTAAGTATTGCTTTACCATTATTTTTAATCACTTTAACGGGACAATATATGCCAGGACTTTTGATACTTCAAAATGATGGTTTTAAAACTGGAGCAAAACCTATATTAGCACTTACTGGGCTTGGTTCAATTTTTATGGCTCCTTTTGGTTCACATGCTTTTTGTTTATCATCTATAACTTCTGCAATTTGTACAGGAAAAGAGTCTCATGAAGACCCAAAGAAAAGATGGATAGCAGGAGTTACCGCTGGGATATTTTATATTTTAGTTGGTATCTTTGGAGTTACATTAGCTTCTTTATTCTCAGCTTTTCCTACTGTATTTATTAGTACTCTTGCAGGTCTTGCACTATTAAGTACAATTGCAGGAAGTCTTGCAAATGCAATGAGTGATATAAGTACTAGAGAAGCTGCAATAATTACTTTTATAGCAACGGCTGCGAATATAAATCTATTTGGAATAGGGGGAGCATTTTGGGGATTAGTTTTAGGTTTAATTTCTTATTTTATTTTAAATTTTAAATTCAAGAAAGCTTAGATATTTTAGTTCCCAAGTGCTAGAAGCTTGGGAACTTTTTAAATTAAAGTTTACTCATCTTTTCATAAAAGTCTCTATCCCGCCATTATTTTTAAAATATCATTTTTTACTTTTCTTTTATCAACTCCAAAAGTGAAGAGACTTTATCTTTAAGCTCTTCTAAATATGACATATTGTACTAATATTTAATTACATTAATAACTGGAGAGATAAGTAAAATTCAGACACTTTCTTCCTTATTCCCTGATCCAGAATTTTATTCTATAATATAACATTATATACGAAAACTACTTTTATATTTTCGACATCAACTGAAAAACATATTTCTTAATTTTTGTATATTTCTTAAATTTTGGGATATGAAGAAATTGATGAGTGTCGGGAAACAGATGTTTTTAAAACAGTCTTAAGGTTTATATATTTTGTTTAGCTGCAACAAGAAAAAAATATATCATCCTGATTTTAAAATAAACATATAATTTGAAGAGCTACTTTTTTTGTTCCATATTTCCTTAAGCTTTATGGAACTTTGCAGTTTTTAGTTTTTGAACACTTTGTGGAACATGGAAAATTTATTTGGGTATTTATCTTCCAAAAGTAAGAGAGACTGTGAAAGAACTCCCATATTCAGTCATAATAACAGATTAGTTAAAATAGAAATATCATATATCAACGAAAAAAGCTAAATAATGGGGTATTTTTCATCAAAAAATGAGTTTGCATGTCCGAACCTTGGAAAATATTCTTAAGCTTGATTCTTTTTAGTTATATAGGGTTAGTTCTTTCACAGTCTCTATAGGTTGTGGAACGACCGATTTAAGGGACAATAACCCTCAAACAGTTCCTTGATTTTTTTTGTTACCATTAGATGATAGCTATTTAATACTATAAAATTGGCTGGGTTACTTATTCCTTTTCTAGG
>JAGOIF010000090.1 GCA_017995775.1 Aliarcobacter sp.
ATAAGATAGACCTTTATAATGATGTTAGTGGTAACGTAATTATACTAAAAAGTGCCTACTTATGGACTTTATTTATCAACTTTAGTTCATGAATTTATTGGAATCTATGTGCGAAAGTTGAGTTAATTATATATTGAAGATATCAAATTATATAACTGCTTGTCAATAAACCCACATTTATTCACTAATGAACCAAACCTTTTTCGTACCATTTTCTAAGCCATGCATCAAGTGGATACATAAATTTATAAATAGCAGGAACAACCAATAAAGTAAGAACCGTTGAACTAACAAGTCCTCCAATAATTGCTAAAGCCATTGGTGCATTACTTTCATGTCCAGCTCCACTTCCAAAAGCTAAAGGAATCATAGCTCCTATCATGGCAAATGTTGTCATTAAAATAGGTCTTAGTCTTTTTTCACCAGCTTCTAAAAGCGCATCATCAATACTTTTTCCATCTTTGATAGCTCTATTTGCAAAATCAACCACTAAAATGGCATTTTTACCAACCATTCCTAAAAGCAGAATTATTCCAATCATTACAAATAAACTAAAAGAGTTTCCACTTAAATATAAAGCAACCATAACTCCTGTAAAAGATAATGGCATTGAAATCATAATAATGAATGGTTGTATGATTGATTCATACAATGCTGCTAAGATAAGATAAATCAAAATAACAGCTAAAAGAACAGCTGCACCAAAAGCTTTATTTGTATCTTCCATATCTTCAACATCGCCTGTGAAACGATAGTTGTATCCTTTTGGAAGAATTTCAGGCATTTTTTCATTGATTACTTCAACAATTTTATCAAGGGAAGTATTAAAAATATTTGCAGTTACTAAAACTTTTCTTTCCCTATCAAATCTATTAATTGAAGCATTTCCTAAACTCTCTTTGATTTCTATTAATCCCTCAAGTGCAACAAATTGACCATTTGAATTTCTAACTTGTAATTTTTTTAAATCATCTAAAGAAGACCTAAAATCATCTTTTAATCGTACAGTTATGTCAAATTGTCTTCCATTATCTTCATAATAAGAAACAGCACTTTCACTTGAATATGCTGAGCCTAAAATAGAAGCTATTTGTTCAACACTAACTCCAACTCTTTGAGCATTTTCCCTTAAAATACCAATTTTAATTTCAGGTTTTCCATTTTCAAAATCCCTATCAATATCAACAATTCCAGAAGTCTCTTTTAATATTGCCATTAATTTTGCAGATGCAACATCTAATTTTTCAAGGTTATCTCCTGTGATTACAACTTGAACTGGTGCTGATGATGCTCCTGTATCAAAATCATCAACTTTTTCAACTGATATAACCATACCTTGAATTGATGAGAGTTTATCTCTGTAATATTGAATAATTGCCTCTTGTGTTTTTATTCTTTCACCTAAAGGTTTAAGTTTTACATAAATTCTTCCTTTATGTAACTCATTTGCAGAGTTATAACCAATTGATGAAATAGAATATAAAATATCTTTATCCTCTTTTAACATATCATCTAAAGGAGTTATAACTTTTTTCATAGATTCTAAGTTAATTCCAACTGGTGCTTTAATTGTAATTTGAAACTCTGAATTATCTTCCATTGGTAAAAATGACATACCAACTTTTAAAGTTGTAGAAGCCACTAAAAGACCAACAGTAACAATAATTGTTAAAGTTTTATATTTAATTAAAGGTTTAAGTATCCAAACATAACCTTTATCAATAGCTTTTAAAATAGGTTCTGTTTTATGGTAAAAACCACTCTCTTTAGAGCTTAAAACCCGTGCTGCAATACTTGGAATAAACATAATAGCAACAAAGTATGAAATAACAATACCAGCAGCAACAGTCATTGCAAATGAGTTAAAAAACATTCCAACAATTCCATCCATGAAAGCTACTGGAATAAAAACAGCTAATAATACAGAAGAGATTGCTAAAACAGAAAATGAAACCTCTTTTGCTCCCTCAAAAGAGGCACGAAATGGCTCCATACCACTTTCCATTTTTTTCATAATATTTTCAATAACAACAATAGCATCATCGATAAATATCCCAATTGCAAGGGTAAGTCCAATAAGTGTTAGACGATTTAAGTCATATCCTAAATAGTTGATAATCGCAAAAGTACCAATAACAGAAGTTGGAATTGCTAAAGCTGAAACAAAAGTAGCTGTAACATTTCGTAAAAATAAAAATACAATAATAACCGCAAGAAATGCTCCAAAAATAAGGTCAAATCGTACATTATTGATATTAACCATAATTTTTTCAGATTGGTCTTGTAGGATTTTGATTTCAGTTTTATCACCTGCAAGTATTTGAAGTTTTGGAAGGGTCTTTTTAACTTCAGTGATAATATCTAAAACATTTTCACCAGCTATTTTTTTTACTTCTAAAGTAACACCTTGTTGTCCATTAAAAGAAGAGAAACTTTTTGCATCACTTAATCCATCTTGAACTGTTGCAATATCTTTTAATCTAACTCCTGGTTTTACTAATAAATTACCAACTTCTTCGATATTTTGGGCATCACCTTGAGCTTTTATAATAATCTCTTGGTTTTGATTTACAAGTTTTCCAACACCTTGTTTGATATTTTGTTTTTGAACAATTCCACTTACATCAGCAGGTGTAAGATTGTATTTATTCAGTAAAAAAGGGTCTATGAAAATACGAATTTCTCTATCTTGGTATCCTAAAATATTAACTTCACCAACACCTTTAATTATTTGTAGCTGAGGTTTTAGTTTTTCATCGGCAAGTCTCATTAAAGAGCTTGTATCATTTCCCTCAGATGCAATAAATAAAGAGATAACAGCTCCAGCACCTCCAAGTTTTTTTACCACAGGTTTTTCAACTTCAGCTGGCAAATTTAAGGCACCAATTTTATCCCTTACATCATTTGTTGCTTCATCTAAATCTTTTGTAAGTTCAAATTGAATAGTTACAACACTAAACCCTTCATAACTTGTTGACATAAGTTTATCAATTCCATCAACACCTGAAACAGCTTCTTCTATTTTATCTGTTACTTTTGTTTCAACTGTTGATGGGTCTGCTCCATTGTAAGTTGTTTGTACTGTAACAACTGGAAAATCAACATTTGGAAAAAGATTTGTAGGCATTGAGTTATAAGACATTAATCCAAAAACAATAAATGTCAAAACTCCCATTAAAGTCGTAATGGGACGATTAATAGCTAATTTATACATTTTATTCTGCCTTAATCATACCATTACCAAAAAGTCCTGGCATTAAATCTTTTGTTTTAACTTCTGCTTGCATTTCTCTTGTTTCAGTTAAAATAGTTGGATAGATTTTTGTGATTTTAGCTTCATAACTTTTATCACTTCCATCAACTTTATAACTAAAAGTTTGACCAACTTTTACTTTTTGCCAATATTTCTCATCAAATTTTAATACCAGTTTTACATCATCCAAAGCAATAACATCAAGAAGTTTTGTTTGAGAAGCCATTACAATAGAACCCAAATCAATATTTTTTTTAGTAACTACCAAATCATATGGTGCTCTTAATTCAGTTTTTCTCAAAATAATCTCTTTATTTTGAGCATTTAATGAAGTAATCTCTTTGTCATAAAGGTAGTTTTCCATTTTTTCTTTATCTATAACTTCAGATATTTTTGCATATCTCTCGTAAATTTTTGCAGAGTGTTCAGCGTTTTTTCTTGCAGTTTCATATTCGTTTTTTTCTTGAGTATTATTTAAAGAAAGAAGTAAATCTCCTTTTTTTATTTTATCACCAACATTTACATTTAGTGTTGTAACAATTCCAGATGCTGATAAACCAAGCTCAGATTTTTTTTCACTAACAACATCAAATGTTGCGTAAATATCTTCTGCAAATAGACCTTGAAACATAAATAATACAATTATAAAAATCTTTTTCATTGAATAGCTCCTTTAATATTTTCACCCATTTCATAAAGCAATACAGCTTTTTGGTATTCAACTTCATTTAGGGCAGTTTGTAGTTGAGAATTTGAATTAAATTTATCACTTAAAGCATCAAGATAACTAACATTATTTACAATTCCTTGTTGGAATTTCTTTTTAACTAATTCATAAGTCATCTCAGAAGCTTGAAGTTTTGCCTTTGCAGCTTCAATTTTTGCCAAAGAAGTTTTATAGCTATTTTGAGCATTTTTAAAACTAGCTTTTGCTTTATATTTTGCATAAGATAATTCACTATTTTTTGATAAATAGTTTAGATAAGCAGCTTGTGCATTTGAAGATGTAGAAGCAAAATCAAAAATTTTCCATTGCATTGAAAGTTGAACACTATTTTGTTCTTTTAAATTTTCTGTTGCAACTGGATAATCAAAATCATGTTTTGAATAGGTATTTTGTAGTGCTATTGTAGGTAGATTTGGTGATTTTGCCATTTTTATTTCTGATTTATTGCTTTGAACACTCTCTTCAAGTGCTAAAATATCTAATCGTTTATTTTCTTCATTATTTGTATTCTCTTTGTAAATAATAGTAGAGCCTTTTTCTACACTTACTTGTTCACCTGTTAAATATTCCAAAGTATTAGAAATATTATTTAGTGTGTTATCTAATGTTAATAAATCAACTTTTGTTTGTTCAATTGAAGAGACAATTTTTTGTAATTCATCGGCTGTAATAGCACCAACTGATAAAAATTTCTCTAAACGATTTCGTTCAGCTTCAAGTTGTTCCATCTTTTTTAAAGTTGATTCTTTGTTTGCTAAAGTGCTTAAATAGTTGTAATAATAATAAATAACATCCAATGAAATATTATTTTGAACAGAAGCTAAAGAAAAAGTTGCAGATTTTACAAGGGCTTGTTGTTGTTCAAAAGAAGCTTCTCTTTTTCCACCATCATAAATAGTAAATGCAAGTGTTGCTGTTCCTGTTGTATCTTTTTCAGCAGCAAACATATTACTTTCTTGATTAAAAGTTTGAGTAGCTCCCAAAGTTAGATTTGGTAAATAAGCACTTTTTGTTGCGTACTCTTTCTCCTTTGAAGCTTCTAAACTATATCGTGATGCTTCTACTTGTTTGTTTTGTTCTGCAAGATTTAAAAGTTCATTTAAATTTCCAGAAAATGCAAAAAGAGGGAAAAGAGATAAAAATAGAAATTTTTTCATAATACTTTCCTTGTACATTGGTTTAATAAATAAGTTATATGTTTAGTTAGCATTTGTTGGGCTTCATCAAAACCCATATTTGAAGCTTTCGCTTTAATTAATGCACCTTTTAAAAGCATAATAATGCTATTTGTTAACAGCTCAACATCATCAATAACAAATTCACCTTTTTCTATACCCTCATACAAATACTTAGTAATAAAGTCATAATCTTTTTGGAAAAAACTCTCAAAATAAGCTGTATAAAGTGAAGTTTTGTCAATAAGCATTGAACTTACAAAGTGTTGAAAAAGAATAAGTGTTTGTTCTTTATCAAAACCTTCTTGACATTCACTAAAATTGTAATATTCTAAGATTTTTTCTTTTGCGCTCATATTTGGATTAATTCGTGTATAAAAAACTTCTTCATGTTGTTGGGTTAAAATATCCCAAATAGTAAAAACTATCTCTTCTTTATTTTTAAAATAAAGGTAAATAGTTCCTTTTGCAACACCAGCACTTTTTGCTATTTGATCAATACTTGTTTGTTGAATTCCTTTTTCACAAAAAAGAGTAATGGCTGATAGTGCAATATCACATCGTTTTTCTTCTTTATCTATAACTCTTGCCATAAAAATACCTTTTAATAATGAATGACCGTCAGTCATTTATGTAATACTATAACTTTTTTAAAATAATGTCAAGATTAGAAAAAAGATAAAACTTTTTTCTAAAATTATTTACAAAGAGTAGAATCCTCTTCGCATAATGCTTCAAGATTTTCTTTTGCTCCAGTGTGACCTTGAGCTGCTGCTAATTTGTAATATTTAACTGCTTTTTTGAAGTCTTGATCAACTCCTATTGCATTTTGATACATTGTAGCAAGATTATATTGAGCTTCTGCATATCCTTGATTTGCTGATTTTTCAAACCATTTTAAAGCTTCATTGTCAGATTGAATTGGACCAGAACCATTTGCATACATATTCCCTAATTCATTTTGAGCTTTTGCATCACCTTTTGAAGCTGAGTTTTGTAAAACTTCAAAATTTGATTTTAACATCAAAGAATCAGAATTTGTAGAAGTTGAAGGAGTTGTTAATGTTTCTGTATTTGATGTTTCAGAATCAGATAAATTATTTATAAAAACAATCACCATTATTAGTATGAATAAAGCTATTAAACTTAAAATTATTTTTTTCATTTTATTTTCCCTAAAATTTTTAATGGCGCAATTATACAACTTTTTTTATATATTAATTTGAAATTTGAGTATTAAAAGTAGAGGGAAATAAAAGAGAGAGTTTTAAAAACTCTCCCATTCATCATCTTTAACATTTGAAGTTATAGTTTTTTTGACTTCTTGTTTTTGTTCAATTTTAGCTTCAACTTTTTTGGGCTGTGGTTTTGAAATTATAGTTTGTGGTTGAACAATTTCTTTTTCATGTTTTTTTACTTTAACATTATGTTTTCCCTCAAACTCTTTTTCATCAACATCCGTAACAATTGTTAAAGCAATACTTTGTGTTTGATTTGCTATCTCTTTAGTTTGAGCTGCAACCATGGCATTTGCTTGAGTTTGTTGGTCTAAAGAATTAATTGCGTTGTTAATTTGTTCTATTCCTTGTTGTTGCTCTTTTATTACAACTTCTACACTTTTTATTAATTGCATAGTTTTAGAGATATTTTCAGTTAATCCACCATATCCCAAAATCATTTTATCGGCGATATTTTTACCATTGTTTGCTTTTCCTGTTGCATTTTCAACCAATGATTTTATCTCTTTAGCTGCTTCAGCACTTCGTGATGCTAGATTTCTCACTTCTGCTGCAACAACCGCAAAACCTTTTCCAGCTTCACCCGCAGTTGCTGCTTCAACAGCTGCATTTAAAGAAAGAATATTTGTTTGGAAAGCGATTTGGTCGATTACGCTAATTGCTTCATTTATCGCATTTACTTGAGTGTTAATTTCATCCATAGAAACAGTTGTTTCACTTGCTAGTTTTTGTCCCTCTTTTGCAGAGTTTGTAAGTTCATTTGCATAAGAAACCATTTGCATTACATTTTGCGTATTACTTGACATATTACTTGTGATTTCTTCTAAAGCGGCTGCTGTTTCTTCGATACTTGCTGCTGCTTGTGTTGAAGCTCTACTTAACTTATCTACATTTGATAAAAGATAATCAGCACTATCTTGAAGTGATAATCCATTTGTTTTATTTAAAACTAACATATCACTTATAACTTTTGCCAAAGAGTTTAACCCAATAGCTGTTTGTCCTGTTGCTTCTGGAATTCTATATGCAAAATTTAGGTTTTGGAACTGAGTTAGGGCAACTTCTATTTTGTTTATATCCGTAGAAACTTTTTGAGCTACAACATTTAACATTTCATTAAAAATCACTTTTAACTCTTCAAGAGATTCATTTTCACTACTTACATTTACTTTTGTGCTTAAATTTCCTGTTTTTACAACTTCTACGACTTTTTTAACATCTGATATTAAAAGTTCATCTTGATGAATCAATTTTTTTGTTTTTTCAATATTTGTATTTACAACTTGTGATATTTTACTAATCTCGTCATTTGAAGAAACATCAAGTAAAGCTACATCTTTTGTTTGTTTATTCAGGAAATCAAAAAATCTTAATAATCCATCTTGTAGTTTTTCAATTGAACTATTGATAGTTTTTCCAAGTAAATATGAAAAAACAATTGTCATAAAAATTATTATTATAGAAATAACCAAAAATATATTTAAAGATAAACCTATCAAATCATTTGTATAAGTTTTATTTTCTTCAATAACTTTATAAGTAGCTTCTGTAAAATAATCGATTATATCTCTCATATTTTCATAATCACTTAGATAAGTTGTAAAATAAAACTCTTTAGCAGCACTTATATTTTTGCTGTTAATTAAAGCTAGAATTTTTTCTGTATTTGCTTTTGTTAAAGAGTAATATTTCTCAACTTTCGCACATAAAACCTAACTCTTTTTGAGTGAAAGCACTTATCACTGCAATAATTTGAAGTAAATCTTTATTATCCTTGACAACATTTTGGATTTCAGAGATTTTTGTAAGTATTT
>JAGOIF010000091.1 GCA_017995775.1 Aliarcobacter sp.
TTCAATTTGTTCAAAACTACAATGAGTGTAGTTAAATCTAATCTCACCATTTGGAACTTTATCTATATAAAACTGATTTCCGGGAACATAAACAACTTTTTTCTCAATACATTTTTGAACCAAAGCAAAAGAGTCAACTCCTTCAAAACTTCCATATAAAAACATTCCACCTTTTGGTTTTTCATATTTGAATTCTGGCAAATACTTATCTAATTGTTCACAAAAATATTCTGATTTTTTCTTATAATCATCTCTAATATCTTGTAAATGATGTTCATAATTTTGTTCATCTTCTAAATATTCATTTAAAATATATTGAGAGATACCACATGAATGTAAATCGATACTCTCTTTTATAATCATTAGTGATTTTAAAAGATCTTCATCTGCTCTAATCCAACCAATTCTAAGGCTTGGAACTAGTGTTTTAGAAAAACTTCCTAAATGAAAAGAGTTATTTGGAATTTTTGAACTAATACTTACATTTTTTTTATCAAAAAATAGCTCACCATAAGGGCTATCTTCTATTAAAATACCATCAGTTTCTTTTACAATTTTTGCGATTTGCTCTCTTTTTTCAATACTATAAGTTGTAGCTGTTGGGTTTTGAAAGTCTGGAATGATATATGCAAGGTTGGTTTTTGTAAAACTTTCTTTAAATTCTTCTATATTTGCACCATCTTTTTCAAGTTTAACTGCTTTCATATTAAGATTATTTAATCTAAATATATTCATTGCACCCAAATATGATGGTTCTTCTATTGTGATATCTTGGTTTTCAAAGAATTTAGCAAGAATATACATAGCTTGTTGGCTTCCTGTTGTTATTAAAATATTGTTTTTATTTGTAGGAAATCCTTCTTTCGTATATCTTTGTGCAATTTTTTCTCTTAATTCACTAATACCATTACTAACTCCATATTGAAAAACTTTTGGATTATCAAATAATTTCATGGTTGCTATTTTTAAATCTTCTATTGGAAATAGCTTTTCACTTGGAAGTCCACCTGCAAATGAAATAGTACTTTCATCAATTGATTCAAGGATTTCTCTAATAAATGATCTTTTTCCTGTAGCTTTGATTTCACTTCTTTTCATGAAAGCTCCTTTTTTATGAAAGAATACAAGAAATTAAACTATTATTCTTTACAAATATTGTTAATATTATTATCTATTATTGCTAATTTTATTTACATTATTTGCTACAATTTAAATATGAAAAAAAGCACCCATGAAAAAAGAGCAAAAATTGCTAATTATGTGATGAATTATATTTATAAATATATTGATACAAATATAAATATCGATGAATTAAGCCTTGAACTTAAAATAAGTAAGTTTCATCTTCACAGAATTTTCAAAGAAGAGTTTAAAAAAAACATATATGAAAGTATAAAATCAATAAGACTTCAAAAAGCAGCAAATCTTTTAATTACTAATAAGTATTCAACTATTACAAATATTGCAAATATGACTGGATATAGTTCTCAAACATCATTTTTACGAGCTTTTAAAGAACGATTTTCAATGACTCCAAAGATGTGGAAAAGTGGTGGGTATAAAGAATACTCAAATAAAATAGTAGAAAAAATAGTAGATATGAATGAAAACATAGATTTTTCAAAGATAGAACCAAGCATTGTAAAGATGCCAGAAATAAAAGCATATTATATAAGACACCAAGGATATGATAAAAGTATTAAACAAACATGGCAAAAACTTCAAACTTGGATTTACACAAATGATATAAAAGAGTATAAACAAATAGCACTTCATCATGATAATCCAATTATTACACCCCTTGATGAGTGCCAGTATATTGCACTTGTGAGTTTAGAAAATGAAGAAGAAAAAGAGAATCTTAAAAATCTTTCACTTCCAAGTCTAATAATTCCAAAAGGAATTTATGCAAAGTTTCCTTTATCTGGGAAATATGGAGATGTTATAAAACTTATTCAATGGGTTTATCACACTTGGCTAATAGAAAGTGGATATGAAACAAGTCCAAACCCTTCCTATGCAATCTATCATAAGAATCATTTTTTAAGTGATGATGCAAAGTTTGAACTAGATTACTATTTACCTATTAGGTATGTTTGAGTTTCTTTTTAAATTTAAGCTCAGCTATCAAAGTTGCTAAGATTATCAATATAGCTCCTAGAAGTTGAATATAAGTTAAAGTTTCAGCAATCATAAAATAAGCAAATATAGCAGCACTAACTGGCTCCATAGTGAATATAATGGCTGTTTTTGTGGCTGTTGTGAATTGTTGCATATAAGTTTGAATCAAAAATGCATATACGGTTGCAAATACTGCTGTTATAATAACTGCTTTAAAAAACGCATAATTGTAATCTAAATTAAAAGTTACACTATCAAGACTTAATGAAAAGATTAAAGATAAAATTGTTACTGTAATTAATTGAAATAAAACTAATAAAAATACATTTACCTCTTTTGAAAACTTTCCTGTAAAAATTATTTGTAAAGCAAATAAAATGGCACAAAGTAAAGTAAGAAATTCTCCCGATCCAATAGTAAGAGCGCCTGACATAGTAAGAAGATATAAACCAAGAACTGCTACCACGGTAGCTAGTAATACATTTTTTGATATGTGCTCTTTAAAAAAGAAATATGCTAAAAAAGGTACACAAATAACATTAAGACCTGTTATAAAGGCAACGATTGAACTTTTTGTATATGCTAAAGCAAAGGTTTGAGTGGCAAAGGCTGAAAATAGAAATATTCCTAAAACTACTCCATAAACTATAGTTCTTTTATTAATTTGATTTAAAAACTTATAAGCTATAAAAAACATTAAAACTGATGCAAGTGCAAATCTAAAAAATAAAAATGCATAAACAGGAGTGGTATCAATAGCATCTTGTACCATTAAAAATGTAACACCCCAAGCAATGGCTACGGATAATAGAAGTAAATCGGCTCTTAATTCATATAATTTCGATATCAAAACATTCCTTTAAAAGATAAAAGGCGGATTATATCATATATTAAAAGAAATGGTTATGGAAAAATTATCTATAAATTATATGATTATGATATATAAATTTAAACAAAACTTTAGTATGATTAATCCTTAACTAATAAAAAAGAGCACTAATGACAGATAATATAATTTCGATGACTAAAATAAATAAGTTTTATGACGACTTCCATGTTTTAAAAAATATTGATTTTAGTGTAAAAAAAGGTGAAATAGTTGTAATTTGTGGACCTAGTGGTTCTGGAAAATCTACACTTATAAGATGTATAAATGGTCTTGAAGATATTGATAATGGAGATATTCTTGTGGATAACATGGATATTCATGCAAGTAAAAAAAATCTTCAAGCAATTAGAAGTGAAGTTGGAATGGTTTTTCAACATTTTAATTTGTTTCCTCATTTAACTATTTTAGAAAATATTACCCTTGCACCAACTTTAGTAAAAAATATAGACAAAAAAGAGATTAATCAAATAGCTCTTAATTTACTTGCAAAAGTAAAACTTGCAGATAAAGCTAACTCATATCCAGCTGATTTAAGTGGTGGACAAAAACAACGTGTGGCAATTGCAAGAAGTTTAGCAATGAAACCAAAAATAATACTTTTTGATGAACCAACATCTGCTTTGGATCCTGAAACTATTGGAGATGTTTTATCTGTTATGAAAGATTTAGCACAAGAAAATTTCACAATAGTATGTGTAACACATGAGATGGGATTTGCAAAAGAGGTTGGAGATAGAATCGTATTTATGGATCATGGTGTAATTATTGAAGAAAATACCCCAGAAGAGTTTTTCAACAATCCTAAAAGCGAAAGAGCAAAAAAATTTCTAAATGAAATTTTGACACATTAAATAAACTTAAACCAAGGAGAAAGAATGAAAAAGTTACTAGTAGCAGTTTTAACATTTGCAACATTAAATATGTTTGCAGCAGATATAGATTTATGGAAGAATTCAACACTAAATAAGATATTACAAAGTGGTGAGTTAAGAGTAGGAATGGAACCTGGTTATATGCCTTTTGAAATGAAAGACAAAAAAGGAAATATCATAGGTTATGATGTTGATATGGCAAGAAAAATGGCTAAAGAAATGGGTGTTAAGTTAACTTTAGTTCCAACTTCATGGGATGGAATTATTGCTGGACTTATTACTGAAAAATTTGACATTATTATGTCTGGAATGACTATTACTCAACAAAGAAATTTAAAAGTTAATTTTTCTAATCCTTATTTAGTTGTTGGTCAAACAATTATGATGAGAAAAGATTTAGAAGGTACTATTAAAACTGCAAAAGATTTAGATAAAGAAAACTATACGATTGTAACTAAGCTTGGAGTTACAGGTGAAATTGCAACTAAAAAATTCTTTAAAAAAGCAAAAATTGTAACTTTTGAAACTGAATCAGACGCAGCAACAGAAGTTCTAAATGGAAAAGCTGATGCAATGGTTTATGATCAACCTTATAATGTATTATTTATGAGTGATAAAGGAAAAGATAAACTAGTTCATTTATCGGATCCTTTAACTTATGAGCCATTAGGTTGGGCTATTAGAAAAGGTGATCCAGATTTCTTAAATTGGTTAAATAACTTCTTAAAACAATCACAAGAAGATAAAGTTGTTGGATTTAGTGATGAGTTATATGAAAAATGGTTAGTTGATACTAGCTGGTTACAAAGAGTTCAATAATAAATGGCAAAGAAGCACCAATCACTAGCACAAAATAAAAATGTAGGGCATTTAGTTGCTTTATGTTTTTATATGGCTGTAGGATATTTTTTATATATCGCAGCTTCGAATATGAATTATGTATGGAAATGGAACTCAATTCCTGATTATTTTGTATATACAGAAACAAAAAATGTTGAAGCACCTGCAAATGGTAAATTAATAATTGAAGATGGAATTTACTATTTAGAAAATAGTGATGATAAAGTTAAACTTAATTTAGATAATTCATATAAGTTTTCATATAAAGTAGGTGAAGAAGTTTATGAGGGCGATAATATTGCAATAAAAGCAGAGAAAAAAACAGGTCCTGTTTTAGAAGGTCTTTGGGTAACTTTAAAAATTTCATTTTTTGCTGCGATTTTAACTTTTATAATTGGAACAATTGTAGCTTTTATGAAACTATCTTCATATGTATTTTTAAAAGATATTGCAACGGTTTATATTACAATTGTAAGAGGGACTCCTTTACTTGTTCAAATATTTTTATTCTATTTTATAGTTGCAAATATTTTTGAACTTGATAGATTTGTAGCTGGAGTTTTAGCCCTTGGTATTTTCTTTGGGGCTTATATGGCTGAGATTTTAAGAGGTGCAATTCAGTCTATTGATAAAGGTCAGCTTGAAGCTGCCAATTCTTTGGGGATTTCAAAGTTTCAAGCTATGAGACATATTATTTTACCACAAGCTTTTAAGAGAGCTTTACCAACACTTGTAGGTGAAATGATTGCACTTGTAAAAGATTCATCACTTGTATCTGTTATTTCTATTACTGATTTAACAAAAGTTGGAAAAGAGATTGTTGCAAATACGTTTTCACCCTTTGAAACTTGGATTGTAATTGCATTAGTTTATTTATCAATCACTTCTGTATTAAGTTATATTGGACATAGATTAGAAAAAAATATGGCGTCAAAAGGTGGAATAAGTTAAAGTGGATAACTTTTCTACTTTTCTTCAGCAATCAATTACATTTTTTGCTATTTTAGATCCTATTGGGATAAGTGCAATTGCACTTTCTCTTCTAAGTGTGAACATCACAAAATCACAAATAAATAAAGTAGCTTTCAAAACAACTTTTACAATAATAATAGCTTTTTTTGTAGTATTAATTTTAGGTGAAACCATCTTAAAAATCTTTGGAATAGATGAAAATTCTTTAAAAGTAATGGGAGGAATTGTACTTATTTTAATGGCAATTTCTATGGTAAATGGAACTGTAAAAACAAAAAATGACAAAAGCCTAGATGAGAAAAAAGATGAAGATTTATCTGTAATTCCCCTTGGAATTCCTATTGCTTTTGGTACAGGATTATTTACAACTATTATTATTTTTAAACATCAAGCTCAAACTTTTATGGATTTGTTTTCTATTTCTATGGCATTTTGTATAAACGCTTTGGTATTTTATTTTATACTAAAAAATTCAATATATATCAAAAAGTATTTAGGGCTTACTGGTCAAAATATTATTACAAAACTTATGGGATTGATTGTGGGAGCTATTGCTGTGCAGTTTATTGTGAGTGGAATTGTGAATTTAAGTAAAGGTTATTTAGGTGCTTGATATATACATAAAAGGTTTTGTTGTAACTATTTCTTTAATTATGGCAATAGGGGCACAAAATGCCTATGTTTTAAAATTAGGTTTATTAAAACAGTATGTTCTTTTGGCTGTTTTAATGTGTATATTTTTTGATTTCTTACTTATAGCTGCTGGTATTTTCGGTCTTGGATATTTTATTCAAGGAAATCAAATCCTAATAAATAGTATTGCAGTTTTTGGAATAGTATTTTTAATAATTTATGCAATGCTATCTTTTAAATCAGCTTTTAAAAATGAAAGTTTGCAAATAGATGGAAATGCAAAAACAAATCCACTAAAAGAAGTAATAACTTTAATCCTTGTATTTACTTTTTTAAATCCACATACTTATTTAGATACTGTTTTATTAATTGGTGGAATTGGTGCCAATGTTCAAAATGAATTTAAAATCTATTTTTTATTAGGCGCAGTTAGTGCATCTGCTATTTGGTTCTTTTCCCTTGGATTTGGTGCTAGATTTTTGATTCCAGTATTTAAAAAACCAATAACTTGGAAAATACTTGATATTTCTATTGGAATATTTATGCTTTTTATTGCTTATTCACTAATCGATTTAATTGTTTATTAGTATAATAATAGCTTCTTAGGAGAAGAGATGAATAATACAAGTGTAGAAATGATTGGATGTTTTCTAACAGTTTTAGATCCATATAATGGTATTACAATAGATAGTAAAGATTTGCCTGATACAAAAGAAGAATTTGAATTAAATTTAGATTATTTAATTGATGAGGTAAAGAATAAAAGAAATCTAATTTGGATTTATATAGATATACAAAGATCAGACTTTATTCCAATAGCTACAAAAAGAGGATTTTTCTTTCATTCTTGTGATGAAGGTTATATCTTAGTAGTAAAAAGAATAAAAGAAAACGCCATTATTCCAACAGCTGCAAATCATACTTTAGGAGTAGGGGCGGTTGTAATAAATGATAAAAATGAAATCCTTGTTATAAAAGAGAGAATCTCAAACCTAGGATACAAACTTCCAGGTGGCCACATAGATAATGGTGAGATGATATCCACAGCTGTTTCTAGGGAGGTTTTAGAAGAAACAGGCATTATTGTAGAATTTGAATCAATCATCTCTTTAGGACACTTCTATCCACACCAATTTCACAAATCAAACCTTTATGTAATTTGTACAGCCAATCCAAAAACATTTGAAATAAATATTCAAGATATAGAAGAGATACTTGATGCAAAATGGGTGGATGTAAATGCTTATCTAAGTGATGAAAAAGTTCTTGATTATTCAAAAGCGATTATTGTAGCTGCACTTGAAAAAAAAGGATTTGAAAGAATAAATCAAGAGGTTTTAGCTCATATTAAAAAAGATTTCGAACTATTTTTTCCAATAAAAAAGTAAGAAACTTGTATAATACATTTTTTAAAATCAAAGGAAATAAATGAAAACAATAATTTCAACACCAAAAGCACCAAGCGCAATCGGACCATATAATCAAGCGACAGCTTTTGATAAATTAATATTCACATCTGGACAAATCGCCCTTGATCCACAAACTATGGAAATAGTAATAGGTGGAGTAAAAGAGCAAACTAAACAAGTAATGGAAAATCTAAAAGCAGTTTTAGAAGAAGCAGGAAGCTCTTTTGAAAATGTATTAAAAACTACTTGTTATTTATCAGATATGGATAACTTTGTGGCTTTTAATGAAGTTTACGGACAGTATTTCAAAGGTGAAACAGCACCTGCAAGATCAACGGTAGCCGTTAAAACATTACCTAAAAATGTTTTAGTAGAAGTTGATACAATAGCTTTTAAAAACTAGAGTTTAACTCTAGCTTTTAAACTGTAAACATAAATTTTGCAA
>JAGOIF010000205.1 GCA_017995775.1 Aliarcobacter sp.
TTAAATAAATTTTAATAAGGAATAAAAAAGCCTGAGAACAGCTTAATAAAAATAGAAGCTGATGAATTGACATAATCGCTTCAAGTTATGATAAGATACGAAATTGAAAAGATGATTTTTGAAGGTAAGCTAGAGGTAGAAGATTTACCAAAGATTTGGAATGCAAAAATAAAAGAATATCTTGGAATGGATGTTCCTAGTGATTCAAAGGGAGTTTTGCAAGATGTTCACTGGGCTGGAGGAATGTTTGGATATTTTCCTTCATATTCACTGGGAAATGCTTATGCTAGTCAAATAATTGATGAATTAAAAAAAGAGATAGATATAAATAGCCATTTGGAAAACGGATATTTTACACCGATTAATTCATGGTTAAATGAAAAAATTCATAAAAAAGGAATGACTCTTGACCCTAATGATTTAATAAAATCAGTTTGCGGAGAAGAACTTAATCCAGTTCCCTTTATTAATTATTTGAAAGAAAAGTTTGGTAGTATTGAGATATAGAAGTTTTTAATATTTTTATAGACCTATCATAATTGATTGGTTTGTCTGTTTAAAAAAGACAAAAAAATGAATCTGAAGCTTATGCAGCTTCACCGCACCAACCTAACGTTGGACGTATTAATACTATTGGATTTATATATTGCATTTTTTATGGGGTTTCCTAAAGGATAAGTTCCCTTTGGTCACAAAAATCGTCCAACGCTTAGATTTTTAGAATAGTCTTATTTCGACTGTAAGGAGATATATTTTGTATTAAAAATTCGAACTGTGCAAAGCTCTTTTTTAATAATAGAATAAAATTAAAAAAGAGTTAAAGAAAATCAATTTCTCTAACTCTTTTTGATTAAAATTTTTATATTAATCCTCAATAATAGCAGTAATTTTTTTTGCTAAACAACAAGCAATATTTTTTGTATAATAAGCAGCTTCATTTATAAATAAAGCGTACAATCCTTCTTCACCATTATATTCAAGGTTAGTATCAATGTGTGTTTTAAAAAGTCTATCCCCTTTGTAAAGAGGGAAAAAATCTCTTCCTTGAAACTCATCATGAATATATCCAAATCTTTCTCCATTTTCATTTTTCGGATAATACAGATAATCTACACCTTCGTAAAGAGTGATTTCTTTTTTTAGAGTTGGAAGCATATCTTTATTATACTTTTCAGCAAAATCAAGAATATCTTCAATAAGTACAAGAGTATCCTCAATTATTTTACAATCTAAAAGATTATTAGCTACAGGTCCCATTTCTATAGCAAAACCTATAGGACTAATGGTGTTTAGGAAAGCTAAATCTTCATTTTCTGCCCAATAAAAAACTTTTAAATCTGAATGTAAATCTTGTAAAAAAGAGATAAGTTTCAAATTAAAAGAATTAATTTTTGTAAGAACAATACTTTTCCCCATATTTGATGTAGTTGTATGAATATCTATAATTAAATTATTAGGATTAGCATATTTGTCATAGATTTCCTTTGCGACTCTTTCTTCATGCAAAAATCCACCCTTTTCAAGAACTTCTTTTGTAAAACTTCTATTCAAATCTTTATCAACAAATCTTTTTCCAAGCTCAAAAGCTTTTCTGTTAGCAAAATGTCCGATTAAATTAAGATTTTTTCCAAAGTAATTTCTTTTTTCAAGTAGTTTTATAACTTCTACTCCTGTAAACTCGTTCCCATGAGTTCCGCCAAAAACTATCATATTCTCTATTTTATGCATAATTTCCTCCAAAATTTTTCCTATATTATACCCTCAAACTATTGTGATGTAAACTAATTATTTGTTGCTAAAGGCTATTTTACATGTTAAACTTCTGTATGGAGGTTTTTATGAAATATTTTTTGATAGTTTATATAATTTGTAATAGTTTTATTTTTTCTATAGGGCAACAGTTTGTAGAAGAGTTTGAAAATAATAAAAATGATTGGTATATTAACAAAAGCAAGGCAGAAGAAGTATATATTGAAAAGGGTAATTATATAATAAAAAATTTAGATGAAAATACAGGTCTTTCTCTTAACTTAACTGGGGACATAACAGATTTTTTTGCTCAAGAATATATATGGAAACAAATAGGTAAAGAAAATTCTATTTATGGAGTATATATAGAGCTTGATACAAAAGATAGATTTTACTTTGTTTTTAATAATGATAAAATAGCTTACTTGTATGAGAATGAGGGCAAAATGGGGATTTTGGATGATTTTAAGAAGTTTCCATATTTATCTCCTGAATATAACAGTATAGTGTTTGTTAAAGATAATAATAATTTTACGTTCATTATAAATCAAATACCAACAGAAAAAATTTGGACTCTTTCAAGTGCAAAAATAGAAAGAGTAGGGGTTTATATTGGAGATTTAACAAGTTTATACATAGATAAATATACAATATTTAGACTTTAAGGGGGAATAATGAAAAAAGTTTTATTGTTTTTTTTATTAGTATTAAATTTTACTTTTGGAGCAGGAAAAAATTATTATCATTTTGAAGGTAAAATAGGAAGTTTACCTGTAACTATGGATGTAAA
>JAGOIF010000025.1 GCA_017995775.1 Aliarcobacter sp.
TCTTTAAAAGCTTTTATCATTCCTTTTGCTGCTGTTTGTTTCTCTAACATTGTAATTTTATTTTTACTTCTTGCGTATGCGTATTTCTTTTGAATATGTGGGTTATTCATTTTTCTATTTACAACTGCTATTTCTCCAAACATCATAGCAATATATGGAAGTGTAATTTCCCAACCACCATAATGTGCAGTTATATAAATAACTTTTCTATTTTCCATAAATGCTTTTTCAATAATCTCTTTATTCAATATATTTGCTTTTTTAAATAGTTCTTCTTTTTGAATATTTTGATTTTCTATTAATTCATACATATTAAAAACTAAAGATTTATAAGAGTTTTTTATAATCTCTTCTTTTCTTTCTTCGCTTATTTTATTTTCATATACTAAATCTAAGTTTGCTTTTGCGATTCTTATATGTTTTTTATTTATTTTATATGCAATTGATGCCAAAAATTGTAAGAATTTTTTCATTAAAAACTTTGGAGTTATGAAAAAAATAAACATAAAAATATTATATAAAAAGAGTCTAAAATAATCTTTTATTTTTCTATACATTTAAAAGTTCCTTTGCCATTTTTATAATCTCTTCTTCATCTATTTCATTTATAGAAAAATCATTTTTATTTAATTTTAGTGGATTTACTACACTTTTTGATTCAATTATTTTATTAATTGCTGTTAAATATGTGTTTCTATATCCAGGTGTATTTCCAAATAGTGTAATAGATGCAATATTTAAAGCCCATGCCATATGTGTAGGGCCTGTATCATTTCCTATTACTAAATCTACTTTTGAAACTATTGCTTTTAAACTATTCAAATCTAGTTTTGGAAGAATTTTTGCCTTTGAATTATTTGCAATATATTGTGCATTTTCTCTTTCTTGCTCATTTCCCCAAGTGATTAAACAGTTTGCTTCTATTTTATCTACTATTTTAGCGAACTTTTCTTTAGAATAAATCTTACTAGGCCAACTAGCACCAACTACAAACAATATATTCTTTTTAGTTTCACTAAGATAATCATAGATTATTTTATCTTCATCTTTAAAAAACAAAAAAGGTTTTTTATTTAAAATATCTTCTTTTGTGATAGAAAAGTTCAATGGTTTTGATAAAACTTCTGCATTTCTATCAATTGCATTTTTTTCATATGCTATTTGAACTTTTTGTGTGTAAAAAAATGATGCTAGTTTTTCTCTTGTGGAATCTTTACTAAACCCTGCTCTATTTTTTGCTAATAATCTTGCAACAATTGCTGATTTTATAAGTCCTTGTGCATCTATTACTAAATCATAAGAATTTTCTGAATGACTTTTAATTAAGTTTATTTGATTAAAAATCTCTTTTTTATCTTTTTTAATACTTTTTAAATTTAGTTTGATTATATTTGTAATTGAAGGATTGTTTTTTAAAACCTCAGCAAAAGCAGATTCTACAAACCAGTCGATTTGAAGTTTTGGATAATGTTTTTTAATATATTGTAAAGCTACCATTGCATGGATTATATCACCCATTGCAGATAGCTTTATGATAGCTATTTTTTTCATTATCTAAATCTTTATACTTAAATCTTCTGGTGTTTCTAGTTTCTCTATATTTGATTCAATTAAGAATGATTTATTTGGTAAATCTATTTCTAAGATATTTCCATTTAAATTATACTGCGCTTTTGGTCTTGATAAATCTTGATTTACTGCAATATTTAATGAAATCATAAAAGACATCCACTGCATAACTTCCAACGAAGGTAATAAATCTTGATATTTTAGAATTTCATTTTTTGTAGGAAGTGATTTTTTAGAAAATTTAATTGTATGTGCTACCACAACTCTTGAACTATGTAAGAAGTCATAATTTAAACCATTTAAAATAAAATCAAAAGCATTATCATTTGATTTATAAAAATTAAGTGTTGATCCAATTGAGTGTAATTTTGATGCAACTACTAAAAATGTTCCAAACTTATCATCTAATTTATGCATAGGCTTTAAAACATCAAATATTTTTCTTGCATTATTTCCCATATAAGCGCTTTGTTTTTCATCTATTTGAAATCTATCTAATAAACTTCTTACACTTACATTGAAATTTTCTGGGAATTTATGATTTGAAGTTCTAAGTAGGTCTGTTAAATAAACACCTTCTCTAACCCCAACTCCAGATGTCGTAACTTCTTTTATATCAAGGGCTTCAAGAATAGTTTTAAATATAAAAGCACCCTCTTTTATAGTATCAAATCTATCTTTTTTAACACCTAACTCTTTCAACTCATCAATATGTTGGGCATTTGTTATTTTATTTAGTAATGATAATTCATCTTTGATACTATATGTATAACCATGTAAAATATCTAAAGGATAATCATTTTTAGTCATAATTATTTTTGAAAGTGCTCTAATACTTCCACCAATTCCTACAACTTTTGAAGGTATTTCAATATCTAGTTCAAAAATCTTTTTTAAATCATCTAAAATTACTTTTTTAGCTCCAGCCATATCATCTTTGTTAAAATAAAGCTCTTTTATTCTAACAGTTCCTATATTTAAAGATATTGATTTTTCAATTTTTCCATTCTTAACAAAACAAAATTCTGTTGATCCACCACCTATATCTACTGTTACAAAATTATCATCATGTAACAAATTAGATGCAGCAACTCCACCATAATATGCTTCTTTTTCTCCATCTATTACTTTTATATTAAGTCCTAGATCTTTTCTTATTTTTGAAATAAAAACATTTGAATTAGGTGCATCTCTTAGTGCAGATGTGGCAACGCAGATTATTTTTCTTGATTTTAAAGAATGAGATATATTTAAAAAAGATTTTAAAGATTCATAGGCTCTTTGCATTGGAATATCTTGAAGGTTTCCATTATTTTCATAACAACCCTCAGATATCTTCACTTTACTTTTTGTTTCGTTTATTAAACTAAAAGAGAATCTACTACTTTTTTGTAGGACAACCATACGCATTGAGTTAGACCCAATGTCAATAATAGTTGTTACTTTAGACATTAAACTTCTTCTTCCATTAATTGTTCATATTTGAACTTTAACTCTTCCATTGTCTCTTGGTTATCTGGATCAATTATAATACAGTCTACAGGACAAACCTCAATACATGAAGGTTCTTCATAATGTCCAACACATTCAGTACATCTATCCGAATCTATAATATAAATTGGATCACCCTCTTCAATAGCGTAATTTGGGCACTCTTCTCTACATGCATCACATGCAATACATTCATCAGTAATAATTAAAGACATATAGTTTTTTCCTAGTTTGAATTATTTATCTGGAGTTATAACCAAATGTTCATTAATAATTTCTTTAATTAAGTTTAATTTAACATTATACTTACTTATTATTAGAACATTTTTCGTTTGATGTGTACATAAATCTTTACAAATATACAAAGCTGCTTCAATATCAAAGCTTCTAATATTTCCACAAAAAAGTACAAAATCATAATTTTTTGCATCACATAAAGACAATGCAACAGCTCCAAGTGACCTAAATTTTATATTATTTTTTGATAATTCTTGACAAATTTCTGGGTATTCATAAGCTCTTTCGAAAATAGCTAGTTTTGTTTTCTTTACTTCTTGAAATATTTTTTCTTCCAAAGTTACTAAAGAAATATGTTTTACCTCATCATCAAAAGCTCTATATGTAATAATTGCATTTATTAAATTTGTTACAAATCCAGCTATTGTGATTCCATCTTTTTGTAAAGCTACCGAGGTTCCATAATATGGAAGATTTGAATAAAAATTATTACTTCCATCTATTGGATCAATTACTATTGTAAACTCTTTGTTTGAGCTTTTTAATCCACACTCTTCTGAATAGATATTTCCGAACTCTTCTAAATATTTTATGAAGATATTTTCTGCGATTATATCTATCTTCAAAGAGTTATCTCCACCAAAACCCGTAGAATTAGTGTACTCATAATCTTTTAAAGATATATTTTTATTTATATATGTATAAAGCTCTTTATTGGCATTTATTACAGCCTTTATAAAAGATTCTTTATATAAAGCTGGTATATTTTTATTCATTTTTTATAACAACTCTTTTATTATGGCTTTTGCAGCTTCTCTTCCATCAACAGCAGCTGTAACAGCTAAGTGGGCACCTCTTTGGCAATCTCCACCTGCATAAACTTTTTTGTTTGATGTTCTAAATTTTGAGTCTATTATTATTCCACCCCATGAGTTTGTTTCAACATTTAACTCTTTTAAAAACTCTGGAACTTCAGGAGAAAATCCAAGGGCTAAAATAATAACATCAGCTTCTTCAAAATATTCACTTCCCTCAATTAATACAACTTTTTGTCTTTCACTTGTATCTGCTTTACCCATAGAAGTTTTAAGTAATTCAACACCAATTGCTAAATTTTTTTCAACTTTTATAGATTTTGGGCTTACATTAAATACAAATTCAACACCCTCTTCTTTTGCATTTATCACTTCTTTTTTAGATCCTGGCATATTTGCTTCATCTCTTCTATAAAGACACTTAACACTGATAGCACCTTCTCGTACAGATGTTCTAACGCAGTCCATAGCAGTGTCTCCACCACCAATTACAACTACTTTTTTATCTGTTACATCTATATAACTAACATTTTTACTACCAAGATTTCTTTTTTGAATTCCTGTTAAAAAATCAATTGCAAAATGTACATTTGAAGATTTTTCACCTTCTATTTTTACTTCATTACTAGCAGTTGAGCCAATTCCTAAAAATATTGCATCAAAATCTTTTTCAAGTTCACCTATTGATTTATCATGTCCTATTTCACAAGATGTGTGTAATTTCATTCCAGCTTCTAATAACCAATTAATTCTTCTATCAACTGTTGTTTTATCAAGCTTAAATCCTGGAATTCCATACATTAAAAGTCCACCTGCTCGATCTGCTCGCTCAAACATTTCAACGTTAAAACCCTTTCTTAAAAGAAAAGTTGCTGCTGAAATTCCAGCTGGCCCTGAACCTACGATTGCTACTTTTTTATCATTTTTCTGTTCTGGAAATTTAAGTTTAATTCCTCTATCAAAGGCATCTTCTGAAATATAAGTTTCAACAGCACCAATAGATATTGCTCCATGACCTGTATTTAATGAACATGCGCCTTCACATAATACATCTTGAGGACAGATTCTTCCTAAGATTTCAGGAAAAGGTGATGTTTCATTTGATAAAGCAAATGCCATATCTGGATTTTTAACAACAGTTTGTTTTAACCAAGCTGGAATATAATTTCCTAATGGACATCCTGTATGACAATATGGATCACCACATTGCATACATCTATCAGATTGTTCAACTGCTCTTTGTTTTGTGAATACTTGATACACTTCATTAAAATCTTTTAATCTTTGAAGTACATCTCTTTTTTCAGGATTAATTCTTTCAAATTTTGTAAAATTCAACATCTTTTTAATCTCCCTTGTCTGGATCTAGCGGTAATACAGTCATATTTTTTGGTTTTATCATCCAAAAGTTTCTAATTTCTGCTCTGTAATTTTGTAATATTTTATCTGCTGTTTCACTATCTGTTTCATGTAAATAATCTAATAGTAATCTTTTTAAAAATAATCTTTCTCTCTCCGTATCATCTGTATCAATTCTTACTGATTCAACCAATTCTTGATTCATTTTATCAACAAATATTTTTTCAGGGTCATAAATAAATGCTAAACCACCCGTCATTCCAGCTCCAAAGTTAATACCCGTATTTCCTAAAATAACCGCGATTCCACCTGTCATATATTCACAAGCATTATCTCCTGTTCCTTCAACTACGGTTGTGCAACCTGAATTTCTAACAGCGAATCTTTCACCAACAGTTGCTCTTATATAAAGTTTTCCACCAGTTGCTCCATATAAACATGTATTTCCAGCACCTGCAAAATTTTTACCTTGATGAGCTGGGCTTATGATGATTTTCCCACCATTCATACCTTTTCCAACATAATCATTTGCAACACCATATAAATGTAAATTCATACCTTTTGATAAAAATGCTCCAAAAGATTGACCTGCGATTCCTTTTAAATTTATGTTTATAGAGTTTTCAGGTAATCCTTTATCTCCATAAAATCTTGCTATTTCTCCAGAAATCAAAGCACCAAATGATCTATTTATATTAGAAATTTCTATATTTACTTTTATTGGTGAATTAGGGTTTTCTATTGTTCTATGAACTTTTTTCAATAGCTCTTTTTCAAATTTATTATCATCAAAAGGAGCATTTGTCTCTTTTTGACAAGTATCAATTCCCTCTATTCTTCTTAAGATATTTTGGAAATCAAATTTTTGTGCAAATTTATCATCAATTACTTTTAGTAAATCAGATCTTCCAACGATTTCTTCTATTGTTTTATAACCTAATGAAGCAAGAATATTTCTAACATCTTCTGCTATAAAAGTAAAATAAGAAATCAATCTATCAACTGTTCCTGTAAAGAAATCTCTTAAGTTTTCATCTTGAGTTGCAACTCCAACTGAACACTTATTTGTATGGCAAATTCTTAAGATTTTACATCCAAGAAGTGTTAAAGAAGCTGTTCCAAAGGCATAAGATTCAGCTCCTAACATTGCTGCTTTTATTACATCAAGACCTGTTTTTAATCCACCATCTGTTTGAAGATGAACCATTTGTCTTAAATGGTTTGCTTTTAAAGCATTATGAGCTTCACTAAGTCCCATTTCCCAAGGATTTCCAGCATGTTTAATAGAAGTTAAAGGAGCAGCTCCCGTTCCTCCATCTCCACCTGAAATAATAATCTTATCAGCATAAGCTTTTGCAACTCCAGCTGCAATGGTTCCAACACCAATTGATGAAACTAATTTAACCGTAATTTTTGCAAGTGGATTAACTTGTTTTAAGTCAAAAATTAACTGAGCTAAATCTTCAATTGAATAAATGTCATGGTGTGGTGGTGGTGAAATAAGTGTAACACCAGCAACGGTGTGTCTAAGTGTTGCTATAAGTGCTGTTACTTTATGACCTGGTAATTGTCCACCTTCACCTGGTTTTGCCCCTTGAGCTACTTTTATTTGTAATTCATCAGCAGATCTTAAATAAGCTGGCGTTACACCAAATCTTCCCGATGCAACTTGTTTGATTCTAGAGTTTTTAATAGTTCCAAATCTTTTTGAATCTTCTCCGCCCTCACCTGAGTTACTCATACCACCAATTGTATTCATAGCTGTTGCCATTGCTTCGTGAGCTTCTGGTGAAATTGAACCAAGTGACATAGCAGCTGTTGAGAATCTTTTAAAAATATCTTCTTTTGTTTCAACATCACTTATATCAATTGCAGTTCTGTCTGAATTAAATTCAAAGAAATCTCTAATAAACTTTTTATCTCTATTATTAACTAAATCTCGTAAACCTTCAAAATCTGTAATATCCTCTTTTACAGCAGCTTTTTTATTATGCATAGCTTTTGTAGTAGCAGGTCCATAATCATGGTATTCCCCACCATTTGAATACTTATAAAATCCACCTAAATCAAGTGGGAAAATTGTATTTTCTTCTTTAAATGCATTATTATGTGATTTATTAATTCTTTCTTCAATATCAGCATATGTTAAACCAGCTAAATCAGAATGAGCACCTGTAAAACAATCATTTACAATTTCATCACTAAGTCCTACAATATCAAATAAACCTGAATTTCTATAAGATGCAATGGTACAAATACCCATTTTTGACATGATTTTTAATAATCCTGCATTTACAGATTTTTGAGTATTTTTTAGCAGTTTTTGCATCTCATATTTACTTGGTTTTTCTCTTTGAAAAAATCCAACAGTAGATGCATACATCATATATGGATAAATTGCAGTACAACCAAATCCTACTAAAACAGCTGCCATATGTGGATCATAAACTTCACCTGTTATTATTACAATTGAAACGCTGTGTTTTATCTCTTCTTTTAATAATTGTTGATTAACAAATCCTACAGCCATTGCAGCTGGGATTACTTTTTCATTTTCATTAAGTGTTCTATCATCTAAAATAATTATAGAAACCGCATCATGTTTTACAGCTTTTATTACATAAGAAGCAAGTTTTTCTAAAGATGCTTTTAGATTTGTTTTAAAAGTAGTTGCAAATACTCTATTTTTATAATATTTATCATATCTTGGTGATTTTTCATCTCCAAAAGAGTAAATAATGTCATACTTTTCTTTCATTAAAATAGGACTTGTTACTTTTAATCTTTTAGCATATTCTGGTTTTTCATCCAAAATATTATGAACTCTTCCAAATCCAGTTTCAAGTGACATTACAACTTTTTCTCTATATGGATCAATTGGAGGATTTGTAACTTGTGCAAATTTTTGTCTAAAAAAATCAGTAAAATTTCTATTTACTTGAGAAAAACAAGCCAATGGAGTATCATCTCCCATAGAGCCAACTGGTTCTTTTCCCTCTTTTGCCATTGGTTCTATTACTTGATCTAATATTTCATATGTGATGTTATAGTATTTTTGTTTTTTCTCTAAATTCTCGATTTTATAATCTTTTACATTTAAAAAAGTATCTTCGATATACTCTTGAACATAATCCATATCATCATTTAACCATCTTGTGTAATGTTGTGATGATTTTAAATAGTTATTAATATCCTCTTCTTTTAGAATTTTCCCATGTTTTAAATCAAGGGCAATCATTTGTCCTGATTGTAATCTTCCTCGTTCTAAAATATTGTCATCTTTAATATTTAGAGTTCCATACTCAGATGTAATATATAATTTATCATCTTTTGTAATAACATATTTTGATGGTCTTAATCCATTTCTATCAATTAAACATCCAATATGTCTTCCATCCGTTAATGAAACAGCAGCCGGTCCATCCCATGCTTCCATTGCAGTTGCTGTGTACTCATAAAAAGCTCTTAAATTAGAATCCATATGGGGAGCATTTTGCCAAGGTGCTGGTATTAAGCTTCTTGCAGCTTTAAAAAAATCAACTCCATTTATTAATAAAAACTCAAACATATTATCTAAAGATGTAGAATCAGAACCAATATTTTGTAAAATTGGAAGTAATCTTTTCATCTCTTCTTGTGAAAAAACTTCTGATTTTAATTGTTCTGATTTAACTTCTGCATTAAATCTATTTGCTTCAACAGAATTTATTTCACCATTGTGTGCGATTGCTCTAAATGGTTGTGCTAACCTCCATAAAGGAAGAGTATTTGTTGAAAATCTTTGATGAAATAATGAAAATGTGATTTGAAAATCTTCATCTTTTAAATCTGTATAAAAATGTCTAATATAAGTAGGCATAATTAGCCCTTTATAGGCTATTACTTTTGAAGAAAAAGTTGGGATATAGAAGTCTTTTTTATCTACAAGTTTGTGTTCACACTCTTTTCTTGTTAAATAAAGCATTGCATCAAATCTTTTTGATGTCATTAAAGTACTTGGCACAACAAATACTTGTATTATTGTAGGTAAACTATCCAATGCTTGTTGACCTAAAGCATCAATATCAACGGGAACTGTTCTTGTTAATAATACTTTTAAATCATTATTTTCACAATACTCTTTGAATGTTTTAATATCTGATAAATCACGGGTAAAGATCATAGCAACAGCATAGATTTCTGGCAAATCAACATCTTTTTGCTTTGCTATTTTTCGCATAAATAAATCAGGCATAGATACAAGTAATCCAGAACCATCTCCTGTTTTACCATCAGCCGCCACAGCACCTCTGTGCATCATTCTTTCAAGGGAAGTTATTGCATCTTCCAGATTTTTATGACTTGGTCGGTTTTTCATATCAGCTACTAAACCAAATCCACAATTATCTTTAAAAGAAGTTAGTAAGTCTAAATTGCACCCCATAATTTTCCTTTATGTTAATTTTGTATATTAAAATTTTACAGTTCATAAATTATAGTAGAAAAAATTTAATTATTTTTTACTAATCTGTATAATATTTATACATTTTTTTTCATATATACTCAATCATATTAAAAAAATTATATTCTACATAATACTTACACAACTTTTAACTATAATCATTTTACATCAAAATCTAAGGAGAAAACCAGATATGAAAAGATTAGTAATAGGAACAATAACAGCAGCAATGCTTGCAACTGCAGGATTTGCAGCTGATTATACAATGAAAGTAAGTCACGTTGTAAGTGCAAGTACTCCAAAAGGAAAAGCAGCTGATTTTCTTGAAAAAAGAATTGAAGAGCTAACAGGCGGAAAAATTGACGTTCAAGTATTCCCAAACTCACAATTATATGGTGATGGTGAAGAAATTAAAGCACTTGCTATGAACAATGTTCAATTAATTATGCCTAGTTTATCAAAGTTTACAAGCGTTGCTCCACAAATGCAACTTTTTGATTTACCTTTTATTTTTAGAGACAAAGATCATTTATATAAAGTTATGGATGGAGAAGTTGGTGATATTTTAAAATCTAAAGTTAATGAAAAAAAACAAATGATTGCACTTGATTATTGGGATGCAGGTTTTAAACATTTCTCAACAAATGCAAAACCAATTGTATTACCAGAAGATGCTGCTGGAAAAAAATATAGAATTCAAAGTTCAAAAGTTTTAGAAGCACAATTTAAAGCAATCGGTGGAAATCCACAAGTTCTTCCATTTTCAGAAGTTTATTCAGCACTTCAACAAGGTGTTGTTGATGGAACTGAAAATCCATTATCAAACTTTTATACAAAAAAATTCCATGAAGTACAATCAAGTTTAACTTTAAGTAGCCATGGTTATTTAGGTTATTTAGTAGTTATGAATGAGCAATTCTGGAATAAGCTTCCAAAAGACCTTCAAGAAAAAGTAACACAAGCTATGAAAGAAGCTACAGCACTTGAAAGAAAAGAGTCTTTAGAAGAAGATGAAAAAATTATGGCTGAGTTAAGAAAATATGCTAAAGATACTAATAAGCTTCAGATTATTGAATTAACAGCTGATCAAAAACAACAATGGCAAAAAGTTATGTCTTCTGTATATCCTAAATTTTACGATGTAATTGGTGAAGATTTAATCAAAAAAGCAATTGACGTTAAATAATAAAGTAGAAATATGAAAAAATTCTTTCAAATCATTGATATTATTGTAAGTACAATAAATCAAACAATGGCAGTCCTTGGACTGTCACTTGGGGTTTTACTAGCCTTTATAAATGTAATCTTAAGATATGCATTTGATATGAGTCTTACTTGGGCTGCTGAACTTACGAACTATCTTTTTATCTGGGCTGCACTTTTTGGAGCTGCTTATGGATTTAAACAAGGGGCTCATATTTCTGTGAGTTTAATTATAGAAAAGTTTCCACCTGCAGTCACCAAAGGCTTTTTGATGTTTGCAAACTTGGTTTCAATTATATATCTTGCTTTAATATCTTATTTTGGATATCAACTTGTTCTTATGTTAGTAGATTTCGGTGAAATGAGTATCGATTTAGAAATACCTTTATGGATTCCACATCTTGTGCTACCTATTGCTTTTGCATTGGCTGCTTATAGATCTGCTGAAAAATTAGTTGAAATTTATAAAACAGATTCATCTGACGTTAAAATATTTAGTGAACATGAAGCAGTAATTCACGAAGTTAAATCACAAGGAGAAAAATAGTATGGTTATTGCTACTTTATTTATTTTACTTTTCGCTCTTATGTTAATAGGAGTTCCGGTTGCTGTTTCTTTGGGAGCTACAACTTTAATCACTTCATTTCTTTTTACAGATATGGATTTAATGGGAATTTCATCTAAAATTTTTGATGGATTAAATAAGTATACGCTTATGGCGATTCCTATGTTTATTTTGGCTGGTTCTTTACTTTCACGAGGTTCATCTGCAACTAGAATTATTAATTTTGCAAAAAGCTTAGTAGGACATCTTCCAGGTGGTCTTCCAATTGCAGCTATTTTAGCATCTATTATTTTTGCAGCTGTAAGTGGAAGTTCTCCAGCAACTGTTGCTGCTATTGGTTCTGTTATGTATGGAGCAATTAAGCAAGCTGGTTATAATGAACAATTTGCCATAGGTACAATTGCAACATCTGGAACTTTAGGTATTTTAATTCCACCATCAATTGTATTTATCGTATTTGGGGTAACAGCGGATCAATCTATTGGAAAACTTTTCATGGCAGGGGTTGTTCCTGGTCTTATGATTGGTGCAATGATGATGATTGCTACATATGTCCTAGCTAAAAGAAGTGGTTTTAAAGCTTCACAACCAGCTACTTTCAAAGAAAGATTTATTGCCTTTAAAGATGCTTTTTGGGCTTTATTAATCATTGTTATTGTTATTGGTGGAATTTATGGAGGAATTTTTACTCCAACTGAAGCTGGTGCATTCAGTGTTATGTATGCATTTTTTGTATCGTTCTTTATTTATAAAGATACAAAATATAGGGATTTATATAGAATCATTTTAGACTCGGCACAAACCAGCTCAATGATTTTCTTTATTATTGCAAATGCAATGTTATTTGCTCACTTCTTAACAGATGAGCAAATTCCTCACCATATCACGCAAATGATATTAGAAGCAAATGTTGGTCCTTTAATGTTCCTTTTAATAGTAAATATCTTACTTTTACTAATGGGACAATTTATGGAACCTAGTTCTGTGGTAATGATTACAGTACCATTATTACTACCAATTGGAATGGCTTTAGGAATAGATCCAATTCATTTAGGTGTTATTATGGTTGTAAATATGGAAATAGGAATGATAACCCCACCTGTTGGACTCAATCTCTTTGTGGCCAGCGGAATAACGGGATTAAGCTTGAAAGACGTAATAGTTGCATCTTTACCAATGACTGCAATTTTACTTGTTGGTCTTGTTATGGTTACGTATATTCCAGCTATTTCTCTATGGTTACCAAGATTAATGTATGGATAAAAAAGAAAGAGATTTATTCTCTTTCTTTTTTAAATTATAAAGTTTTCAAAAATAACTGCTGATACTTTTTTATCAATATTTTGAAAACTTTTTTTATCTTTTATCGTCCAAACAACAATATCTAGCTCTTTTTTCTTACAAAAATCATAAATTGAACTATCTATTAATTTATCTTCTAATGAAATAAAATCTGCTTTGCTTTTAAAATATTTATATAAAAAAGCTATCTTTTCATACTTCTTAAATTTTATTGGCAAACTTCCAAAAATCAAACCTCTTCTTTCCTTAGGTTTATTTTTTTCTAGCCAAAATAAAATATCCTTTTCAAAAGAACAAATAAAATATTCACCTTTATACTCTTTTAGCATTTCAAGTAAAATATTTTCTAATAAACCAATATTTTTATGTTTTTTTATTTCGATTATTAATGGAATTTTTCCTGCAACTTCATCTAATAATTCTTTTAACAAAGGAATCTTTTCATTGCTTTCATATAAATTTAAATCTTTTAAAAAATCATAACTTACATCTTCAATATTTTCTTTTTTATTACATAAACGATTTAAATCATCGTCGTGAAAAACTACTATTTGATTATCTTTTGTGATATTTATATCAAACTCAATTGCATAGTTTTTTTCTATTGCTGCTTTAAAAGCTAACATTGAGTTTTCAGGAATAATTTTATTTTTATGCAAACCTCTATGTGCGATAAATCTATTTTTAAATAATTTCATTATTTTCTTCAAGTAAAATTTTTGGTGTATAAACTGCAAATCTTGCACCTGTTTTTGTATTTTTTACTTTTAGTTTTCCCTTCATATTTTTATCCACAATTATTTTAGACATATAAAGACCTATTCCTGTGCCATTACTATGCTCTTTTGTTGTGAAATATGGTTCAAATATTTTTCCTTTTGGAACAACAAAAATACCACCACCATTATCTTCTATATATAAAATAATATAATCTTCATCTTGTGCTGCACTTATTTTTATGATTGGATTTTTTATTTTTTTTTCAATTAAAATATCTTTTGCATTATTTATAATATTTAATAAAACTTGCTCATATTCATTTAAATATGTATTTAAAACAATATTTTTATCAATATTTATTTCAAGTTTTATATTATAATTTTGTAAAGTACTAGAGACAATATTTATTACAATATCTACTACTTTATATAATAAAAACTCCTCTTTTTCCTTTTTTGGAATAAAAAAGTTTCTAAAATCATCAATAGTATGGGACATGAAATCTAAAACATTATCTGCTTCAAGAAGTTTTTGATTCATAGTTTCTTTATCTAAATCATTAATGCTTTGTTTAAATCTAATAAACATTAAAATAGAAGATATCTCACTTAAAGGCTGTCTCCATTGATGTGCAATATTTGAAATCATCTCACCAAGGGCTATAAATTTCGATTTTTGTACAAGTAATTGCTCTTTTTCTCTATTCTTTTCAATCTCTTTTTGAACCTTTAACTCTAAGGATTCATTTAATTCTTCAAGCTCTTTTGCATTTAGCTTAACTTTATTTTCGTAACTTTTTAATACCTCATCAATTTTTTGTGAAATTACTATTGATATTAAAATCGCTATTGATAAAAACATTGCAAATAGAACTACATTTTGAACCACTTGATCTTTAATTTTTATTTTTAAATCTCTTTTTTTTATTGCTATTTCATCTTCAATATCATCAGTATAAACTCCAACCGCAAGAATCCAATTCCATTTTTCATAATATTTAAAGTATGAAAGTTTTTGTTTTGATTCATTAGATTTTGGTTTTTTATAGGAATATTGAGTAAAAGACTCTTTATTCACTCGAATATCTCGCAAAAAATCTTCTCTAAATTTTTTTCCATCTTCATCTTTATAATTTGTAGATATTAAAGTCCCAACTAAATCAGGTCTGTTAGGATTTACAACGAGCCTTGCAAAGTCATCGCCACCTTGCATATTTTCAACTTCATACACGAAAAAATAGTTACTACTATTTTCTTCAAAGGTGATATTATTTAAAAGCCTTATTGCATCTATTTTTAAGCTCTCATCATCTAAGTTTGATTTTGCAATATTGTAATTTAAAATATCAATTACAGTATTTATCTCTTTTTTTAAAGTCTTTTTTTTATCTGCATAATATTCTTTTACAAACTTATCCATCTCAAGTTCGAAGTTATCGTAAGTATTATGTACATAAAAATAAGAAATTGCAAATATCATAGAAGTCATAATTATTATAAAAGTAAAAATAATTGTCTTTGATAAGTTTTTCTCTGTTATTAAATTCAATTACACCTCTTTATTAATACTTATTCTTTGATTACAAAAATCCTATCAATATAAAGATATTTCACATTATCACTAGCAGCTGGTCTAATCCAAACCTGCCCTATTTCATTATCTTCTATATCTAGATTTGCTATATTTATTTCGTGATATTCTTCATCTTTAACCGTGTTAATTAATGCAAGGTTTTTAATACCTTTATCATATACACCATAATAAAAAGCAGGATTTACATAATCTATAAGTGATAGTTTATCATTTTTTTCAATTCTTACACTTGCAAAAATTTTCCACTTTCCTTTTGGTATTGAGCTAAGGTCAAGTTGGAATCCCCAATCTGATTTATCCCCTGTCATTCTAGCAGCACTTAAAGAAGATGCTTTTTTATCCTCAACGATTTGAGAACAACAAAGTTTTAACTCATACTCTTGAAAATCAAGCCACTCAATTGTATTATTTGTTACAGCTTTTGGAGTTTTTGGATTTACTCTTTTCATATCAAAATACGCCATTAAAGAATCTATTGATGCACTTTCTGCGTAATATTTTATGTCATTTTTAAGTAAAAAATCTTTAAATCTCTTTTTATCTTCATTTGAAATTGTTCCATTTAATAACTGTACATAATCAATTGAAGCATATAGTTCAAGAATGTGTTTATAATAAATTGAGTTTTTAGAAACTTTTGATAATGCTCTATTTAAAATAATCTTTGATTTTTTAATAAAATCTTCATTTAAATATCTTGAATTAACAGATGTTTTCACCAAAAGTTTAGAGTTTGTTTCAAGTACAGAGTTTTCTAATAATTCAAAATATTCTAAAATATCATTATAAGAATCTTTATAATAGTAATACGAAAACTCTTTTATTAATCTTTTTTCATCCAATGTTGGATTCCATAAAAGTTTTGAGAAAACCCAAGCTCTTAAATTTGATAGTTCACTAAAGCTAGTTTCATATGCTCCTTGTAAAAAAACACCTTTTACTTGAGTATTTTTTGCAAAAGTTTTTATATCTTTTGCTGTTGTATTTACATTTGGAAATGGCTGTAAATAGCCATTAAAGTTTGTTATATAATGCCAGATAAATATATCTTTTTTGTATTTATTCCAAGATTGCAAATCAGTATATATATCTTTATTTATAAGACTATCTATTGGCTTTGAAAAATCTGCTTCTATATCTGAAAATATGATATTTAAATTTGGCTGCATATTTATAAAATTATTAGGAGCTTTTCTACTCCATTGATATGCTTCTGCAAATATGTTTTTTTCTGGATTCATTTTTGCAATATAATTTGCATAATCTAAAAAAGGCGCTGTTGTGGAGTTATATTTATTTATTAATTGCATACTTTCAGATGATTGACAATAAGATAATCTATCTTCATGGGAAATATAAAATATATCCTTTTGTTTATTTTTTATATCTATTGTTTTTTTTTGAAAATTTTCATTTGCCAACTCTTGAACACCGTTTAATGCAAAATCGAGTTGTCCTGCACAAAAGAATTCTCTATTTAATTTTTCATGCTTTAAAGGAATTAATTCAAAAGGAGTAAAATCATTATAAATATTTATAAAATTCTCATCATTCTTTTTTGATTTATGCCCAAAGGCTCCATTTAAGCCAAGTTTTAAAGCAAAACTATTATCTTCTAGCTCATGGGTGAATATTTCTCTATATTCAAACCTAGCTTCTGATTCATAGTTTATATCATCTTTTTTTACAAAGCTTTTTTCTGGAATTATTTCAAAGCTTTTTGATAAAAATTTGTATTGTAAATTTCTTTCAAGAAAAGAATATATGCCATATATTAAGCTTCTTTGGTTTTTACCAATTATATAAATATTATCATCTATTAGTTTTATTATATATGCATCGTTTTTAAATTTATTTATTTCATTATATAGAAGTTTGTTTATTGAAGAAATAGTCTCTTTGGTTCCTAAAACAAAATTTATATTAGGAAAATCTTGCATTTTAAAATCAGTTTGTTTTAAATAAGTGTTTAAAATCTCAATTGATTGTTTATCTTTTTTATCTAAATTTTCAATATCATAGCTTGTAGCATTACAAGTAATACTTAAAATAAATAATATTAAAAATTTAAAAAGAATTTTCATTTTGCTATCTTTATTAATCCAAAAATTTTATGTTTTTTCAAGTATATAAAAACTGATTTAAAATGCATTTTAAATCTATTTGATAAAACATTTCTGCTATCCATTTGTGTTTCATGTATTATATAGTAATTTTTATTATGAGTAATTTTTATACCTAATTCATTTGCTCTATAACATAAATCAATATCTTCCACATACATAAAATAATCTTCATCAAAGCCATTTAATCTATTATATACTTCACCTTTAATCATCATATATTCACCTGAAATCCACTCAGGATGAGTTACATCAAAGTTTGTTCCATAATGTAATCTTTTTCGTAAAATTATAGAAACAACGAAATTAAAAAAATATGGAAAATATCTATCAGGATTTGAAAGAATCGTTTTTTCTTTATCATAATAACAAGTTACATTCCCAAAATCTCTATTATTTGATATAAAATCACTTAACATTCCTAATAACTGCTCTTTTTCTAAAATAACATCTGGATTACATACTATAAATATATCTTCATCTTGCACATTTGCTATTTTGAAACTTTTATTATGGTTTTCGCCATATCCTCTTGTTTTATCATCGGCATAATATAGATGATTATTCTCTTGCGCAAAGTTTTCAAGCTTACTTGAATTTGTATTATCAATTAATATTAATTTAATATCAAACAGTTCATTTTTTAAATCTAGATTTTTTAAATTACCAATAATAAGATCTTCTTGATGGTGTGATACTACTGATATATATATTTTTTTTCTGTTCATTTTTCCTCTTATAGTTTTTCTATAAATTTTACTAGATTTTTTGCTGCTTTTTCATAACCTGTTTGTTCATTTAAAACAATCGTTTCAATAAACTCTTTTTGTTTTTTTAAGTAAGTAATATCATCAAATATTTTATTTACAAATTCAACTATGCTTGAAGTATAATTTGTCTTATCATCAAATTTTGGATATTCATTTGTCATAATTTCATCAAATATTGGAATATTTGAGATAATTGGAATTGATTTAAACCACATTGCTTCAACTAAAGGTATTCCATAACCTTCATTTCTTGATAAAAATAGACAAAAATGTGATTTTATATATAATGGATTTAAATCTTCATCACTTAAAAATCCATGAAAAACAAGTTTTATATTTTGAAGATTTAAATCTTTAAAAATCTGTGTAGTTTCATCTGTTTGTTTTCCTACAATATTTAAAGTTACAGAGTCAAAAGAGTTTATATTTTCTGTTTTATCAAAATATTCACAAAATTCTAAGATTCTATCAAAGCCTTTATGCTTATTAATTCTTCCAACTACTAGAAAACTAAGATCTCTTTTCTTATATTTTTCAAGACTTTGTTCATCACTTGGTCTTTCATAGTTTTTTACTTTAAAAGGTATTCCATTTTGAAGATGCAATAATTTTTTATTTGAAGGATTGATTTTGTGAAATTTATTTAAATCAGCCAATGTAGTATTAGATATATATCCAATAGCATGATCAAAATATTTAGCATAAGAAAGTAGCATATTATGATATTTTAAATAGCCTTTTGAATATAATTCAGAAAAATTATTCACAGAAAAATCATGTATAACTTTTAATGTTTTTGAAGCTAAAAAAACAGTAGGCATGAAATTTGACATAAAAATCAAATCATACTTTGCATTTTTTATTAATTGAAAATTTAGATCTAAGATTTTAGAAATAAACTTTGAATCATTTACAGACTTTATACTAATCTTTTCATTTAATAAGTTTTCTTTTGAAATTCTATTTTTTAAAAGTTCAATTACAGAACTACCTGTATATATATCAACGCTTATATCTTGATCTTGTATTTGTTTTAAAAACTCTAATAATAAATTTTCTGTATATACACTTATTCCATCATAGTTTTTTATATATGCTGTTGCTACAAAAGCTATTTTTTTCATTATACACTCCCTTCTTTTTTATATTTAATTATTAAACCATAAGATATTCCTAAGAATAAATAATAGTATTCATCTCCAATAGTTGGATTTGTATTAGCTGCAATGAACCAATAAATTGGAAGTATCATTGTTAATAAATGTGTTCTTGAAAATGCAAATTTTAAAAGTAAAAAATGAAATAATACTCCTAAAATTCCAACTGAAATCCATACATCTAAATATGAATTAAATATCATTCCAGAATTTTCATCAAGTCCGATAATTTCATCTGTATAAACAGAAAAATATTGTTGAATAAATCCAAATCCATATCCACCAAACCAATCACTATTTTCTATTAATCTTATGGCTACAAGATATGCTTTTCCTCTTTCATCATTTAGCTTTTCTTCAAGCATTGCTACACTTACTATTGGTTCTGCTAGAATTGAATTAACTGCAAAAAACAATGTAACAAAAACAATAAAAGCAAAGATAAAATAAAAAGAATTTATTGCTTTTAACTTCTTTACAGACTCTTTTACATTTTCTTTACTTGCAATGATAGATTTAAAAAGTATAATAAAAGTTATTATTAAAAATATTCCCATCCAGATTGTTTTATTCTTTGATAAAACCAATGCAATCATTGAGAAAAAATATAATATATATTGAACTTTTGAAAACTTTAAATTAAAATCAAGTCTTCCTAAAATAGATGATATTGTAAAAGCTCCCACAACTAAAGCAAACCAACCTGTCTCAAGAAATGTTCCTTGAAAGCCACTTAGTTCACCTCTATCATTATATAAAAACCCAATAGGATAAACAGAAAGTATAAATGCCATTAATATATAGGAAGCTAAAGAAATCTCAATTACTTTGAAAAAATCTTCAATTTTAAAATTTCTAACACTCCACTGGCCTATATAAAAAGTAGCTGGAAAAATCAGCATATACTTAATAACAAATTTCATTTCATCTATTTTTGAATAACTTGAACTTCTACTAACAAAAGTAAGAAGTATCGCAAAAAAAATAAAAAATACAAGAAGAGTTTCATTAATACTTTTATTCTTTAAATCATCTAATAATACGAATCCAAACATTAATAAAATAGCTAACTGACCGATTCGTATATTAATTCCAGCATTAATACTTACTATTGACAAAGACATAGAAAAAAGTACAAATAAAATTAAAATAAAAAAGAAAGTACTTTGAAAAATAGGTTTTTGCATATGTTTTTGTTATGTCCTTAATAAATAAAAATTATATCATAAATATACAAAATAAATAATATCTATTATTATGATAAAACCACGAAAATAGTTTTTTCGAGCAAAATTTATCTATTACACAAGATAATTACATTAAAATAACGAAAAAATTAACTATTATTAGAGGATTTATGAAAGCAGTTATTTTAGCAGGTGGTTTTGGAACAAGATTAAGTGAAGAAACTGACCTAAGACCAAAGCCTATGGTAGAGATAGGTGAAAAGCCTATTTTATGGCATATTATGAAGATTTATTCAACTTATGGAATAAATGAATTTGTCATACTTCTTGGATATAAGGGTTATTATATAAAAGAATATTTTGCTAACTATTTCTTACATCAAAGTGATGTTACAATTGATTTAAAAGATAACAAAATAGAGATTTTAAACAACTCAAGTGAACCTTGGAAGGTAACTTTACTTGATACTGGATTAAATAGTATGACCGGTGGAAGAATAAAAAAAGCACAAAAATTTATAGGCAATGAACCTTTCTTATTAACATATGGTGATGGTGTTGCTAATATAAATATTGATGATTTACTAAAATTTCATAAATCTCATGGGAAAATAATGACTATGACTTCAGCACAACCAGATGGAAGATTTGGAGCACTTGATATTGCTGAAAATGATCAAGTAAAATCATTTCAAGAAAAACCAAAAGGCGATGGTTCTTGGATAAATGCTGGATACTTTGTATGTGAACCAGAAGTATTTGATTATATAACAGAAGGTAATAGTACAGTTTTTGAACAAGCACCTTTAAAGAATCTTGCAAAAGATGGTGAATTATTTACATATAAACACAATGATTTTTGGATGCCTATGGATACTCTTAGAGATAAAAATATATTAAATGAAATGTGGGATGAAAATAAAGCTCCATGGAAGATTTGGGATAAATAGTAATGTTTAACAATATATATAAAGATAAAAAAGTTTTAATCACTGGTCATACAGGATTTAAAGGAACATGGCTTAGTGTTTGGTTACTTAGTTTAGGTGCAAAAGTTGTTGGAATTTCAAAAGATATTCCAACAAGTCCATCTATGTTTCTTAAGCTTGATTTACAATCTAAAATCACTCATTATAAAGAAGATATTAGAAATCTTGATGCAATTACTAAAATTATTGATGAAGAAAAACCAGAATTTTTATTTCACTTAGCTGCACAAGCTATTGTTTCAACTTCATATAGTGAGCCTATTGAAACTATTTCATCAAATGTTATGGGAACTGCAAATATTTTAGAAGCTTTAAAAACTTTAAATAAAAAATGTACAGCAATTATAATTACAAGTGATAAAGCATATGATAATGTAGAGCAAATCTGGGGTTATAAAGAAGATGATCAAATGGGTGGAAAAGATATTTATAGTGGTTCTAAAGGTGCTGCTGAATTAATTATTAAATCATATTATTACTCATTTTTCAAAAATGAAAACTCAAATGTAAAATTAGCAATTGCAAGAGCTGGAAATGTAATTGGTGGTGGAGATTGGGCTAAAGATAGAATCGTAGTTGATTGTATGCAAAACTGGAGTGAAGGTAAAACTGTAGAAATAAGAAGTCCAAAAGCCACACGTCCTTGGCAACACGTTTTAGAGCCATTAAGTGGTTATTTAAATCTAGGTCAGGCTTTACACAATGATGATTCATTTAATGGTGAAGGATATAACTTTGGTCCAAGAGCTGAGCAAAATAGAACTGTTGAAGAACTATTAATTGATTTGAGTAAATATTGGAACTTCTCAAATCCTAAAGATGCTTATGAAGTAACGGCTAATATTCCATTTCATGAAGCTGGACTTTTAAAATTAAATTGTGATAAAGCTTTAGGATATTTAAACTGGCAAGCTACTTTAGAGTATAAAGACACTATTAAATTTACGAGTGAATGGTATTATGACTTTTATAAAACTTCTACTGATATGTATAAAAAAACAAAAGAACAAATAGAAGAGTATTCAAGCCTTGCAGAAAAAAGAGAGCTTTCATGGACAAAATAATTGAAGGAGTAATTCTTACTCCTTTAAAGCAAATTGTTAATCCTAAAGGGGATTTATATCATGCTATGAAGCAAAGTGATAATGGATATAAATCTTTTGGTGAAGCATATTTTTCAACTGTAATAAAAGATGAAATAAAAGGTTGGAAAAAACACACTGTCATGGTATTAAATTTAATTGTTCCTATTGGGGCTGTTGAATTTATTATTTATGATGACAGAATTGATTCTTCAACTAAGAATCAATTCTTTAGTCTTATTTTATCTCAAGAAAACTATCAAAGACTAACAGTTCCTGCTGGTGTTTGGATGGCTTTTAAAGGTATTGGTGAAGATTTAAATATGCTTTTAAATATTGCTAGCATTGAACACGACCCTAGTGAAGCTATTACAAAACAGCTTACAGATATAAATTATACTTGGAATTAAATGATGAATAAAATTAGACTTTCAAAATCAACAATCGGTCAAGAAGAAAAAGATGCCGTACTAGCAGTACTAGATAAAGAATTTCTAGGAATGGGAGCTGAAGTAAATCTTTTTGAGCAAGAGATAAAAGCATATTTAAATACTTCAAAAGAAGTTATATGTGTAAGTACAGGAACATCAGCTTTACATCTAGCAGTTGAAGCATTAAATTTAAATAGTGATGATGAGATTTTAGTTCCATCATTAACTTATGTGGCATCTTTTCAAGCAATAAGTGCAGCAAGAGTAAAACCTGTTGCTGTTGAAGTTTGTGAAGATACTTTATTTATAGATTTAAATGATGCAAAGAAAAAACTTACAAGTAAAACAAAAGCTATTATGCCAGTTCATTATGCAAGTAATGCAAAAGATATAAAAAAAGTTTATGCATTTGCAAAAGAACATAATCTAAGAGTTATAGAAGATGCAGCTCAAGCTTTTGCTTGTGTTAATGATGGTGTAAAAGTAGGTGTGGAAGGTGATATTATTTGTCTTAGCTTTGATGGAATAAAAAATATCACTTCAGGTGAAGGCGGAGCTGTAATTACAAATGATGAGAATATTATTTCATTTGTAAAAGATGCAAGACTTTTAGGTGTTGAAAAAGATACTGAGAAAAGATACGAAGGTCAAAGAAGTTGGGATTTTGATGTAAAACATCAAGGTTATAGATATCATATGAGTAATATCTTTGCAGCTATTGGAAGAGAACAACTTAAAAAAATAAATTCTATTGAAAAGAAAAGAAAAGAATTAGTAAATTATTACTTAGAAAATCTAAAAGATATTCCTCAAATTCAAACTTTAGATTTTGATTTTAAAAGTATTATTTCTCATATATTTGTAGTTAAAACTACCAAAAGAGATGAGTTAAGAGAGTTTTTATTAAGTAAAAATATAGAGTGTGGAATTCACTATAAACCAAATCACTTATTAACAAAATACAAATCTGATGCTTTACCAATAACCGAAAAAGTTTATGAAGAAATTTTAACTCTTCCTTGCCAACTTGACCTTGTAAAAGAAGAGCAAGATTTTGTAATAAATTCAATTAAGGAATTTTTTAATGCATAAGCCTTTAGTATCTATTATTATGAATTGTTACAATAGTGATAAGTATTTAAAAATCGCTATTAATAGTGCTATGGCTCAAACTTATGAAAACTGGGAACTTATTTTTTGGGATAATCAATCAAGTGATGAAAGTGCAAATATTGTAAATTCTTATGGTGATCCTAGAATTAAATACCACTACGCACCTGTTCATACACCTCTTGGTGAGGCTAGAAATCTTGCAATTGAAAAAGCAATAGGAGAATGGGTTTGTATCTTGGATTGTGATGATATTTGGCATAAAGATAAACTCCAAGCTTCATTTGATAGATTAAACTCATTTGAACATAAAGATGAAGTTTCTTTAATATATTCAAAAACAATATATATTGATGGTGAAGGAAAAGAGTTCGGTCGTTTTCATAAACATTATTCTGGAAAGATTCATGATTTATTATTA
>JAGOIF010000206.1 GCA_017995775.1 Aliarcobacter sp.
GTTTATCATTAAGATAGATATATCTCATAGGAACTTGATCTGATAATCCTAACATATGCAGTGCCATAGAGCCATCTGGCACTATATGTGCATCACTTAGTTTTGCAATAGCTTTTGCAATAGAACTTGGACTTGGTAACACTTCACCAAAGAGACTACTTTTTTGAGGCTTGTAATATATACCTCTTCTAAATCTTCTAATAACCCCTTGAGCAGTCAGATTTGAAAGCTCTTTTTCTATACTGTTTTTATTGGCATTTACAAAATAAAAACTATTTGAAGCAAAAGCAACACCATCAGACAATGAAGATATTTTTGATTTTACTCTTTGAGTGATTGGTTTGATCACCTCTTACTCCTTTTTATTTCAATAAATTTAATTAATTTTACTGAAAATATTTAAAAATGTCAATATGTTTAATCTATCCAAAAATATATGTTTACCCCAATTACAATCAGCATAATTACAACATCAACTTTCCAGCTCCAGTAGTTAACAATATTATTGAAATCACTGCCACTTGATTCACTTGCTCCATCATCAAAACTATCTGAGCTACTACCATATGGTGTTCCTCCTACATCTTCCTCCACTTGACATCGGCAAACCTGTAGTTGGGTTTATATCGTTCATTGTTTTCTTCCTTTTATAAATATCTTTATAGCTATTCATATTTTTGAGGAATTAAATACCCCCCCCTCTAAAATTTTAGATTAAATATAAACCTATTTTATGGGATTTGAAAGCTATTTATATAAAATATTTTTCTAGAAAAAAGTATATGTTTTTCTGGATTTTATTATAAAAATTCATTGAGATAAGTCAGATAACCAAGATAGCTCTATTTTATAGGAAACACAAATAATGTGATAAAAAAGATAGCCAAAGATAACTCTAAAAAGATATGTAAAATTTGAGTGACAAAAAAAATTTTCTTAAAGGGTAAAATTTGAAGAGTTATAAAAATAATCCCTTCTCATCTAGTGGAACTTATCCCATCTTTTTATAACCTCTTTGTCTCTTATTAAAACTTGACCTTAGCATTGGAGTATTTTCATCGAAAAAATCAACCGCTATACACTCTTGAGCACCTCTTCCGATTCGTCCAAGATATTGAACTATTCTTTCCCCAATATGATACTGGCATAGTAAGAACAATCGCATCAAGATGAGAAAAATCGATTCCTTCTCCTATAAAACTGCTTGTAGATAAGATGATTGAAGAAGTATTAGCTTCTTTTAAAAACTCTTTTTTCATTTTTGATTTTAAACCGCCATGCACAAGAGTAGATTTTAGACCTTTGGCATCAAGCAGATGATATAAAATATTTAAATGCTCAATTCTCTCGCTAAGCACTAAAATATTTCTACCTTTTAGTTTTTCAATCTCTGAAATTATGAGATTATTTCTGTCATAATCTTCCACCATCTCATTTAAAATAAGTGTGAAATCATCACTTAATGCTTCAAATGGCGAAATAACAGTTTTTAAAGTATGAATTTTTCTAATCTCTTTTTTTGACTCATATTATTTACAAGAAAACGAATTTTTAAATATGAAGATTCCTTTGCCTTCAGTAGAAGAACAAAAAAATATTCTTGATATTTACAATAAAAATAAAGATCTATCAAAAAATCAAACAGGCGAAGTATCAGAAAAATCTGATTACATAGAGGATTTTTTAAAATTCTCTTTAGGAATAGACGAGATTAAAGTAAAAAAAACGGCAAATCTTCTTATGTTAACAAGATTTAAAACTCTTAACATTTGGAGTGTTGATAATATTGTTAGGAAAAATACGTTTGATTCAAATTTATTTAAATTAACTTGTCTTGAAGATCAACCTACCTTAGTTAAAGAAGTGTTTAGAGGTAAAAGCCCTAAATATAAAGAGCAAACAGGCTCTAAAATTTTAAATCAAAAATGTATTAGATTTAATGCAATTGAAGTTAAACACGCAAAATCTGTAGATTCCAACTGGTTAAATAAAGTAGATTCAATGTTTCTAACAAGAGAGAATGATATTTTAATAAACTCAACAGGAGACGGAACAATTGGAAGGGCGTCTATCGTTTCTAAAGAGCATGAAGGGCTTTTATATGATAGTCATATTATATTGCTTAGATTGAATACTGAACTAATTAATCCTTTATTCTTTGTTTATTTTAATAACAGTAAATTAGGACAAAAGCAAATAGAAAATATAAAGTCAGCTAAATCTACAAAGCAAACAGAATTGGGTGTTGGTAATTTATTAAAACTTCAATTTCCTTTACCTGATATAGATATTCAAAGAGAAATAGTTTTAGAGATTAAAAACTTAGAAACTCAAATAGAAGATCTAAAAATTAAATCTGTTAAAAACTCAAATAGTGCAATAATAGAATTCGAAGAAGCAATTTTTATAAAATAGTCCAAAAGAAAAATCTTTTGGGCTTCTCAATTAGCTAAAAATCAAAAATTAGAACAAAATTAAAAACTCTCAACCGTCTATTTTTAGGTTAGTTGAGCTACTTTGTTGGTGA
>JAGOIF010000207.1 GCA_017995775.1 Aliarcobacter sp.
TTACAACTGATACAAGTGCATTAACAGCTATTGGAAATGATTATGGATATGATAGAGTTTTTGATAGACAAGTTGAAGCTTTAGCAAATAAAGGCGATTTATTAATAGGAATTTCTACTTCTGGAAATAGTAAAAATGTAATAAATGCTTTAAAAGTGGCAAGAGAAATGGGATGCAAAACTTTAGGATTAACTGGACGAGATGGTGGAGCTATGAATGAGCTTTGTAATATAAATTTAGTTGTACCTTCAAATGATACACCAAGAATTCAAGAGATACATATTCTTTTTGCTCATACGATTTGTCAAATTATTGATAATGAATTAAGTCATTAACTAAGTATAAGCTAAATTCTAATAAAATCAAGTTTTAAATAAAGAGATAGATTATTTTCTGTCTGTTTAAAATCCAAATTACGAGGTTTTATGAAGCTTATTAAAGAACTTTTTAAAGTTTATATTCTATTTGTTACTCTTTTTTTTACTGGAAGAGTCTTTTTTTATATATTGTATTTCGATAGATTGGATGATATTTCAATAAGTGAAAGCTTACTCTCATTTGTCTATGGTTTAAGAATGGATACAATAGTTATTTCAATAATTCTTGTAATTCCTACAATTCTTTTGACAATTTCTCCAAAATTTTCTTCAAAATATATATCAAAATTTTTAAAGTTTTATATTTTGGCTTTTATATGTATTGCTCTATTTATAGAAAGTGCTAGTTTTCCATTTTTTGCAGAATATGATTTAAGACCAAATTATCTGTTTATTGAGTATTTAGAATATCCACAAGAAGTAACTTCCTTACTTTTTAAAGATTACAAACTTGAGTTCATTTTTGCATCTATTTTAATATTTATAGCAAGCAAATTTTATCTAAATTCAAATTTTATAAGATTTGAAAATATATTTGAACAAAATTATATCTCAAGGTTTTTACTACTTTTACCTATCCTTTTGGTTCTGTTTTTAGGTATTCGCTCTTCTTTTGGGCATCGTCCTGTAAATATTTCTGATGCATTATATAGTACAAATAGAGTTATAAATGAGATTACAAAGAACTCTTTACACTCTTTAGGCTATGCATATTATTCAAACAAAAAGAGTGAAACTGATATTTCAAAATATGGAAAAATGAATATAGATGATGCATATAAATATGCTTCAAAAGCTATTGGGGTTGATTTTAAAGATAAAAATAGACCATTTTATAGAGAAGTAAAAACACATTTGGAGAAAAAAGAACAAAAAAATCTTGTAATATTTATACAAGAGAGCATGGGTGCACAATTTACTGGATTTGCTGGAAATCAAAATCTTACTCCAAACTTAGATAAATTAGCATCAGAAAATATCTCATTTACAAATCTTTTTTCAAATGGAACAAGAAGCGTAAGAGGTTTAGCAGCACTATCAAGCGGAACTTTACCAATTGCTGGAAATGAAGTTATAAAACGAAATAAGTCCCAAAATGACTATTTTACAATTGCCTCTTTACTAAAACCTTATGGTTATAAATCAAGCTTTATTTATGGTGGAGAAGCTAGATTTGATAATATGAGGGGCTGGTATTTAGGAAATGGTTTTGATGAAGTAATTGAAGAAAAAGATTATAAAAACCCAATATTTAAAAGTACTTGGGGAGTTAGTGATGAAGATTTAGTAATAAAAGCAAATGAGATGTTTAAAGATTACTCAAAAAATGGTGAGAATTTTGTAAGTGTTATGTTTAGTTCTTCAAATCATATGCCTTTTGAGTTACCACTTGGAAAAATAGAATTTGAAAAAGATATACCGCAAAATAGTGTTGAAAATGCAATAAAATATGCAGATTTTGCAATAGGAAAATTTTTTGAACTTGCAAAAAAAGAGGATTACTATAAAAATACAGTTTTTGTTGTGGTTGCTGATCATAATGTAAGAGTTTATGGAAATGAGATAGTTCCTATTGATATGTTTCAAATACCAGCTGTGATAATAAGTTCTGATATAGGGAAAAAAGTAGTTAATACTCTTAGTTCACAACCTGATGTTTTGGCAACTGCTTTGGATTTAATTGGTATTGATTTATCTTATCAGATTTTGGGAAACTCTATATTTAAAGATGATAAACAAAATATAAATTTAATGTTATTTGATGAAACTTATGCTTATAGAAAAAATGATACTGTTGTGATTTTAATTCCAGATATGCCAATAAAAACATACACATACAAGGATAAAAAATTGATTGAAATTCCTCACAATGAAGAACAAGAAAAAGAAGCTTTAGCTCTTATATATGTATTAGATGATATGTACCAAAACAAATCTTACAAATAAAAATTTCCTGCTAGAAGTCTTAATCTTCTAGCTTTAAAACTTCTTTTAAAATATCAATAGCTTTTATCTCTTTCATACAGTTGTGATGTTTTAGCGGACACTCTCTTTTCATGCATGGTGCACAATCTAAATTTTTTGTCACTATCAAACCATTTTTATCGTTTCTCCATTGATTTGTCTCAGTAAATTTTGTTGGT
>JAGOIF010000208.1 GCA_017995775.1 Aliarcobacter sp.
GTTTAATGAAGCAGATGCCATTATCTCTAAAAGATTAGATGTAACAGATGCTATTGGACAAATGAACAATACTATGCAAAATATACTACTAGAAGAACTAGAAAACTTTGAAGGTATCTTTATGGCTACAACAAACCTAATTGATAATATGGATGATGCATTCTCAAGAAGATTCCTAAATAAAATCAAATTTGAAAAACCTAGTTCAAAAATAAGAATGGCAATTTGGAAATCAAAACTAACAGATCTTGATGATAGTGCTTACGGAAAGCTATCAAAGTACGATTTAAGTGGTGGACAAATAGAAAATGTAAGTAGAAAATATCTGATAAATAAAATCTTAAATCAAAAAGAGTTTGATTTTGATGAGATTTTAGAATATGTGAAAGAAGAACTTGATTTTAAAAGTGAGCATAGTGAAGTTAAAATGGGTTTTTTAAAATAAATAGATTAAACAATATAAAAAGGTTAATTATGGAAGATACAGATTTGGCAGATTATAAAACAATATTATCTCACAGTGGGAAAATAGATGGATTAGTTGGTAATTGTAAGATAGAAGAATTTATCAATAAAATTGATGAATCTTTAAAAGATTCATTTTCAAAAGCAAAGGGAGTATTGATTGATTTTAAGCTTCATAAAAATCAATCACTATCTATAATAAATGAATCTATGAGGAAAATAAATGATTTAGTCGATTATGATGCAGATATAATTTATTCAACAGAAATAATTGATAATATTGATGAAGATATAATAGAATACCAAATTATTATAACGGGATTATAATACTTAAGATTAGACATTTTCTTGTCCTATAAAAATAATAAACTTCTTTTAATAAAAGGAGTTTATTATGACTAAAACAATATTTTTACAAACTTTCCCAAAATTTCTCTTAGCAAACTTTCAAAAAAGTAATAGTTGGATTATTACTACTTATACAGATGAAGATGAGAATAAAACAGAGTTTTATAACTCTTATTTTAGGGAACCTCTAATAATTAACTTTCAATAAAATAATCCTTTATTTTTAACAATCGAAACTTTTTTCTAAGTATAATTTTTTATTTTGCAAATTATTTTACAGATTTCGATTAAAATATCTCCTATTTAGAGATAAAATAGTGATTGATTATCACTATTTTGTTGATATTTATATCAACTTTTCATTATTGGTACTTTTTTAAGTCTTACTAGTTGTTCATATCGGATCAGATTGTATGTAAGATTAATAAGTCCTGTTATGGATTTGATTCTTTCTAATCCAATTGATTTTAAACTAAGGGCAGAGTTCATTGAGTTTTTAAGTGTACCAAATATATGTTCAACTCTAACTCTTGTTTTTGAGTGTTTGTAATTTTCTTTATGTTCTTTATTAGTTAAAGATTTGTTTCTGTAGGCTCTTTGGATAACTTTACATTTTACATTATTTTTTTCTAGATACTCTTCAATCTCTTTTGATTTATAAGCTGAATCTGCATAGAGTGTATTATCATTTTTATTTATAAGTTCTTTTATTGCTTGAGAATCATGTGTTGATGATGGTGTTACAGTATAGTTTGTAATAACTTTTGTTTTTTGATCAACACTTATATGGTCCTTATATCCAAATTCTTTAATCTTATATTTAGTTACCCATCTAGCATCACAATCTTTTTGAGATAGTTTAGATCTATTACCATTTTTATCTTTTTTTGCAAACTCTAAAGGTATAGCACCTTTTTTTATATCTGAATTATCAGATCTTTTATTTCTTTGTTTGGGTACTTTTATAAAGCTTGCATCTACAAGTGTACCTTCCTTTGCAACTACACCATTAGAAGTTAATTTATCCGTAAATGTATCAAATAGTGTTTTAGCTAAGTTTTTCTCTTTGAGTTGCTCTTTAAATAACCATATAGTCTTTTCATCAGGAACATTATCACCTATTTGAAGACCAAGAAAGTCTAAAAATGATAATCTATCTTTGATTTGAAATTCAGTTTGTTCATCAGATAAATTATAGTATCTTTGTAAAATCAATATCTTAAACATTAGCAACTTATCATAAGGTTTTCTTCCTGCATTACTTTTTTTATCATCTTTAGTTAAAGCTTCTTCAATGGGCTTCCTAAAAAGTTCCCAATCAATAATTTCATTTAACTTTTGTAAAGGTGGTTTATGTTTTTTAATCTCATTAAGTTGAAATTCATAATCAAATAATCCTGCCATAATATATACTCTTTTTATGATAATTTATAGTGAAATTATAGCTAAAACTGAGTGGTAAAGCCCTTAGATAAGGGGGTGAATCATGGTTTATTTATGAATTTATTAAGATAAATTCGGATATTTATTTTTAGGTTTTGAGAATTATGTGTAATTTTAGTCTATTTTTAGAGGTGCCCTATATAAACTAAGGAGAAAAATATGTTTAAAAAATGTCTACTAATGGCTACTCTTGCAGGTTCTGTACTTGCAGCAAATGTACAAATGAATTTAAATGCGAAATATGGTTCAACAAATTTTCACACA
>JAGOIF010000209.1 GCA_017995775.1 Aliarcobacter sp.
CTATTTTCTTTTGTTCATCTTTAAACTTTTTATACTCTAATCCACTTTTTGCAATTGCCATTTCATGGCTTATTTTTCCTGCATGAGTTAGTAACTCTCTACCATTTAAAGATATAACAGCATCTAATCTTGCAATCCAATCTTTCATATACATAGGTGTTCTTTGCATTGCCATAGTCTCTGCAAATGCTAAATATTGCTCAACAAGTAATCCTAAAAGTTTTATCTCTTCTTCATTTAAATAATTTTTAGCAATACTCACATCTTTTTTTGTGAGATTTTTGCTTTCTTTATCGTATGAACTCATTCCTAAAAGTGGTTTACTCATATCTACTCTATTGTGTACAAGTTCAGCTGCTGTTTGTGATGATACTGCCCAAAGTAGTTTATTTTGAACAATTTTAAAAAACTCTATTGTTTTTTCATCTTTTGGATCATAGTCAATACTTGTCATATAGATATCTTTGATTTTTTGATAAAAAAACTTCTCAGAGATTCTAATATCTCTAAGTCTTTTTTGAAGTTCATCAAAATAGCCCATAGAGTTACCATTTTTAAATCTTTCATCATTTAGTACAAAACCTTTTGTGATGTAATCTTTTAGTTTATCATTTGCCCAAATTCTAAATTTTGTACCTGTACTTGAACGAACTCTAAAACCAATGGCAATTATCATATCGAGGTTATAAATCTTTATATCACTTGTTTGTGTTTTTCCCTCAATAGCACCATGTTTAGTGGTTGTTCGGTAATTCCGAACAACCACTTTTTCATCTAATTCACCCTCTTCAAAAATAGCTTTAATATGTTCACTTATAGTTGATTTTGCTTTACCAAAGACTTCACAAATTTGAGCTTGAGATAGCCAAATTGAGCCATCTTCAAACATGACATCTACTTTGATATTTCCACTTTCGTTTTGGTAGATTAGTATTTCACTCATTACATCTCCAAAATCGAATTAGCAAGTCTTTTTTCTGGATGAATCAAAGTAGTATAATATCTTTGTTCAATTCCAAATAATACTAACTTTAAATGGTCTTCGGTATTAATAACAAAGCTACTTCCACTTGTTGGAACACTTGGACAATAAGATTTAGTATAATTGACAACTTGGGTTACTTCTGATGGCGTAAAGCTATTCAATGTATCTAAAGCCATAGCAATTCTTTTTCTATTAGCAGTTTTAACATCTGCACTTGTATAACTAGAACCTAATGTAATGAAACTTTGAGTAAGAAAACTGTCTACTTCTGTCTGTGTTGCAGTTCTATATAAAGATTCAATATCTTTAAACATTGGTTGAATTTTAGCAATTTCTTTAAAATATAAAATATCGTTACTTTTATCATAAACGGCATCTATCCACTCATTAATCACAATTATAGGTTTATCAGTTTGTAGTGTTGGAGAATCAGCAATTTTAAACCATTTCTTTGTTAAAAGTTGTGTTATTGACATTTTTTGAAATAAAAAGAAATTATTTTGTTTAGAACATAGATATTTAATATCTTTATATTTATCAACAGTTATTTGATTTAGGCTTGTTCCATTAAAAGGCTGTTCTATTAATCCATTTTTATAATTCTTAGATAAAAAATTATCTAATTTGAACCATTCATCATCTTCAAGTTTATACTCTGGTGTATAGTTCTGAATATTTGTTAAGTCTGGCATTTCAAGTATATCATTCTTTGATGCAATTACTTTTAAAAAGTTATTCCCATTACCTTTTAACTTAGCTATTAAATAATTCATTTTTCTCCTTTATCCATATCTATAAATGTATAATTTGTAATTCTTTTAAGATTTTCAAATTTAGCACTTTGAGTTGTTTTTAACTCTTTTTTAGTAATCAATAATATTTTTACATTATTACTGTTTGTGACATAAAAAAATTTATAACCAAATATAAAAAACATCGGATTAAAGTAAGAAATTCTTGAAAAATAAATAAATATCGCAATTATTCCAAAAACAACAAAAAATATTTTAATATCTGGCACACTTAACGCAACAAAAAAATATCCTAAATAGCTTGGTAAGAAAGCGTCATTTGCTGGTTCTATATTCCGTAGAGTATCCTCATCTATCTCATCATCAGAGAGTTTATTTATAAGCCAGATACTACCTAGAGATAGTAAAATAATACAAATTAGATAAAAAACATAAGATATAATAGTTATATCAAGCTTTATCACTAGTTTACTAAAAATTTGTTCTATCCAGTCCAGTGTAAAATTTTTATGTACTGCGAATATAAAAAATGATAAAGACAATGAATTTATTATCAAAAACAACCTAAATACAAAGGATAAAGACAATAAGTTTATTATTTTAAATATATATTGCATTATTTCACCATAACTTTCCCAGTTACTACACTATCAATAAGTGATGCTTTATACTCTTTGAGTTTTGATATATAGTTTTGTTGTAATTCTATAGCTTTATCAATTTTTGTTGTTTGATTTTCAATATATTCTACTATTTTGTTTTTTTCATTAT
>JAGOIF010000092.1 GCA_017995775.1 Aliarcobacter sp.
ATGTAGATATAATTCAAGAAAAAAATTATTATGTCTATTGTGATGCTATCATTGCAAATAATGAATCACCTTATTGGTGTAGTTTAGTTGTACAGGCTATTTTGTTTCAAAAAGAAAAGAAATATGACACAGCTTTATTGTTTTTATTTAGTGCTTTTGATAATTTGATAACACTAGAAATTGAAAAATTAGTTAATTCTTTTTATAAAGAGTTCAATCTTAAGAATTTAGAATTTGGTAAAAAAGTATCTATTCTTTTAAAACATCATCTAAAAGTAAATCCTGGTGAAAACGATGAAGAACATCCAGTGAGAAGTCTAATTTATAAAATATATACTGAACTTTACGAATTAAGAAATGCTGTAGCACATGGAAAAATAAGAAGTATAATAGTTGATCATGTTGATTATTGTTTAGATATGCTAATTTTTACATATACTACAATAAATTCTAATCCAAAGGATAATTTTATTTTACTTAAAAAAATTAAAGAGCTATAAGTCATAAAAATTATCAGAATATAATATTTTATTTAATACAAATGTCTAACAAATTTGCAATTGATTCAGTATTATTTGTAAAATCTCTTCCTGCTTTTGCTTCTAAGGTTGGAATAATATCTACTTTATCTAATGATAATTCAGAATCTGACTCAAAATTTATTCGAATATAGTTATTTTTTGGAAGCATAAAATTAACTGTATTATGTACATTTATAGATTGTAAGTTTAGTATTGTATCAACAAGTTGGCTACTTTTCCATTTCCTTATAAAACCCCAATTATCACTTTCATGATTACTTACATCATAATATTTATGACCAATCCCAGTACCTATAGATAACAATTTAATATTGTCTAATGAAATTTTAACACCATTGTTAAATTCTTTTATTTTTCCAAGTCCTTCTGTTAATGCAACAAGAGAAGGATTATTAGCCCAAAGCCCACCATCTGCTAAAAGAAACTCATCCAATTTATTAGGATTAAAATACAAAGGAGCTGAACAAGAAGATAAAATCACATCTTTAATCATCCTATCTTTGTCCCTTTTAAATTCTTTTAGATAATAAGATTTTATAACATGTACATCACCATTAGAAATATCAGTTGTAGGAATCATTAACCTCGTTTTTATTGAATCATCAGATAAGGTCTTTTCATTAAATTTTTCATTTAAAATTTTTTTTAAGTGATTATTATCATATTTACTTTTTAGTAAACCTCCAATACTTGCTCTTCTACTTTTAAAAATATTTTTACCCTCATTCTTGTATAAGGCAATAACTTCATCTAAAGGAATGTCATATGCAATGGCAGATGCCAATATTGAACCTGTACTTGTTCCTGCAATTAAATCAAAATGTTCATTTAATTTAATAGAAAATTTTTTCTCAATTTTTTTTAGAATAATTGCAGAGTATATACCTCTTATTCCTCCTCCATCTATTGTAAGTATATTAAAGTTCTTTTTAATCATAATCTTTTTCCTTTAATAATTTAAATATCATCTTAAAATTTGATTTAAATTACTAATATTACATAATAAAATAAAAATATCATAGTATGATTAAACTTAAAAATTTAATCCATTCACTATAAAAATTACTTGACACTTATTCACTCAAGTAGTATAATTACAATTAGCACTTATTTAAGTTAACTGCTAAAAAAGGAAGATATATATTAATATATTTTAAAGTTTTAACCTGTTGAACATTAGGTTAAATGGTTGCATTTTAAATGTTAACAGCGATTAAATGGTATTCAAACTCATTAAGTATTTATATTTGACAGTGTAATACTAATAAGACTTTGATTAATTGTTTATTAAATAAAGTTTAATACCAATTATTTTTAATTGCTATTACTATAGGTAACATAAAAAGGATTTTAATGACGGAAGATAGTAATTCAAAGATATTAGAAGAAATTCTAGAAAGAATAGAACTACCTCAAAATGCTTATGAAACTGCAAGAAGAAGGTATGAAGATTTAGGTGAATGGTTAGGAAGAGAAGGTTCTTCTCTTGAATTTAATGATGTACATGTATTCGCTCAAGGTTCATTTAGACTAGGAACAGCTATTAAACCATTCCATGAACATGAGGAATATGATCTTGATTTAGCTTGTAAAATAAGAGAAGGTTTTTCTAAATATACACATAGTCAATTTGATTTAAAAGAAGCAGTAAGAAAAGAACTTGAGCTTTATAGAACGGCAAGAAAAATAGAAAAAGAGCTTGATGAAAAACATAGATGTTGGACAATAGAATATAAAGACCAATTAAGTTTTCATATGGATGTTGTTCCTGCTTTACCCCTTGATGAGGAACATAGATCAGTTATAAATGAATCTATTATGAAATTAAAGATGATGGATGAGCAAATCTCTAATTCAGTTTCTGAAGAAGCATTATCTATTACAGATGATAGAAATAAAAACTATGAAAAAGTTGATGCAGAAGATTGGAATATTAGTAATCCAGAAGGTTATGCAAAATGGTTTGAATCAAGAATGATAGATAATGAACCTAAAATAGTATTAGAACATGCTCAAGTTGATAAAGTACCAACTTTTTTACAAAAGACTACTTTACAAAAAGTTATTCAGCTTTTAAAAAGGCATAGAGATTCTATGTATCAAAATCAACAAATCAATGAATGTAAACCTATCTCAGTAATTATAACAACATTAGCAACACATGCATATAATGGTGAAGCAAATTTAGTAAAAGCATTATCTCATGTTTTAAATAACATGGGTAAATATGTTAAACAAACTGAACCTAGAATTCAAAATCCTGTAAACCCAAAAGAGGATTTTGCAGATAAGTGGTCTATGAAAAAATATAATCATTTGCAACTTGAAGAAAATTTTTGGACTTGGTTAGAACAAGCAAAAATGGATTTTAAGTCAATTTCAAACACTGGTGATAGTTCAAGTCTATCAACGATTATTAATGAAAGTTTTACTCTAAATATGTCAAAAGAAAGTTTAAAAGAAAAGCTTGGAATACCTCTAATTCCTGTAATAGTAGAAGCAAAAAATTATGATATTGATAAATCTAATATTGCAAAACCTTGGAAAAATATATAGTGACTCTAATTAATAAAATAGAATTACATCAATTTAGACAAGAACAGCCTTCTTTTAGGATTAAAGCATCTATGTATGATGGTTTAGTCCTTGAGGGAAATTTTAAATTTCAAAGTAAATTAGATGGGTATCCACCTATAGATGAGACATACAAATTACAAATAAAAATTCCTAGTAAGTATCCTCATGAGATGATAGAAGTATATGAGATGAATTCAAGAATTCCAAAAATTGATACTTTTCATATAAATCCAAACTCATCTTTTTGTTTAGGTTCTCCTTTTAAATTAAAAATGCTTTTGTCTAATGATATATCATTAAACAATTTTGTAAAAAAATGTTTAATCCCTTATTTATATGCAATATCTTTAAAGTTAAATCATAATATGAATTTAGTTTTTGGTGAACTTGAACATGGGAATGATGGTTTATATCAAGACTATCAAGAAATTCTTGGATTAAAAAATAAGGAAGAAGTTAAACTTACATTTATTTTACTAGCTAAGAAAAAAAGAGTTGCTAATAAAAAACAGTGTCCTTGTGGCTGTAATCAAAGGTTAGGTAAATGCGACTTTAGGTTTAAACTTTATAGAATAAGGAAAGTTATATCTCAATCTTGGTTTAAAAATAATATGATAGAGTAACTATATATAAGTGATAGAAATACTCAATATATAAAAACTATTAATAATTTTTTTGGACTATCGAGTAAATTGCTGAAGATAAATTAAATAAGATACCAATAGAAAAACTTAAAAAAGCTACAATAAAAATTATAATTATATCGTAAGATAATCATTTATATGATTTGCAAATCATTTTTTTATATTTAATTTTAAATACATAGAATTACATACAAATTTGTATGTAATTTCAAATACAACTAAATAGCACCTTTTTTTATTAAAAATTTAGTGCTTTTAGGAAGTATATGACTTTTATCCACAAGAGAAATATTTTTAGAATAAAATTTATGAGAAATCTCTTTTAATTCTACTGCTTGATCACAAATATTTTTAAAACTCTCGCTTAAAAAGTTAGTACCATTAAACATAGATTCAAAATATCTTTGTTTAGTATTGCCGCTTGATAATAACATATCAAAAATCACAATCCCTTTGAATTGTTTTTTTAATAACTCTTTTGCAATTGAATCTAATTGTTCTGTAGGGCTGTGATGAGATACTGAAAATACAACAGTTTTTTCATTGTCAATTTTATTAATTTTATAATATTTCACAATAGCTCCTTTCAATAATATTTAGCACATTGTTAATTATTTCATCTGCTTCAGAACGACTTTCTATTAATCGACTCATGCTTACAACACTATCAGCATGAAATAGTCCATGTCTTTGGTTAGAGTAATATTTAAAACACTCTACTAAAGCATTTCTTGTTTTTTGGCAATTTATTTGAAGTTCACATTCAGTGGTCATTTCAAAAGTACCTCTTCTTTTATCTTCAAAAAATACATCTACAAAGCTATTTATATTTTTAACTTGAATTCCTTTTTTAAATAGAATATCTTTTATAAAAGCTTCTAATGCTCTTAGTGCACCAAATACAAAAGATGAATAATCATCTAGATCTATGTCAATCTTTTTAAGTGTTATAGAACCAGTTAACATTTTTTTAATTGTATCATTTAAATGTGAACCTGCAATAGGTAGTTTATGAGACAATTCATCTTTTATATCATTTTTATTTATAGTAATACTATACAAATCTTCATTTAATTTAAATATATCATTTTCATTAATTAATTCACATAACAATGGATATATCTCATTATATATTTTTAAAGGTTTTCCTTGAAAATGTGTTTTTCCATTTGTATACCTATTTATATTAAACTTATCACCATGCTTTTGAGATGTTATAATAAAAGTTTTTTGATATGCGGTTCTCTCTTCCATTTCAATATCAAACTCTAAAACTTCTTTAATATACTCTAGAAGTAACGATAACTTTCCTTCATCAATATCTATAGTGCTATACTCTATTCTTTTATCATTAGCTAAACTAAATACTGCATGTGTTTTTACATGTTCTGCAATTTTTGTGCCAAGCTCTCTTGTTGCTGGAATACCAACATTTGGATTAATAGTTGTAGTGCCATTTGTATTAAAATAGAATGATAATTTTAATTCTGTATTGTCAATTTCAATAGTATATAAAGTAGTTAGTCCTTTTTCTTCAATATTTTTTATTTTAATATTTTCAGAGAAACTTTCCATAGAAGAATTAATTTTATCTCTATCTAATTGTAATTTTTTTAAGTCTGACATTTATATTATCCAATAAGTTCTTTGATGTAATATACATTAAGTTTAATTAAAATTCGCAATTCTATCTTAAAATAATTAATAAAATGTTGAGTTGTTGCACTCCTTTGCGATAATTAATTCTATTTTTATTCTAAGTTATACTAAAAATTTAGCTGAGAATTGGAATTCAAATAAGTGTTTTTTAAGTATAAAACTATAAAAAAGAACCCTTTAAAAGTCTCATATTCTGCATTATTAAAAATTTGAATCTCAATATTTCTATCAATCCATTTTGAGTGTTTGCCCAGAACCATTATGATGATATTTTACTATTGAGAGATATTTTTTTATTTTTTTGTGTATTAAGCCTTACATCTGCCGATATATACTCCATTTGTATTTAATAGAGTCGCTAAATGTGTAAATTCTTGTTAGCTAGAATTTATATAGTTTTTTTATAATGATTTTAATATATACTTAATAGATTCTTTTTTTTCTTTAATTTTTTGCATTTATATTAGGATTTTCATAATGATAAAATGCAAAGGGAATTATAAAAGAGTAACTTCTTGAAAAAGCACATCCTCTTGATGAACTAAAATAATAGTCTTTAAAATTTCCTATTAAAATACTAGTATCAATTTCACTTGTAGAATTTTTTATATCATATAAATAACTTAAAAAAGGATAATTACTATTTTTTTATTTTTTCATAGTTTAAGTTTTTTTCTTTACAATAGATCTCAAGGTCATTGTAGAAAAACATATCTTTATCTGGGAAATACTCATCTAGAATAAGTTTTATATCTTTGCTATCAGATAAGCTAGATTCTACATATGCATCTTTTTGTTCAAGAATATTCAAAAAATCTTTTATTTTTTTACTCATAAGATAAATTTTATATGTATAAAACTTTGTGAAAGCTTAATCTTTCAGATTGAAGTATTTTTAATTGTAATGTGTTTTTTACATATAAATGTTAATAAAACAAAGATTAAAGAATAGCAGTAATATATTAATATTGATTTTTTAGCTGTACAATTTACTTAGATTAAATACAATTAACTAAGATAATTAACATTAATGATGAATATAGTCAGCATTTATTACATTTTTCGCAAGTCATAAGAATTTATAAATATATTACAATTCATTGATTTATTATTAATATTATGCTAGTTTTTTGCTGATACAAGAGTAGTAATCCTTTATAAAGTGTCAGTTGGAGTATATTAAGGGTTAGGGTAGTAGTGGGTGACTCCCCGAAAGGAGACACTACTTTGAAGTTTTTCATTATAATAATGGTTTTAATGGTATTGGCACTACCATTGAATTAAAACCGAGCGGGAGGAAACTCCCTCTCAACCATTGTTATAATTGTATCAATTTTTAATTCAAATAACAAGAGAAAATATGCAAATAGAAAAATACATAGAATTTTCAAAAGAATTTTTATTATTCAAGCTGCAAACATTAGATAAATCAAAAGTAAAAGATGATTTTAATGAAATAGAATTTAAAGAAAGTATTAAAAGTACTAGCAGTATGGAAGAGTTACATATTGTGTGTAAGCAAATAGCTTTCAAAGGATTAAAACAAATAACAACACTATTTAATCCTATAAAGAATTTTTTTGAGTATTTAAACAAAACCAATAAAAATTTATTAGATATTGATACTAATTTAGTTGAAGATTATATAAACATAACTTGTGTAGATATGAAGTTAAGCTATGGAACTAGAGCTAATTATAAAACAACATTAGTATCATTTTTTACATATATTGATGATTCTTGTAATTTTGAAAAGAAATTTAATATTAAAAAGATAAAAGTTAATTCAAATGATGTGAGTTCAAAATCAAACAATAAACTTATTGACTGGCTAGATACAGATACACTAACAAGAGTAAATAAAGAGATTCTAAACTATTTCAAAGTTGACAATTTAGAAAAATATAGAGATATATTAATATTTAGACTATTTTGTTTTAGTGGTATTTTACCAAATGAAATGGCTTCATTAACTTTGGATAGTTTTATATTTAAAGACAATATGATGTTTTTAAAAATAGAGGGAAATAGTGAATCTAAAAATAGAGAGATACCTCTTCCAAAAGATAAGCTTATTAGATATTACAATAAGTATATAGATTTTAGAAATCCAAAAGCAAAATCATTTTTTTATAATAAAGACTTCAACCAAATAGAGGTTAGTTTATTATCAGAGATCGTTAAAAGATTATTAGAATTTTGTAATGTAAGCATAATAGACAAAACACCAAAAATGCTAAGAAAAACTTATGCTTTATTTTTAAATAATGAAAAAGGAAAAGATGGATTTACACAGCCAGAGCAGAACATCAAATATTTATTAGGTTTAGCAAACACAACACAACTAAGAGAAATCCTAAAATATGGCTCTATTGATATAGAAACAGCATCAAGCGCTTTCGAGAATTTAGAAATTTATAAAAAGAATTGTAAATATATTATAAATTCTTGATAAATAGAATAATTTTGGATAGGATTACAGTATAAA
>JAGOIF010000093.1 GCA_017995775.1 Aliarcobacter sp.
ATTCAATAGTTAAATACTCTTCTTTCCATTGTTTAAATGCAAAAATAGCTAAAACTGTATAAACAACAAAAAGAATAGCAGTTAAATAAAAACCTTTATTAATATAAATATATATGGAAACAGAATCTATAATAACCCAATAAAGCCAGTTTTCAAGAACTTTTTTAGTAAGCATATATGTAGCAAAAACTGCAAAAACAGTAGTAAATGTATCTAAATATGCAAAATCTGCCTTTGTATAATTTGCCATAATATATCCCAAAATTGAAGATATTATTAATAGAACAATTATAATTTGAAGATTTCTTAAAAAACCATAAGAACTAATAGCTAAGTCATCGCCTTTATTTTTAGAGTTTCCATATTTCCACGAGTACCAACCATAAATAGCCATTACTAAATAAAAAATATTTAAAGCACTATCCATTAAAAGTGATGCATCAAAAAATAAAATACTATAAATTAAAGTACTAATAAATGCAGCAATCCAACACCAGATATTTTGCATAATTGCAAGAAGTAGATAAGTTACTGATAAAACAACAGCTAACATTTCCCAAGAAGTCATGTAAAACATGGCTTCTTGAATATTGTTTAAAAAATTTTCTATTATATTTTCCTTATTTTAAAAGCTTTACAACATCAGCTTCAATAGATTCAGGAGTAGTTGCACTTCCAAATCTATCAACGATATTTCCTTCTTTATCAACTAAAAACTTTGTAAAATTCCATTTAATATTTTCAGTACCTAAAATACCTTTTTGATTTGATTTTAAGAACTTATAAATAGGAGCTTCATTTTCACCATTTACATCAACTTTTGAGAACATATCGAATTTTACTTCATAAGTTAAACTACAAAATTCTTTTATTTTGTCTTCTGATTCAGGTTCTTGATTTGCAAACTGATTTGATGGAAATCCTAAAACCATAAAATCTTCGTTTTTATATTTTTCATAAAGATTTTCTAAACCTTCATATTGACTTGTAAATCCACATTTACTAGCAACATTTACTATTAAAAGTACTTTACCTTTGTATTTAGACATCGAGATTTCTTCACCATCAATGGTCTTTACATTAAAATCATAAATACTCATCTTATTTTCCTTTGCAAGAAGTGAACTAAATAATAGTACGCCTGCTAATATAATTTTTTTAATCATAATCATTCCTTTGATTTATTTAAAACTAAATACATTTTATCTTAGTTTATAAATGCTTTGTATAGCTTTTATGAAATAAATCAGGTTTTTATATTTGAATTTCTAAAGCAATAGGACAATGATCACTTCCCATAACATCATTTAAAATATATGCATCTTTTATATAATCTTTTAAATCATCACTTACATAAAAGTAGTCAATTCTCCAGCCAACATTATTCTCTCTAGCGTTGGCTCTATAACTCCACCAGCTGTAATGCTCAGGTTTATCACCAATAATATGTCTTAGCGTATCAATATATCCATGAGATAAAAACTTATCTATCCAAGCTCGCTCCATTGGTAAAAATCCTGAAGTCTTTTCATTTGCTTTTGGACGTGCTAGATCTATTTCTTTATGGGCTGTATTCACATCTCCACAAACTATGATTGATTTTCCTTCTTTTTTCAATTTTTCACAATGCTCTAGGAATCTATCATAAAATTCCATTTTATAAACAAGTCTTTCTTCTTTACTTTGTCCATTTGGAAAATATACATTAAAAAATGCAATATCTTTATCTTTTAAAGTAAAGTGAATTTCGTTTATTCTTCCTTCATCTAAAATATCAACGCTAGGACAATTACATTCAAATGTGATATCTAAATCAGTAAAAAGTGCAGTTCCACTTCTTCCTTTAATAGCAGATGCACTTGCTGTCATAGTTTTAAATTCTTTTGAAAAAATAGTTTTTGGGATTTGTTCTTTCATAGATTTTGTTTCTTGAACACCTAAAATATGAATTTCATCTTCATCCACCCATTTTAAAGCCTCTTTTTTATCAACAGCTCTTATTCCATTTACGTTCCAAGATATGAATTTATATGTATTCATTATTTAGTGTTTTCCTTTTTTTCTTCTTTTTTCTTCTCTTCTTTGATTAACATTGCGGGAGCTTTGGGTGCTAATGGTTTATTTATTTCAATATCATTTAAATTATTAAAATTTGTATTTGAAAGTGAATTCTTATTATTTATAAGCATTTCACTTTTCCCTCCATGCATATCTATTTTTCCCTTGTTTTGTGTGTCTGAGTTATAATCAGCAAATAATATATTTATTAAAAATATTGAGCATAATAGTAAAACTTTCATTCTTCTTTTCCTTTTTCTTTTTTCTTAATGTTAACAAAAATTCCATATATTGTAATAATAATCCAAAATACTTCTATAATAAAAGAGCCTAAATTAAAATGTACAAAAAGTGAAATTAAAAGTAATATAGCACCAATTAGATTTAATAATTGATATTGTAAAGATTGAATTGTAGATCTATTTGTTTGAAGAAGTAAATAAGCCACAATAATAAAAATCATTCCAAAAAAACCAATCCATTGATAAATATCCATATACTACCTTTAAAATTAAAGGTAAAGTATAACTATTTTTTTGATAATAAAGGCTTTATTCGCTATTTTAAATTTACTATTAAAATAAAAGAAGAAAATTTATATGACAGAATTAATTTTAGCCCTAGTTACATTTTTAACATCAACAATAACAGCAGTTGTAGGAATCGGTGGAGGAATGATGCTAATAGCAATAATGCCCTTATTTTTACCACTAAATGCACTTATTCCAGTTCATGGATTAACTCAAATCTCTAGTAATTTAAGCCGTGCAGTATTTGGATACAAAGATGTACAATACGAAGTGATTCCTAAATTTTTAATAGGGTCATTTTTAGGAATAGGAATTTTTGCTGGTATTTTAAATCTTATCTCTTTAGAATATGTTCCATTATTTATAGGAGCATATATCTTACTTTCTTTATGGTCAGCAAAATTCAATGAAAAAATAAAAAAATACGAAAACTATTTTCTAGCAGGTTTTTTTCAAACAGGACTTTCTATGGTTGTGGGAGCAACGGGACCACTTACTATGACACTTTTATTAAAAGACTATAAGGACAAAGACAAAGTTGTAGCAACAAGTGCTGCATTAATGAGTATTACACATATTTTAAAAGTATTTGTGTTTACGTATTTTGGGTTTGTGTTCTTTGATTATATTGAAATCATTTTTGCTATGATTATTGGCTCAATCGCTGGATCTTGGCTTGGAACAAAACTAAGAGATAAAATAGATGCAAAGAAATTCACAATTGTTCTAAAGGTATTATTAACAGCATTAGCTATAAAAGTAATTGCATCTGTATTTATTTAAATAAACATCTTTAAAAAAACAATTATAAAAAAAGCTGATGCCAAAGTTTGTACAGTTATGATACTTGTCATTAAACTGATATCTCCTCCTAATTGGCGTGCTAAAATAAAAGAGCTAGGAGCAGTTGGTAAAACAGAAAATAATACTAAAATAGAAATCATAATATCATCAAGACCAAACATTTTCCCAAAGAAATAAATAAACAAAGGTAAAATAATAAACTTAGCAAGGCAAGAGATAAACATATCTTTTTTAGCACTTTTCAAATCTTTTAAAACCAAAGCATAACCAATAGATAAAAGTCCTAAAGGAAGTGCAGCTTTACTTAAAATCTCAAGTAAATTTCCAAGACTTACATGTATAGGAATAGCAAAGAAATTAATAGCTCCACCAACAACACATCCAATAATCAAAGGATTTTTAATAATTGATTTAATCAAATACATAAAATCAAGTTTGCTATTATCTGAATATAATGCAAAAATAGTTACACATAAAATATTTATAAAAGGTATCGCAAAAGTCAAGATAATTGCTGATAAAACTAAACCAGTATCTCCAAAAATAGAACCACTTATTGCTAAAAATACATAAGTATTAAATCTTATTCCACCTTGCACAATAGAGGTAAAAGAACTATTTTTGGTGGGTGTGATTTTATTAACAATTATTAAAATAATCATTGTTAAAAATATAGCAATAAGTGAAGCTAGTACAAAAGAGACACTATTCGCTTCAAACTTTGCATTTGAAAGCTTGTAAATTAAAAGTGCTGGCATTAATATAAAGTAGGTTAGTTTATCAGCCATTGGCCAAAATTCATGGGAAGGGAAACTTATTCTTTTAAAAAGATATCCAATTAAAATAAGTCCAAAAACAGGAACTAGAGCTGAAAATATATGTTCCAAGATATCATCAACTATTAATCAGTATTTTAAAAACAGCTTTTATAACTTTTTTATTTTCATCTACTTTTATACAAGGCATATGAGCATCATTGGGATAAAAAATAGCAAGTTCATTTTGTTTTATAATTAAGCTAGAAGAATTTTTAGTTTGTGCATATTTTGCATAATCTAAATCTTCTTTATATTCTGTTGTAACATTAAGATTATCAAGAGTAGTAACTTCCATAATCTCAATGCCCTCAAAAATATATTGGATATCAATATATTTTTTATGAGATTCAAAAAAACAATCAGCTTTGTCTTTTGAAATATAGGCTTGTTCTAATAAAAAACAGTTTTCATTTAAAACTATTTTATTACAATCATCAAGACCTATATTTAAAAGGCTTTTATATTCTTTTGAAGTAATATCTTGCAATTTTTCAATATAAGTAAAAGCAGCATCAAATATAGGATTATTTAACTGCTCTTTTACTGTTTGCCAATGTGAAAAAATTGCCATATTATTTCCTAGTTTTTATTTTTTAACATTTCTTTTAAAATAATCTTTCCACCTTCAACACCTGGTTGATCATAAGTATTGATTCTTAGAAATTTTCCTACAATTGAAGTTAATAATTCATAATAAAATAGTAATTTACCTATTTCATATTCACTGATTTCTTCAATTTCAATAAGGTCAATAGGAATATCTTTTTTATACTCTTTAACAGATGCAATAGTAGCATCAGCTTGTAAGTTAATCAAATCTTCAAAGTCAAGATTATTTATATAATCAAGTTCTTCTAAACCTTCAAGATGAATAGAAGCAATTTTAGTATTATCTTTAAAGTCTTTGATTTTTATAAATGTTACAGTTTTATCTCTTTGACCTTCTACAATTAATTGTAAAAAAGAGTGTTGATCAACAGGTCCTAAAAGACCAATTGGAGTTAAACCTTGATTTGTATTATTGATATCAATCTTCCCAAGACTTTCACCCCAAAGTTGAATATACCATTTGTTAAAACCTTCAAGAAGTTGAGAGTATGAAAAAACTGCATTGATATTATAAACATCTTTAAACTCATAATAAGTTCTAGCTTTTTTAATCAAATGATCATAAAGTTCATGTTGCTCAAAAAAAGATGTTGAAATATTTTTAGCACCTTTTAATAACTCATCAATATTAAATCCAGCAAGATATAAAGGAACTAAACCAACATTTGATAAAACAGAAAATCTTCCACCAACATTTTTTGGTATTTCAAAAGAATTAATATCATTTGCTTTTGCAAAAGTATTTAATTTACTATCATTTTCTGTAATAACTAATAAGTTTGATTTATCAATTTTTGTAATAGACATTAAATATTTAAAAATAGAAATAGTCTCAATGGTTGTTCCAGATTTTGAAATAACAATAAATAAGGTATCTTCTAAATTAAGTTGACTAAGTGTTCCATTTAAATTTACAGGGTCAGTACTTTCAAAGAAAAAAAGCTCTTTTTTCAAAGTTTTACTATTTTGCTTATTATATTTCATAAAATTATAAATAGCATAAGTTCCTAAAGTGCTTCCACCAATACCAATAACAGCAATTTGCTTTTGAGTAAAATTTAAACTATCAATTCTAGCTTTTAAAAAAGTTGTATCTGAATGAGGAAGAGAATAGTATCCAATACTCTCTCTTTCTCTTTTTATTTCAGCAAAAATCTGTTCATCACTTAAAGATACTTGCGGATAATATAATTTGTTCTTCACTTACTTTGCTCCAGTAGTTTTTTTCTTAGCAGCTTCTTCTTTTTTTAACTCTTTATCATAAAAATAGTTTGTAGCTTTTACGAATCCATCAATACTTCCACAGTCAAATCTTTGACCTTCAAATTTAAATGCTAAAACCATACCTTTTTTTGCTTGCGCTAAAAGTGCATCAGTAATTTGAATTTCTCCACCTTTACCAGGTTTTGTTTCTCTAATAATGTCAAAAATATCTGGAGTTAAAATATATCTTCCAATAATTGCTAAGTTAGATGGTGCAACATCTGGCTCAGGTTTTTCAACCATGTCTTTTACCATGAAAATTCCAGGTTCGATTTCATTTCCAGCAATAACACCATATTTATTAGTATCTTCCTTTGGAATTTCTTCAATTGCAACGATTGAACAATGATATTTTTTATATAATTCAACCATTTGTGATAAAACACCTTTTGAAGCAGAATCACATAAGTCATCTGCAAGAACAACAGCAAAAGGTTGATCACCAATTAATGTTTCACCACATAAAATTGCATGACCTAAACCTTTCATTTCAATTTGTCTTGTATATGAAAAAGTACATTTTGTAATAACAGCTCTAATTTCAGTTAAGTAATGTTCTTTACTTGTTCCCTTAATTTGATTTTCAAGTTCATATGAAATATCAAAATGATCCTCAATAGCTCTTTTCCCTCTACCTGTAACAATAGCCATTGTATCCATACCAGCAGCAATTGCTTCTTCAACACCATATTGAATAAGTGGTTTTGTTAAAACAGGTAACATCTCTTTTGGAGTTGCTTTCGTTGCAGGTAAAAATCTTGTTCCATATCCAGCAGCTGGAAATAGACATTTCTTGATTGGACTATTTTTATTCATTTATTTTCCTTTTATTTCATTAAATAAGTTTATTAAAACATTTTCGTATATTTTAGCATTTTCTTTCGTATCTGCCTCAAATCTTGTAACTAATTTTGGTGTAGTGTTACTAGCTCTCACTAATCCCCATCCATTTTCAAATATAACTCTAATTCCATCAACTGTTATAATGTCTTTAATTTTTGGAAAATTAGCAGGTGGATTTTTTAATGCATTTTTTAAATCATCAATAATTTTAAATTTTGTTTCTTCTGTAACTGTAATATTTATTTCAGGTGTAGAATAAACTTGAGGTAATGCTTCATATTCAGCATCAAAATCAAAATCTTTATCAATTAATTCTAAAGCTCTAAATGTTGCGTAAATTGCATCGTCATAACCAAAATATCTATCATTAAAGAATAAATGACCTGAAACTTCAGCAGCAAAATCAGCTTTTGTTTCTTTGATTTTTACTTTTAAATTAGAATGACCTGTCTTATACATAATAGCTTTACCATAAGAATTAATAATGTCATACATAACTTGAGAGCATTTAACTTCACCAATAACCGTAGGATTATCAATAAATCTTGAGAAGAAAATTGCTAAAATATCACCTTTAAAGTTATACTTTGGAGAAAGCAGAGCAATTCTATCCGCGTCACCATCATAAGCAAATCCAAAATCATATTCACCAGTTGCTAATTCTTTTTTAATATCTTCAAGTGTATGCTCATCACTTGGATCTGGATGATGATTTGGGAAATTTCCATCTGGCTCTTCAAATAAAATTTTATATTTTATATTTAATTTATCAAGAATTTCTCTTAAAACAACACCAGCAACACCATTTCCGCAATCAAAAACAAATTTTTTGTTTGTTAATTTTAGGTGTGAGAAATGTTTAACAATATAATCAATATATCTATTCTTTGAATCAATAGGAATAGTAACTTCATTATCTTCTATAATAGAATCATCAGCTAAAATATCTCTACCAAGTGCATAAATATCTTCACCAAAAAA
>JAGOIF010000094.1 GCA_017995775.1 Aliarcobacter sp.
GGAACGAGGTAATACTTGCGGTTATTAAAGCTTTAGAGTTTCGCACAAAGTGAAATGAAAAGATGAACACTAAATCCATTATCTTACCTCGCCCCTCAAATTAAACGTTAAATTTCTAAACCTCTTACTTTTGGAACACTTTTTAGTAATAGTGAGCTTGTTCCAAAAAGAGTTGAATTTTTGAACAGATGAAGTAGTCAAATTGACTACTTCTTTTTATCTACATCTTTAATTGCTCTATAGATTGTATTTCGAGCTACATGAAAAAGCTTAGATAACCATTCAACAGACTTTCCTTTTTCGTGCTGTTTATGTATAAAGTTTTTATCTTTATTACCTAGAATAGCTTTTCTGCCAAACTGAATACCTTTTTTCTTTGCAGCTTCAATCCCTTCTCTAACACGTTCATTTATCAAATCACGTTCAAACTCTGCAATAGCACCTAACATTGTAAATAACAGTCTACCTGCTGGAGATGTTGTATCAATATTTTGATGTAATACTTTGAGATTTACATCTTTATTTTGTAAAAATTTTGCAATGTTATGAAGGTCTATTACAGACCTAGCTAATCTATCAAGTTTTGTAATATAAAGTACATCACCTTCTCTTACGAAGCCCATCATAATATTAAATTGCTCGCGATCTGCTTCATTCTTTCCTGATCTTTTTTCTGAAAATATCTTTTCACAGCCTGCACTCTTAAGTTGATCAATTTGATTCTCAAGATTTTGACTAGAAGTTGAAACTCTTGCGTAACCTACATTCATAATAAATCCTTTGTATTGAACTTACTATTTATCTCATATATTAGAATGATTGTAAAGTAATATCTATTTTCCAAAAGAACAATTTTTTAACAAAATAACATATTTTGCTATTTTCTTTACAAAACTATTTTTTTACCAATATAAATATTGTATTATTTGGTTGTCGAAATAGAGGATTTAATTAAAACCATATAATAAATAAACTGTTTTAGAATCTTAATTTTTAAACAGAATTTCAAAAGAAACAAAATTAAATTAAAAAGGCTATTAAATGTATTTAGATAATCTTAAAACAGATATTGAAGAAAAAAGATTGAGAGAAGAAAGAGCTACTGTGAGTAAAGAAAAAGAGAAAAAAGAAAATTTAGTTCATGAAAAAGCTAAGAATGATAAATTCAATGATGTTTTCGGAGCTTTTTATCAATTTATTGAGGACTTGAAAAAACATAAAGTAGATATTTTTAGTTTTATTCTTGAAAAATACAAAAGTGAAGATAATACATATGTTAATGAATATACAAGTGATAATAACTATATTTTAGCAAATTTAATGGGTTTACCTATAGCAGTAAAGCCTATTGATATAGAAATAATTCAATCTTTATGTGGTAGCGATAAGATTTATTTAGCAATTTGTTTTGAGCCTCATGAAAGTGTTAAATATATTGAAGAAACAACCTGGAGCATTAAAGATCAAGAACTATGTAGTTATATTTCTAATAACCTAAAACCAACATACGATGAATATTTTTATATTCCTAGAGAAATATATTTTGGATTTCATTCAAAAACAAATAGCTTACAAGTTAAAAAGAAAGTTAATCTATTTAAACATGATAAATACTATTACGGCATTGAAATTGTGTTTGATGAATATAAAAATGAATATACAATTAAAAGCTTACGGGATAGAGTTATAACTCCAGACAAACGAGGAATAAATTCTAACAATAATAAGTTTTGCTTTCTAAATATAACTACTTCTAGATATATGTATGACAGTGTATTAGATTTAAAAATTAAAAAAGATGAATTTCTAGATAAATCAGAAATTATTTTTGATGATTTGTATAAAATATTTAAATTAGATGCGGTGAAGACAGACAAAAATATTGGAAATAAGATTCTAAAATTTGAAAATAAAGACAAACAAAAGTTTTCATTTAAACCTTTTGACTTAAATAAAGAGTATTGGAATAAATCTTATAATTTTTTATTAGAAGATATTATTACAAATTATCCTAGATACATAGCAAATCAATTACAAGAAAAAGGTGATGTTAGGAAATTTGATAAGGAATCTTTCAAATATAAATTTGAAAGATAAAAAACTATACTTAAATATATAATATTACCTAAGTTACTAAACCTCTTACTTTTTGAGCAATTTTTGCTAACAAAAAGTTTTTCTCAAAAAGAGTTGAATTTTTGAACATTCTCCCAAAAGAACAGGTTGAGGAACTTGTTTTATAACTTATCTTTGTAGCAATTTTTTGTCCATATTACTCCTCATAATATATTTAACATTTTGCAGGTTTATTACGATATCACCTTAATATACATACATTATGTACTATTATCCTCTAAATATTCACATTAAACATACATAAAAAGCATATCATAAACTTAGAATTTTTTTAAGAAGCATCTCAATTTCCAATATTTTTTATAGTAACATCTACAAAAATACCTTATTTAAGGTGTTTGTAGGCTTTTTTAAATACGACATTTTGTGCATGTTATTTGTTGATTTTTAGGGTGTTTTATATATAATGTATATTCAATAAATAGTTATAAGTAAGAAAGGAAACAAAATGTTTTTAGAAGCTACATTTAATTTTTTAAATAGTGTTCTTGCTAATTTTGCAACAGATGCAATTAAAAAAACAATTAACCAAGATAAAGAAAAAGAAATCACATTAGTTAAAAATAATCATCAAAAAGATAAAAATATTGATACTCAAAAAACATTTTCTGTAAATATATTACATACTGATTTTTCAAGTAGAGACAATGATTTATTTGTTTCATTGTTAGAAAAAATCAAAGAGCCAAATGTCTATATTTTTATTGAAACAGAAGCCTCTACTTTTTACAACCTTGGAGTTGTTATTCTTGAGGATAATCGAACAAAAGATTGGTATTTATTCGGTCGTTCTGTAGCTTTTCAAGGAACTGGTGGAGGATGGGGTAATACAAAATCATTTTATCGCATTGTGAAGGAACGAGAGGAAAAAGACAATTCAATAGTAGTTTCCATTAGAATAGCGACAAATGAAAATATAGATAAATTAAAAAGTGGCCATATTTTGTGGTCTGAATTTAAAGATTATTCAATACCAGCGATGACATGTAAAAATGAACTTTTAAAACAATTTCAAGAAAGATTTGAAAATGAAATAGTGATGCAATAAAACTTATAACAAAACATTGGAAAAAAATATTTGCCCCTGCAACTCAAACGTTAGATACAAATTAGGAGTATTCTATTGTATACCATAAAATTTAATCATCCACCTGCTGGCTATTGTGCAAATAAAGCTAAAAGTGGTGAAAAAGTTTCTCTTATTACACGTGAATTTACATCCTCTGAAGATGGTGATGAATTCATTAGCAGATTAGATGGTATACCCACAGAGGTAATTAATTTACTACCAAAAGATCAAAACATTCGTTGTTCCACAGTGGATCACATGCTTGCAATATTTCATAAAGATGGCAAGTGTGATGTTTTTCTAAATGAAGTAAACCTTATTGCCAAGGCTCGTGTCAAAAAATCAATAAAAAAAGGTGATCCAGTTTTTGAAGATGATTTTGCTGATATTGTTTCTTTAGAATTTGAAAATGTTAAAATACCAAATGACGTAGGATATTTTGTTATTTTATCAAAAGGGTGGAGAAAAGGCTTCTTTTTTGATTTTACACCAATTGTCGATAAAGATTATGAAATTGACTATGATGTTTGGGCAATCTTGGGGCACTTCTACAATTATTTGTTTTTTCAAGATTTATATAAAATTAGCGATGACGAATGGGATAAATTGTTTGAAAAAAAATGGTTTCCATTTATTGGGTTAAAAAAGAAAACCACTACTTCTCTACTTAAGTATATCAAAGCCAATTGGGATTGCGATGATTTATTAACAGAAATGGCCACTGAAATTGAAGCATCTTTGCCATCATTTTTAGAGAAATGGCGTAATTCTCATATTTTTAATGAACACATTGAACTTCTAGAACGTGCAGTAGAAAGATTTATTGAGAAAGATTATATTAGTTCAACATCTATTCTTTTTCCCCGTATAGAAGGAGTTTTAAGAAGTATAAATCAATCTATAAATAGTACAAAATACACTCAAATGAATTTAGCAAAAGCACCAATGCAAATGTCAAAAATTCAAAAAGAACGTTATTCAAGAATTTTACCATCCAAATTTAGTGATTACTTAAGCAAAATATATTTTGCTAATTTTGCTCCTGAAAAACCTGCGGATATATCACGAAATTCAGTAGGTCATGGTGTAGCTAACTCCAGTGAATTTTCACTTAAATCATCAATTATTGGATTCCTCGTTTTGGAGCAACTCTTTTATCATACACCATCTGATCAGAAAAATAATAATGCCATAACCTAACAAATCAGAGGAACTTATGGGTAATTCATCGGTTCAATTTAAACGTTAAGTTACTAAACTTCTTACTTTTGCAGCAGTTTTTACAAACGTAAAGCTTGTTCCAAAAAGAGTTGAATTTTTGAACATACTTCATAAGATACAGGTTGTTGAACTTATTTAATAACTTATCTTTGTAGCAATTTTTAATCTATATTGTATTTCCTAATATATTTAACATTTTGAATGTTGTCATTATTTAAATAAATAATATTTTTATATATGCTATTTATTTATTTATTTTTAGGCTATCTTATATATAATGTATGTTCAATAAAAAGTTAGCATACAAAGGAACAACTTGACCGAAAAAAGTATCTCAATAATCTCAATCTTGATAGCAATATTTATTGGGTTATATGCGATATCTGAGAATAGAAAACTAGCAATTGAATCAGGTTCATTACAAAAACCAATATTACAAGCTAAAATTGGTAGTTTATATTTAACTCAAGAAGAAGAACATAGAATAATTTTTGGAACAAATGAACAACAACAAAAAGAAGGTCTAGTAATTTCACCTTTTACAATTGAAGTAAAAAATGCCGGAGATAAAGTATTAGAGAATTTATATGTAACATATAGATATCATAGTATGCAAAAACGAAATGTCTTAGAACTTTTAGATTTTAATTTAGTAGGTGCAATTTCTCAGGATAGTATTAGTAAAAAATTTAGTGAATCAGGTATGACACAATATGTCTCTTATCATATACCTAATATTAACCCAAATGTTTCTATTGGTATTGATGAGCCATTTGTTCTACGAGAAACGAAATTTTATAATGAAATAGAATTAAAAGACGGTCTTCTTCCTATTACCATTACATATGCTTTTAAATTTCAAGTAAGTATTAGTTCAGCAACTGTTCAACATCAAGATTACAATTTTTCAGCAACTATAATCACATCTGATAATTTAGATGATTTATTGTTGAAATTTAAAAATCAAGTTATTAGTAATGAAATAAAAGATTTTAGATCTCAATCATCATTTTTTAGTTACTTAGGAACACTTCTATTTAATAACATTGAGCAAAAAGCAGTGTTAATTTATCCAAATAATACAAAAGTAGAAAATGAAAAAGCAGTTATTTTTTTTCCTGAAGCAAATAAAGTAGCTTATAGGACAGTATGGTATAAGTTGGCACAATGGAATAGATTGTTTTAAAATATATTAACAAAAAGGTTTTCCCAATAAGACTTTGAATTTGGAATATTCTCCAAAAATACAGGTTTTTGAACTTAAAATTTTTTAAAACATAAGTATGAATTACTGTAGCCGGATCAGTTTGATCTGTTAACAAGAAATAGGACACAAAATTCTGAACAGATTCATCTAAAACCTCTTATTTTTTGAGCAGTTTTTGCTAACAAAAAATTTTTGTCAAAAAGAGGTGAATTTTGGAACATTCTCCAAAAATAACAAGTTCGGAAACTTAGGTCTTAAGAGAGTTATTTTAGGCACAATATCAACAAACTTGTCATAAAAAAATAAGAATTACAACTTATTGCACCATTGAGATAAGTCTTTATCAATTTCCATTGAATTAAATATTAATTTATTTATCCCATTTTCTGTTAAGTCTTTTTCAAAAGTACCTTCATTAATTTCATCCTCATTTTCTAAAATAAGTAAAATAGGTTTTGAACTTCCAATTGCTATACCAATTTCAGTATGTATCCAAGGACTTATGATATTTACATTTTTTAATTCTTTACATTCTTCTGTATTATCTCTATATACACCATCCTTAATCTGAATATCGCAAAAACCAAAAACAATAACTCCATTACTTGTTTGAATTTTTCTTTTTATTTCATTCGATATTCCAAAATGCTGATATTTCTTTCTATCTAATATATGTGTTTCAACATCAAATGATTTTAGTTTCGTGACAGAGTAATCTATTATCATTTTTTGATTATTAGATAATGTTCCAGGAGTGGCAATAAAAATAGATTTTGGTTTATTATTTTTATATGTAACATTAGGGCAAATGTCTCTGTAGATACCTTCTTCATCTAAGTGTTCTTCAATTTCTTTTGGTATATTAATAGCAAACTGAAAATTTGCTCCTGTTAATTTTGTATTCTTAAAATTACAACCATCGAGGTCAGCATACATAAAATTTGAATTTTGAAGGTCTGCTCCTTTAAATACGGTACTACATAATCTTGCTTCATAGAATTGACATTCTTTTGCAATAATATTTCGTAAAGATGCATTTGATAAATCGGCTCCAAAAAAATCAGTACCTGAAATATCAATCTCATTTCCATTGTCTTTTGAAAAATATACATTTTGTAGGTTTGTTCTTTGTAAATCTATATTTTTTATCGTTTTACAATATTTAATACTATCGCCTAATATTTTTTGAAAGTCACTTGTCTTTTCATATCTTAATAGTCCTGCAATAACATCTATGGCAGATGATGCAAATGGAGTTTGATTATTGATTGAAAATTCACTGTTATTATCAAAAAATCTTCTTAGAAGTATGGCACTAGATATTTTTTCAGACATATTCGCGGAAGATAACTTAACAACAATATTGTTGAAAGAATTCTGAATACTTACAAGTTTATCTTTAGCTATACTTTCTTTCACGTTATCAGAATATCTTTTAACAAAAAAACCTCCAACTGCAATAATAGCACCAATAATACCAAAGAAACTAGATACATCACCTAAATTCATATTCATAAGAAACCTTGTTTTCTGTTATTTTATCTTTATTTTATTTAATGTTGTCTTCTCAAAATGTATACTATTTATGTACAAAGATTGATATTTTAAAAATATAATATTAACTTCTAGACCTTATTGGCGGATTTAATCAATGGTTCCAAGTATCCGAAGCCACATTAAATTTAAACCTCATAAACTCTAGGTTATGGAATATGTAGCATATTAATGCATTTTCCATGTTCCAAAAAGTGTTCAAAAAATAAAAAATGCAAAGTCCCATAAACCTTAAGGGATTATGGAATAGAAAAGTAAGCTTATAAATCTAATTAAAATATAAAGTTTGTTTTTTATCTAATTAAACACTTCTTCAAATCTTCATCTGTAGGTCTAATATACCTCATAGTGGTTTTTATATCACTATGACCAATGAACTCTTTAATAAATTTGGGATTAATTGATTTTGACATATCCGTAATAATTCCTGCTCTAAAAGAGTGAGATGAATATCTATGTCCTAGAACTTCTTGAATAAAACTATTTACTTTAGCAATAAATGTTGAACTATTAGGAGTTTTTAAAGGATTCCCTTTTACTGTTATAATAAAATCTTCATCTTTTGAGTTATCATTAAATACAAAATGTTTTTTAATTTGTTTGATGGCTTCTTTTGAAAAGAAAAGTTTTCTTTCTTTTCTAGTTTTATGAGTAACTATAATTAGTTCTTCTTTTTC
>JAGOIF010000026.1 GCA_017995775.1 Aliarcobacter sp.
CAATAAGTAGAGTAAAATTTAATATCTCATTAAATGAAAATCAGTTAAAAAAACTAAGTGCCATTCAAGGTAAATATTTATTCTATTTTTCACACTTAGATGACATAGATATAGAAATAAATAATATAAATAAAAGTATTGAGAAATATTTTTTATGTTTTGAAAAACAAATTATTGGTTACGTACTTTATAATGAAAATATTTCAGAATCAAAAAATATAGAAGCAAATGAGTTTTTAGTTTTTAAAAATCTTTCATCTATTCTAATTCTTAAATTACTAAATAAATTAGAAAACTCTTTTTTTAAAATTGAAGATTATATCAATACTGAATTTTTTGAAAGAATTTCAAGACTTTACTATAAAACATTTTTCAATAAAACTCATAAGATAAACAATAAAGATGATATGAAAACATTTAAAAAAGATTTATTAAATTCACTTTTTTATAATTATATATTTACTTTAAATTCAAAAGGATTCGTTGATTACACTTATGTAATTCAAGATTTTATAATTTCTGAGAAATCATTTAATCATAAAAATTTAGAAAGTATCTATAATTTACTTCAATTTGCAGATGATATTGAAGATTTCAACTATTTTTCAATAGGAGAAATTTTACTTGATTCAAAAGCCATAGAAAATGAATATGATGAATTTTATAAATTATCTATTTTTGATTTATTAATAAATAAACCATTAAAAGAAAGATATTCTAATCAAAAAATAGAACTCTTTAATAAAATTTTAGTTTACTTAGAAGAAAATAAAGTGTCATTTCAATTAAAATCTATTTATGATAGGCTATATGATAATTTAAGTACATTTGAAATGTTATCAAAAGAAATAAAACCAAAAGAAGAAAATACGATTAATCAAAATCAAAAATATATACTGTCATCTATTTTAGATGATGATTATGAAATAAATTATTAAGTTTAGGAAAATATGAAAAAACAAATTTTACATCAAATAAACTCTTTACCATCACTTCCTTTAAATGTAATAGAACTCGATGAATTTAGAAATAGTGATAGTTTAGATGTTGATAAATTAATGGAAATAATAAAAAAAGATCCATTAATTGTTGCAAATATTTTAAAAGTTTCTAACTCAAGTATGTTCGGATTTAGAAGTAAAGTTGAAACTTTAAGTAGAGCTATAAATCTTTTAGGAATAAAATTTACAATTTCAATTGCAATTGGTTCTGCTATTCAAGAGACTTTAAAATCAAACTTATTAGCCTACGCTGTATCCAATGAAGATTTTATTTATACAAGTTCTTTAGCTACAAATATCGTTAATACTTGGATTTCTGCGATAGATTTTGATTTAAAAAATGAACTTTTAATGCCCGCTTTTTTACAAGAAGTTGGGAAATTCATAATTTCAGAAGTGATTCAACAAGAAAAAAAAACAGAAGAATTTCTAAAGGATTTACAAGAAACTAAAGATATAAGTTTTTGTGAAGAAAAATATCTTGGATTCACCTGTGCTAGAATAACTGCAAATATATTTAAACGATGGGATTTAAGTGCAAATATCATTCTTCCAATTGCATATGCACAAGACCTAGATAATTGTCCCGAACCATTTTTAAAAAAAGCTCAAATTTTACATATTGTAAAAATATTATGTGATATTAGAGAACCACTTAGTGATAAAAACATTGAAAAAGCATTAAAAAAAGTAGCTTTATTTAAATTGGATATAGAACAATTTTTAAATTCGATAGATGTTATAAAAGAAGTGATTAAGCAAAACTCTTAACGTGTGCATAAGTAAGATTGTACTATAATTTGTAACTTTTTTACACAAAGGGGCTTTTATTGTTAGATGTGACTCTTATTATTTTATGTGCAGGAAATTCTTCTAGATTTGAACATACCGCTAAAAAACAGTGGATTCGAATAGAAAATGAGCCATTATGGTTAAATGTTACAAAAAGACTATCATCTTTTTTTCCATTTGAAAAAATCATTGTAGCTTCCCATGAAAATGAATTAAATTATATGAGAAACTTTAGCGATGAATTTGTTTTTGTAAAAGGCGGAGATACTAGACAAAAGTCTATATTAAACTGTCTTGAACTAGTTGATACTAAGTTCGTAATGATAAGCGATGTTGCAAGAGCTTGTATTCCTAAAAGTATTATACAAGAGCTTTTAAATGAAAAGAATAATGCCGATTGTATTGTTCCTGCTTTAAATGTAACAGATACAGTAATTTATGAAAACAACACAATAAATAGAGAAAATGTAAAATTAATTCAAACTCCTCAACTATCAAATACAGATGTTCTAAAAAATGCACTAAATACGAATATTGAATTTACTGACGAAAGCTCAGCAATTAAAGCAAAAAATGGAACAATCAAATACATTCAAGGTAGCGTTGAGAGTAAGAAATTAACTTTAGGTAATGAATTAGATGAATTGCCATGTTTAAAAGAACCTTCAAATAATTTCTTTACAGGAACTGGATTTGATATTCATGCCTTTGAAGATGATAAAGAGATGTTTTTAGGTGGAGTTAAACTTCCATATGAATTCGGATTTAAAGCTCACAGTGATGGAGATGTTCTTATTCATTCAGTAATTGATGCACTTTTAGGTGCCATTGGTGCTGGTGATATTGGAGAATTTTTCCCTGATACAAGTGATGAATATAAAGGCATTGATTCAAAACTATTATTAGATCATATTGTTGCATTTGTTTATAATGTGGGATATGAAATAGTAAATGTTGATACTACCATAATTGCTCAAAAGCCAAAAATTAATCCATATAAAAATGAAATTAAAAACTCAATGGCAAAACTATTAAAAATCGAAAAACAATTTATAAATATAAAAGCAACAACTGCTGAAAAAATGGGGTTTATAGGTCGTGGTGAAGGTGTTGCTGTACAAAGTATAGCAACGGTGAAATATTATAATTGGAAAACAAAATGAATATACTAATAATTGAAAATGAAATTTATCTAGCTCAAAAGGTGGTTTCAAGACTACTTGATGATGGACATAGCTGCGACTATATCGAATCACCAAATATTGATAATCTTACAAAAGAGTATGATACTATTTTATTATCAACATCACTTCCAGCAGCTTTATGTAAAAATATAATTAAAAGATATAGTGAAAATTCTATTATTCTTCTTTTAGTATCTTATATTTCAGATGAAACTGTTACAAATCCTATTAAAGATGGTGCAAAAGATTATATTATGAAGCCATTTATTATGGATGAACTTGTAAGAAAAATCTATCATTACAAAGAGTGTAGAAGTATTAGAAGAGAACTTCAAACACTAAGAGAGTATTTCAACTTTACAATGGCAGATATCGATACAACAGATGTATTGTTACCACCATCATTTCCTACATTAATAGAGTCAAACTCACAGAAATGTGCCGATAAACTTGTATTTGAATTATCAAGAAAATTAGATTTACCAATCGTATTTATCTCTTTAACTGCAACAAACTGGTTAAAACAAATAAATGCAATTCAAACTAAAACAATAATATATTTAACTGATTATCATACTTTAAAGAAAAATGTAAAAGATAATATTATAAAAATAATTGAAGATAAAAATTGTGTAGTTTCTACTTTAGAAACAGAAATTGATTTTCCATATAGAAAAATAGAATTTAATAATGATAACGTTTTATTAGGTAACTCAAATATTATGACAATAAATGATTATGTAAAAATGATGGTTGTTTCTTATCAAAATAAATATCCTGATACAGAATTATCAAAAAAGCTAGGAATCTCAAGAAAATCACTTTGGGAAAAAAGAAAAAAACTAGATATTGAAAAGAAAAAATAAGGAACTATTTTGAATTTAAGAAAATTTTTTTTAACAGTTGGATTTAGTGGTTTAAGCCCAAAAGCACCTGGAACAGTAGGTTCTTTTGTTTCTTTGATTATTGGATTATTTCTTTTACAATTTCTTCACGTATCAACTCTTTTTTTATTATCATTATTAGTTACAGTAATTGCAATAAAACAAATAGATATTTATGAAAAAGAAGTAGGTGCACATGATAGTAGTGAAATAGTTATTGATGAACTAGCAGGAATGTGGATTGCACTATCAATTTGTGGAATAAACAATTCAAACTTTGTAATTATGGCTGTTTTAGCATTTGTATTTTTTAGAATTTTTGATATTTGGAAACCATCTATTATTGGGAAAATTGATAGAGATGTAAAAGGTGGACTTGGAGTTATGGGAGACGATGTTATTGCTGGAATCGCTGCTGGAATTGCTAGTGCTGGTGTTTATCAGTTAATTGAGAAGTTTATTTTATAAAAATTCCATTCATTAAAAAAGGGAAAGTTTAAATAAACTTTCCCTTTTTTTTATAAAAAATCTATTTTACAATATCTGCAAATTGTTTAAAGATATATTTAGACTCATGTGGACCTGGACTTGCTTCTGGGTGATGTTGTACTGAAAAAATCTCTTTATTTTTGTACTTAACACCTTCAATAGTATTATCAAATAAGTTTAAATGTGTTACATCTGCTATTTCTATAATATTATCAGGAACATTATAGTTATGATTTTGTGCTGTGATTTCTACAACACCATTATTTGCAACTGGATGGTTACCACCATGTTGTCCAAACTTTAGTTTGTATGTATCATATCCATGTGCAATTGAAAGCATTTGATGTCCTAAACAAATAGCAAAAATTGGAATATTTGCATTTACTAGTTTTTGAACTTGTTCTTTTTCAGCTGTTAAAGTAAGTGGATCACCAGGACCATTTGATAGGAAAATCCCACCTATTTCTTTTGCTTCAAATCTAGCTATTAAATCATCTGCTTTAAATGTTGATGGAACTACTTCAACTTCAAGTCCAACTTGAACTAGTTCATTTAAAATATTTCTTTTTACACCAAAATCAATTACAACTACTTTTTTATCACTCATTACAGCTTTATCATAAGCCTTAATTAAATGATTCCAAGCACCTGATTTATGAATATATGCTTCTTTTGTAGATACTTGTTCAATATAATTAATATCTTCGATTCGTGGGCTATTCTTTAAAAGTTTAGCTAATTCATCTTTTGAAGAAATTTCAGTTGAAGCTATCATCATCATAGCTCCTTCATCTCTAATCATTTTTGTTAAATATCTAGTATCAATTTCACAAATACCTAAAACACCATGCTCTTTTAATAAAGAATCTAAATTGTTTTGTGCTCTATAACTTGAATAATCATTATGATAATTTCTAACTAATACACCTTTACAATGACAAGTTCTACTTTCCATATCATTATCATTTACACCAACATTTCCAATCTCTGGCATTGTAAAAGTTATAAATTGTCCAGCATAAGATGGATCTGAAATAATTTCTTGGTATCCAGTTAATGAAGTATTAAAAACTATTTCTCCAACAGTTGTTCCTGTTGCACCAAAAGATTTCGCTTCTAGAAATGTTCCATTTTCTAAATATATCCATACATTTTGCATTTATATCAATCCTCTTTTTGTTAATTCCTCTTCGTATAGTCTATGATAAATTAAATCATATTCCTCAGTTCCTGGTATTATTTTTCTTTTATAATTTTTTAATTTGGCAAAAACTTCATTATCAGCTTTTTCAAAACCTTTAATAAAATCATCTAATGAAGCAAATATTACGTTTTTAATTTGATTATCAGAACATGTATAATGTATAAAATCTTCTTCCCATAAATAATCTAATATTTGGTGAGATATGTCTGAAAATCTATCTTCAATATTTAAAATAACTCCATGGTCATTTGCAATTCTTTTTTTTGTCATCCAAAAAAGTTGTCTTCTATCTGCGTTTAAGAACTCTATTTCCTCTTCTTGAGTATCTAAGATTTCTTCAACCTTATCATCTAATGCAAGTTCTTTTTCAATATCAGCATCTAATATTCTTTCAATCTCTGCTTCAATACTATGTTTTTCTTTTCTAACTTCCACAAATTCACAACTAGCTAAATCTCTCGTAATTCTTCTTGAGACATACGGTGTATGATGTAATTTCATTTTCATGTGTTTCTACCCCCTTATAATTGTGTCATCTCTCTCAGGAGATGTTGAAACTATTCCAACTCTAACTGATGTAATCTCTTCTATTTTTTCTATGTATTTTTTTGCATTAACTGGAAGTTTTTCATAATCTCTAATCCCAACAACACTTTCCCATCCATCAATCTCTTCATAGATAGGTTTTAATCCTTCTAAACTTGAAGGAACATAATCAATTCTTTCTCCATTTAAGTCATAAGCTACACAAATTTTTATTTTTTTAAATCCATCTAAAACATCTAGTTTCATTAAAGCTAGTTGATCACAACCATTTAGTCTTCCTGCGTGTTTAACAGCAACTGCGTCAAACCAACCACATCTTCTTTTTCTTCCCGTTGTTGTTCCAAACTCTTTTCCAACAGATGCCATAGTTTCACCATCGTCACCAAAATCTTCTGATGGAAATGGTCCATTTCCTACTCTTGTACAGTAAGCTTTTGTAATACCTGTTACTATTCCTATATCTTTTGGACTAACTCCAAGACCTGTACATGCTCCTGCACTTACAGTACTTGAAGATGTAACATAAGGATATGTTCCATGGTCAATATCAAGCATAGTTCCTTGAGCACCTTCTAATAAAATTCTTTTATTTTCATCAAGTGCTTTCCAAACCATATTTGTAGTATTAGTAATAAATGGTGATAATTTTTCTTTATAAGAATTTAACTCTTCAAATAACTCATTTTCTTTAGGGCTTGCTATTTCTAATACATCAAAAATCGCTCTATTTTGTTCAAAATATTCTAAAATTGAGTTTGTTAGTTTTCTAGGATCAAGTAATTCACCAACTCTATGCCCTATTCTATTAATTTTATCAGAATATGCAGGTCCAATTCCTTTTCCTGTTGTTCCAATAGCTTTTGAACCTTTTAATTTTTCTTTTGCTTGATCAATTAAAGCGTGATATTGTAGGTTTAAATGTGCTTTATCAGAAATAAATAATCTACCTTCTAAATTTTTAAATTGGCTCATTTCTTTAATTATATTTTCAGGTGATAAAACAACACCATTTCCAATAACATTTATAGCTTTTGGATTTAAAACTCCTGAAGGAATTAGGTGAAGTGCATATTTTACTCCATCAACCCAAATAGTATGACCAGCATTATGTCCACCTTGACTTCTGCAAACCATATCATATTTTTGTGCAAGCATATCAACTATCTTGCCTTTTCCTTCGTCTCCCCACTGAATACCAACTATTACATCTGCGCTCATTCTTAATCCTCTAAAATTTTTAATAAATTATCTGTATATAGTGCAAACCCTAGTGAATTCATTCCTTCACTTGAGTACATTCCACCTTTACATATTGTTAAATTATCATTTATTACTCTGTAGTAAATACCATCATAATATCTTAATGAACCATAATAAAGTGGTGCAATAATAATATTTGAATAATCTACTTCTTTTGCTTTTTGAAGTAGTTTTTCTAATTCAATCTTAATTGAATTTGGAATGATACTAATTACATCTTCTAAACTTTTTATATCTTTTACTTTTATAAGTTTATTTAACCATTCACAATTTAGTTTAAATAGTGTTGCTATTTCACCATTTTTAAATAATTCTAAATCTATATTTAATTCATTTGCAACTAGTTTTGGAATATTTATATTTGATATTTGAAAAATTGGCTTTATATTTAATGCTTTTAATATATCAGCCGTTAAATTCATAATATCAGAAATATTATCATGATCTATCCACTCACATCCAATTTGATACTCTTCTTTTGAAGGGTAAGAAAAAATAGGTTGAACATAAAACCATTTTTTATGAGTTGTTGTTCTTCCTAATCTTTTTGTAATAATTCTTACCACATCTAAAGTTGAATCGGCTCTTAAAGATACTTGTTCATTTTGCTCATCTGAAAATTTGATTAGTTTTTTTTCATTTGCAATTGCTTGATGTTGTGAATATGAAAAATTTGGTGTTAAAATCTCTTCAAATCCACAAGTATCTAAAATATCACAAACTTGATTTTCTAATCTTCTTTTAGCTTTTGCCATTGAACCAAAGTATAGTCGACTTCCTCTTGGAATTTCGTGTTCAAAAATCATTATTCTTAGTTTCCTTTAAACATATTTAATGCAAAAACTTTATTCGCAGTTCCATCAAATGTTCTAATACCTAAATCATCAAGAGTTAATTCAACAGCATTTACAGCCCAAGATGCTTCGAAATCTTCAACTAATCCCATGTGATTAATTCTAAAGATTTTACCAGCTAAATGATCTTGCCCACCTGCAATATTTACATTATATTTATTTTCTAATATTTTTCTAATTGCACTTGATTGCTCAGTATAAACAGTAGTCATGGCATTTGCTGGAGTTTTTGGATAAATATCAAATCCAATAGCTTTTAAAGCTTCTCTTGTAGCATTTGCTCTTAATGCTGTTTGTGTAAATAATTTATCAAATCCATCAGCTTTTAGTTTTTCTAAAATTGCACCTAAACCAATAATAAGTGTAGTTGCAGCCGTCCATGCTGTTGTATTTTTTCTTTGATTTTTAATTTCAGTAGCTAAATTAAAATAGTAACCTCTTGGTTTTAATTCTATTTTAGCAACCGCTTCATTTGATAATCCAATTATTGCAAGACCTGGTGGTAACATTAAAGCTTTTTGGCTTCCTGTAATTACAGCATCAAGGTTTGTTGTGTCGATTTTTTCAACACCAATTGCTGTGATTCCATCTGCGATAATCATAATATCTTTATTGATTTTCTTAACCTTAGCAGCAATAAGTTCAACTGGATGTCTTAATCCTCCTGCACTTTCACATATTTGAATAAATACAGCATCAATTGAAGAATCAGCTTTTACTGCATTTACAACTGCTTCAACACTAACAGGAGTATCCCATTCATTTTTTATTTCAGTGTAATCTATACCAAAAGCAGCACAAATTTTTCCGAATCTCTCACCGAATTTTCCTGAATTAATTGTAAGTGCTTTTTTATGTGTCAAGTTAGTAATACAAGATTCCATTGCGCCTGTACCACTTGAAGCTAACATTACAACTTCAGGCATATCATATAGTTCTATTAATAATTCTCTAGTATTTTTAAAAATCGCTTCAAACTCTTCAGTTCTATGATGAATCGTAATATCAGCCATCGCTTTTCTTACAAATTCTGGTACTGGAGTTGGACCTGGCGTCAATAGCATTTTAGCATCCTTATTTTTTTCATTCTTTTTATAGCAAAACGAATTATTTTATCTAAAAAATCATTATGAAAAGGTTAATCTTTTTTATTTTTTTTATTTTAATTAAAATCAGCTTGACATTATTACTAATTAGTAGTATAATTTCTGCAGGAGTATGTAAATGAATAAAAAAACGTTAAAAACTTATGGTGAAAGAACTGATAAATCTATGAAAACCGTTGTTAGATTAGAGAAAGCCGCTTTAAAAATCACTAATTTAACTGTTAATTATTTATCAAAACATAATCTCACATTTAATCAATTTAAAGTATTAGAAGTTTTGTATCACTTGGGTGATTTAAATATTGGCTCAATCACAAAATTGACTATGAGTACACCTGGAAATATAACAGTTGTAGTAAAAAATTTAAAAAGAGATGAGTGGATTACTTCTATAAAAGATCCAAATGATAGTAGAGCATCAATTTTATCAATTACTCAAAAAGGTAAAGATATTGTTGAAGAGGTATTTCCAAATCATGCAAATAATTTAACAAAATCCTTAGAAGTTTTAAGTGATGTTGAGTTAGATACTTTATATGATTTGTTAAATAAAGTTTACAGAGCAAATTAGATATTTTTTTGCTTTAAAAGTACTAATTAGTACAATAATAAAAGGATAATTATGAAATTTTTAAAATTAGGATTAGCATCTTTAGTAGCTTCAAGTGCATTATTTGCAGGAACATATAGTGTTGACGCAAGTCATTCAAATGTTGGATTTTCAATAAAACATATGATGATTACAAATGTAAGTGGGAAATTTAATGATGTTTTAGGAACATTTGATTATGACGAAAAAACAAATACTTTAAAATCTTTAGAAGGTGAAATAGTTGTAGCTTCAATTAACACAGCCGATGAAAAAAGAGATGGACATTTAAAAGAAGAAGAATTATTTGATGTAGCAAAATTCCCAAAAATTACTTTTAAATCAACAAAAATTGAAGGTAATTCTGTTTATGGTGATTTCACTATGAAAGGTGTTACAAAAAGCATCAAACTTGAACTAGAAAATGGTGGAACAGTAACTGATCCTTGGGGAAAACAAAGAGCTGGATTTGAACTTGAAGGAAAAATCAATAGAAAAGATTTTGGTATCACTTGGAACAAAGTTTTAGAAACAGGTGGAGTTGCAGTTGGGGAAGAAGTAAAACTTAAGATTGCAATAGAAGGAATTTTAGCTAAGTAATTAGCTAAAGTTTTACAACAATGAATCCAACACTATTTATTTCACATGGTGCTCCAAATATAATTTTGAGTGATATCAAATCTAAACAAAAAATAAGAGATTTGACAAATAACTTAGAAATGCCAAAATATATTATTATATTCTCAGCACATTATTTAACAAAAGATTTAAAAATTATAAATCCAGACACAAACAAAATAATGTACGACTTTTATGGCTTTGAAGATGAATTATATAAAGTAAAATATGAGATAAATAGTGATGAAAAATTAACTTTTGAATTAATTGAGAAATTAAAAAAACAAAATATAGATATTTCAATAGATGAAAATAGAAAAAGTTATGATCATGGTGTTTGGAATGTTTTAGCTTTGATGTATGAACATCTTAAAATTCCAGTACTACAAATAAGTATTCCTAGTTCATATAGTATTGAACAACTGATAAATTTAGGAGTTGCTCTTCAACAATTTAAAGATGAAGCTTTGGTTATTTGTAGTGGTGGAATTACTCATAATTTAGCTGATACGGGAATGAGTCAAAATATAAAAGATTATGCAAAGAAATTTAATGACGATATAAAAGATATTATAGAAAATGCAAAAGAAGATGATTTAAAAAATATTCAAAAAAATATAAACTTTTATAAAAACCATCCATCAACAGAGCATTTTTTACCACTATTTATTGCCTATGGAAATGCAATAAATAAAAAAGGAAAGTCGTTTAATAGTGAGATGCTTTATTCAAATATCTCAATGGAGAGTTTTATTTTTGATAATAAAAAGGATATAAAATGTTAAAAAAATTACCAAAAGAAAATATGGGAACATCAAATCTAGGTTGGTTAGAAAGCCGTTTTCATTTCTCATTTGCCGAATATAGAAATCCAAATAATATGAATTTTGGAGTTTTAAGAGTTTTAAATGACACCTGTTAGCTAATAAGTTTATTTACAACTTATTAGCAATATTTTAATGTATTTAATATTATCATTATAACTTTACTTATCGAAGTAGTTTATAACAGGATTTAATACAATGAATAAAACAAACAATCAATTAAATGATAACAAGTCATTTTTCCCAAAGCATCTAAAACAAAAAGTATCAACTAATTTGCATTTATTTATTCCCACTTTAAATGCAGATGAATCAAATAATTCTATAATAAATCAAAATGGTGACATTATTTACTACTCTAAACCATTTTTTGATAATTATTGGTGTGAACATATAAATTATAATCCATCATATTATTCACATTTTACATTTGTTATGAACCGTGATGGGTCACTTTGGTATGAAGCAAATCTATACTTAGTTAGTCTAATTGAATCAGATACTGCCTACAATGAAGATCAAAGAATTCCTTCTGACACAATTTATGGACATTCCAATTGTTTGCAAAAATATAAATTATTTTGTGATGAACAAGACGATGAACTTGACCATATTCAAGAACGAGATAAATTTGAAAGAGAAGATAAACCTTATTGGAAAGTAGCAAAAAGACCTTTTAGTCGCCCTAATTTTAAATACCGAGATTATTTACAAGAACGTGTAAATAAGGGAGAAATTAGTGATACTTACGCTAGAAAACTTCTTTACCCTATCACTTCATTTTATAATTTTATAAATGAATATTTTGGAAAAGATTACCTAACTCTTGGGAAGGGGATAGTGATGCCTGGTAAAGAAAGTAAAGCTTTAATAGTTATAAATGAAAATAAAAGTTTAATCGTTAATACTAATCAAGCAAATAAAATTAGAGGAAGTGACAATAAACATTTAGGATATATTAATGATGGTGGTAATACTAAACCTTTAACAGAGAAACAACAATTACAAATACTTGATATCATTTTCAATCAAGGACAAACAGAAATTATTATCTCATTTATTTTTTCTCTTACTACTGCTTCAAGAATGGATACTACATTTACATTGCGTTTGTGTCACTTTATAGACAATCTTCCAAAAGATTATTCTCAATATGAATTGACTAAATGGTGGAATATCCAAACAAAATATATTTCAAACAAAATGTATTCTATTCATATAGGAGAAGGAACTCTAATTGATGCAAAAGGACTTGAAAAAAGATATTATTTACAAGTTCCTGGATGGATAATGGAAATTATTCGTACATATATAGTGTCAGAACGTGCTATAAATAGAAGAAAAAGAATAAATTATCCTCAAAATAACCCCTTAGAAGAGTATGTTTTTCTTACACAGAATTTTAATCCTTATTACATTGCGAAAAGTGATTCAAATAAAAATAAATATAAAAATATGAATAATGGTGGAGCTATTCGTGTTTTTATTACAGAAAAAATTACAAAACATCTTCAATTTAAATTCAAATTCCATTATTTGAGAGCTACATGTTTAATGAATATTTATACAAAAATGCAATTAGATAATAAGCTTACAATTACTCAACAAATGGATTTTCTTAAAAATTTTGCAGGACACAAATCTGAAAAAACAACTAGACAATATCTTGATTATACACAAGATGAACAAAATAGATACGATGCCTATGATTATAGAGGAGATAAACTTATTAAATGGTTATCAACTTTCGGGTTAATAAATATTAATAATGATGAAGAAAAATATGCTATTAAAGTTACTAGGAATCAACAATGATTAATTCTACAAAAGAAATTTATTTTGCTTGTGAAACTCATCGTAAATGTCATGAAACATTATTAGAAATAATAAAAGGTGGAATGTGTAAACCTAATTTAAATAAAATAGCAAGTTTAACAGAAGGCATATCTCCAAAATTTTTTGGCAAGAATTGTCTTACGACTCCTTGGAAAGTTGAATTTGTTTCATTAGTAGAAAAAGAAGCAAAGAAATGGGAAAAAGATGGGGGTACAATTGGTGGAAAATTAAAAACAACTCTACAAAATAAGATAGATTCTGGTGAACAAATTATACCAAAGCATATATGTATTGAAAGTGGTGTTAAGAAGTGGTATTTGAATAAATTTGATATAAAATATGAATGGCAAAAAGAGCTTTATAAACTAGTAATAAAAGAACAATTGAAATGGGAAAAAAATGGTGGTCGAGATTTTAAAGCAGGTATGGATGCATTAAAAGATATTGTAAAATCAGGAGAAAGGCCAAGTATTAAAGCCATCGTTATAAAAATGGGGAAAATTATTTCATATTTTAATGAAAGAACTTATCCTTGGCAGAGTAAATTAGTAAAAATTATTCAAAAAGCTGAAGATAAATGGAAGACAAAAGGTGGTAAATGGCGTAAACTTTTCAACGAAAGTATTGATAAATATTACACAGAAGGATTAAGACCTCGAATTAATGTGATTTGTGATGAAGTTGGCTATGGCTCATCAAATATAGTTTCTGGAACTCTTCTCTGGCAACTCACAGTACGAAATAAGATTATCAATGCAGAGAAAAATTGGTTAAAGCTTGGTGGATTAAGTGCAATAATGTGTAGAAAAGCTTTAATAGACATTATTAAAGATGGAAAAAATCCATCACCAAATCTGGTTGCTCAAAAGGCAGGATTTGGCTATGCTTTTTTGGAGAAAGACTTATTCCCATGGAAAATTAGAATTCTAAAGGAAATTGAGAAAAAAGCGAATAAAGGTCTAAAAAAAATTCATGTTATTTATATAAATGTTAAATCTTTAATTAATAAACAGCAAGTTATCAAGGATTATCATAAACTTGGGATATCAATTAAGAATCCAAAGTCTGAACTCTCTACTTATTTCATATTGTCACATATAATGTATGAAACATATCATATTATTGTAAAAAGCAAAACTAAGAATCAATTCTTCGTAGATTCCGCTAGCTTTAAGAAAGAGAAAAAAGTTTATATTAATGGAATTATAAATGCTTGTGAAGGGAAGAAATATTCATTACTTTTATTAATTATTCCACGTATGATAAATGCTGCTTTATGGTTAGCAGATAAAATTCCACTTACATTAAATAAAGCTAAAATATCTTTTTTTGAATATTCTATTTTTTTACATAAAAAAATAAAGTCTAATGAACTTTCATATTCTGTTGCTAATCAAGAACAAATAGGTATAATTCAATTACTTTCAGGCATGTTTGACATTAATAATGATGAGATAATTGAGGATTATCGATCTTTATTAATTCCACAAAAAGCTCCAAGATCTAATGCTTTCACAAACAATGCAGAATTTACACAAGAAGAATTTAGTTATGCATTCAATTTTTATTTCCATCTATTTAATCAACTTGCAGATTTTGTCTTAGACAATAAAAAATTTCCTCAAATTATTCAACTACCAAGAGGAAGTGCAACTATTTTGGGAATAGGACAAAATTCTATTACTCCTTCTTATAAATTACCTAAACAACAATGCATTGGAATTGATTATTTAGATGGTCATATTTTAAATGATATTGAACTTCAAGAACTTGCAAAGAAGAATCAAATTAAAAGAATATCTTTTTATTATCAATCTAGAGATGAAGTTTTAAAAAATATTTCTTTATTAAATAGTAATGAGAATCATCCTAAGAGACTATCTTTAGGTAAAAAAGCTCTTGATTCATGGTTTATGTGCATGCTATATCTTACATCAACAAATGATTCTATTTTAAGTCTTTATGAATGGTCAGAAAAGGATGAATATGAAATAGAACAAGATGAACGAAAAGAATTTATAACTATTAAACCTAGAGCAAATAATAAAACTATTCGGTTTACAATCCCAAAAATTTTTATGCCAAGTTTTAATAAAGCAATCAAACTTAGGAAGTTTGTATTAAATGGATACCCTTTTCCTTATCTTTTCTTTCATGCAGGAGTTGGGGAAGAAGCTAAAACTACGAGAACTCAATTTAATGGAGGAATGAGTAGTTCAATTGCTGGATCAGTGATTAAATCAATTGATGAAAAATTGCCTAAAATAACCTCTCGTAGCATTAGAAAAGATTCTTCTAGAGATGCTATTATTAGCCATGGAGTAGGAACTGCATTATCTGTATTACAAAATCAAGAAAATACATTAATCAATAATTATAATGGTTTTACAGCAGAAGAATTAAGCTTTCAAGTAATAAATTTACTAGAAACTATTCATGAAACAGTGATAAGTGACCATCCAATTGATTCTAAAAAACAAAATACAATGGGTGGTTGTAATAATGAAGAGCAATTAATCCCAAAAACTTTAAATGAAGAAATGATAAACAAAGCTAATTGTGATGATCCAAAATCATGTATATTTTGCACACATTTTATTACTTTCCCCTCATCTGATGAAATTCGTAAACTATTAAGTCTAAAATACTTAATTGAAAATGTAGCATATGATAGAGCAGAAAATGATATTTCTTATGAAGATAAAATGAGGCCTTGGTTGGAACGTATTGAAACCATTTTTAATCTAATGAAAAAGAAGTATCCAGAATCTAAAGAAATAATTGATTACATTTCAATAGAAGTTTATGAGGAAGGATTATTATCTCCTTATTGGTTAGATTGGATTATTGATTTAGATGAATTAGGGAAGTTATCATGAATCTATTAACATTACAGCCGTTTCAACATTTTAATGAAGATATTAGACCACCTACATATATATATGAGATAGGAAAAGGATATATTGAACCACAAAATAATCAAATTATTTCGTTGAGAAAAGATATTGTACTTTCATATTATGAAGATAATATTTGGGATTTATCTCCTTACTCAAAAGAGAAAACTGTAATAAATTTCAACACTATTTTAACTCCTTCATTAATAAGTGAAGCCAAACGCCTACTTTTTCTTTATATGACTTATGGTGAAGGAAGAATAAAAACTATCCCTGCTGGACGTACTGTTTCTATAAAATATCAACTTATAAATAATATATGTTCATATGCTTATAAACGAAATAAAAGTTTGAAAGAGATTTTTAATAATAGAAAATTACTTAGAATATTTATTATTGAAATAATGCATACTTCACCAAGTACTGCTAGTACTCTACAAACTATTCTAGAACTTTTAAAAGGAATTAGTAAAGAACGAAGTGGATTTATTTATGAAAGCAATAAATTAAATGAAAAACTTTTAGTTTCCATCGATAAAAAATATAAAGATTCTTTAGAACAAACATTAATGATACCTGTAAGTATTTATTTGTTTTCAGCAAAAGCTAGATGGGAGCATATTTCCTTCATTGAAAAACATTTAACTAATCTTGTGGGTTTTCTTAAAGAATTTACACGAAATAAAGGATTTGCTGTATATTCTATATATACTGTACCTGAAGAAAATAAGAAAGTTTATGTTTCTTGGGAAGAAGGAGTTGAAAAATTTGGACTACAAGAATTATTTTCAAAATATAATATTAATTCAAGAAAAAACTTTCCAAATTTTATTGCAAAAATTCAAGGAACTTGTCGTCATTTAATTCATCAATATACAGGAATGAGAAGTAATGAGTGTAGAAATTTGTCATTTGATTGTTGGAAAGAAAAAACATCTAATATGCCAACACGTATATTTGGTTATGAATCTAAGATTCATGGAGTAAATACTCCTCAAGTATGGATTACTCATCCTGAAATAAAAAGAGTTATAAATTTATTAAATTCTATTGCTAAACCTATGCATGAAGAATACTGTCCATCTCTTGAGAAATACCCATTAATGATTAGAACAGGCTTTATGAATAGTAAGATTAAAGGAAAATTTTATGAAGAGGTAATTATTAATGGTAAAAATTATTTTACTGAACTCCCTATTGAAAGTAGTGGCATTAAAATTTCAAAAGAACATATTGAAGAAGAATTAAAAGCAATAGAGCCAACTCGAAATTGGAATGATCATGAATGGGTTAAAGAAGGAGCTTTATGGCAATTTAAATCACACCAATACCGTAGAACACTTGCGATATATGCACTTGGTAGTGGATTAGTATCACTTTATGCTATTAGAGAACAATTTGGTCACTTACTTACATCAATGGCCGCTTATTACGGAAATGGACATAAAAGCGCAAGACAACTCGATGGAAGAATAAATAAAAAAGATCATATTTCAAATTATATGGAACAAATTAATATAACAGTTAATTCGTTAAGCTACTTAAAAAATGTAATACTCTCAAAATCATTACCTTTTGGTGCAAATGGTTCATTTTTAAAGAAAAATATTATTGCAAGAACTTCAAAAGATAAGGATATAGCAATACAAAGAGTACCTGAACTAATAAAAAAATTTAAAAAAGGCATTTTACACTATAAAGAAACTGCAATGGGTGGTTGTACAACGCCTTATCCTTGTGATAATTTTTTATTGCCTGATTTTTTTATTCATTGTAAGGGTTGCGAACATTCTATACACCAAATAGAAAAAATTGAACGCTTAGCTAAAAAACAATATGACAATACAATAAAATGGGAGAAGAAAGCTCCAGGAAGTATAGAACATCGTACCTGTGTAAAAAGATTAAATGCTATAAATGAATTTAAATACACTATGATTAAAAAGTTAAAAAAACAAGAGGTTACAAATTATGAATAAATCAGAAGAATTATATAGAGAAGCTTGGGAAAGATTAAAAGCTGGAAAATCAAAATATGTTGATAAGACTTTGTCTATAAATGAACTTGATACTGTGGCTTTAGAAGCTGGTAAAAAGAAAGGTTCTCTAAGAAAAGCCAATTTACCTAATTTATGTGCAGAAATATTAGAATTCGAAATAAAAGAATCTATTTTAGAAAAATATATTCGCCAAAAAGATGAATATAAAAAGATTGCTGAAGAAAAAGATAAACTGTGGAAAGATTCACTTGGTAGAGAATTAATGCTAAAAAAACGTCTAATTGAGTTAGAAATGGAAATTAAACAAATTAAACAAAAATACCCTGGTATTGTATTTAAGCTTGAAGATCTTTCTTAAAATAATAAGTTAATCATTCAATAAAAAAAGCCTTACATTAAAAAAAATATATAATAATGTAGGGCTTTTTATTATTTGTGTCATATTCATTAAACGAATTATAAAATTAGAAGATGCACTTTCTAAGAAATATTATATCTACTAACTTTATTGAAATTTTGAGGTAGGTATAAAATTATTCTTCACTTAACAATATATTTTAGTTTTAAAATCATTTTTTATAGATTCTATGAAAGCTTTTTGTTTTTTAAATCTTTCTTTTATTTCTTCTAAACTAAGCATATTTAAATCTCTATAGTTCTAATATTTATAAATTTCCCATTACCACTTTCATTAAAGTATCCAAGTGGATTGCAAATACAATGAACATTATGTTCTATATATTCTAGTTCTTCATGAGTATGTCCAAATATCCAATATTTCATATTTCCATTTTTAAGATATTTTTCTCCTTCAAAGCAAAAGAACACATTTGATGGATTATTTTGGAATCTAATATTTATATGTTCATTTTTGGCTGATGGATTTATATGAGTAATCATTACATCACACTCTTTAAATACTTTTTCAATTTTTGGTCTTTCTATTTGAAATATATCATCAAAGTTTTCAACACCATAAATAAAATTTGCATCATTCATTATATTTCGCCACATTACATTAGTTGATTTTCTTGAGAATGATTCTGTTGGATATTGTCTTCCAAAGTAGCCATCATTATACCAACCATCGCATCCACCAAATTTTATTCCATCTATTTCAATAATATCTCCATTTAAGCAATACATTCCATCTTGAGAATTAATTAATTCTCTCATATTTTCTACTCTTTCAAAAGAGTTTTTAAATTGTAATTTATTTTCTTTTCCTAAAAGGTAATAATCATGATTCCCAAGAACACAAATTATATTTTTATAGTATTGTTTTAGAAGTTTTAGTATTTTTATGTTTTGGATATTATTGTGACCAATGTCTCCTGCAATTACTAATACATCGCCACAATTATTAAAATCAATAATTTGGCTATAAAAATTAATTACATCATAATTTGTATATTTACCATAGAAGTAATTATCAAAGTGAGTATCACTTAATATATCAATTTTTAATTTAGTTTTAATTCCCCAATTAATTTCATTATCATGAATTAATTGATTTGCTTTATGCAATACTTCTAAACTCATCTCAAATTCCTTTTAATTGGTTTTTGCATTACTCTTTTCTCTTAAAATCATTTAAAATAAATTCTTCATTTTCAAGATGAACAATATTTAATATTTCCTCACTATCATTAAAATATAAATGATAGTGTTTCATTGGAATATCTTTGTATTTTAGGAATAATTTCCAATCTAAAATTAGTTTATATTTAAAATTCTCTTTTTGTATTTTATCTCTTGAATTTTTACTATTTACAGTAGCACAAATAACTCCACATTCAACTTTTTTATTTAAAAAGTTAGTTCTATATATTTTATGAATCATTCCTCTATTCATATCTCTGTTTAGTTTTCTATCTTCTTTTGATACAGCAATTGAGACCTTTAAATTAATATTATCAATTTTATAGTCATACTTATCAAAAAAATATGCGGTAATTAAAATTAAAGAATCATCTGTTTTTTTAATTATTGCTATTGTATTTTTGTGACCTATTTTATATATATTATTTTCTTTTTTTGAAATGGCAAATTTATCATCGATTTGTTTTACTAAATTTATTAGGATATCTTTTTCAATAGGAGTATAATGTTCTCTTCTTTGAATTGCGTGTTTGGAAATAATGATATTTTTAGGGTTAATTTGAGTATCCATAATAGTTCTTTTTTTACAAAGATTGTACACTTATTTATTACTAAAAATATTAAAATATAAAGAATTAAATTTTTCTATATCTGCAAGAGTACAATTTAAAGATATCCAAAATATATATTCTCCTATTGGATATTTCTTTAGATTTTTAGCATCTAAATATTCTTTATTCTCATAAATTATTACATCATCTATTTTATAAAGTATCTTTTCATTTGATTTAATTCCATATTCATTATCTAAAACTCCACATATGTATAAATCTGTATTATTTAATGCCATTTGAATTTTTTTATTTAAGTCAGAATAGCTTATTTCAATTAGAGAATCTTTAACAAAAAACTCTTCATAATTAATTGTTAAAGTATCCAATAATTTCGAGATACCTCCACCTTTAAGCTTATTATTCAAATTAATAAGAGATTCTAAAGTCTTTCTATCAATTTTTATAAATGAAAATTTTTCATTTACATCATTATGATTTATACTATTTGAAATTTCATTAATTTTTGAATCCCATTGAGAGATAGTTTTTTTTAATTCATAATATGCTTTTGTATTTGTTTTAATTCTAAAATTTGTAATATTTTTTAACTCATTACTTATTTCTGTAAGAATTTCTTTTTTTAATTCTAAAATTTCTTGACTGTATGTACTCATTCACCTAACCATAGATAGTTGTTAAAAGATTCTATTCAAATTATACTTATAAAAAACTAACTATAGGTATTTATATTGATTAAAAATAGCGAATTCTCCAAAGATGACATTCAAAAAATTTATAAAACTATAGGTAAAAATGTAAAAAGAATTAGAGAAGAAAAAGGTATAAGCCAACTTAATCTTGCTATGGCAATAGGTCATAAATCTGTTGGAGTCATTTCTAACTGTGAATTATGTCTTCAAAATAAGCATTTTAATATTGAGCAATTAATTAAAATTGCTGATGTTTTAGGTGTGAATATCAAAGATTTCTTTGAGAAAATTTAGAATTAATTTAAATAAGAATATACAAATTAGACACTTATATTCATAATACATAAAAAAGTTTTTCTGATAAATTGCTAATCCTAATTTTTTATAAATATTTTTACTCTTTGTTATAATTCAACAAAAATATATTTTTTATTTATCGTATAGAACTATATTTTACTACTATTTAAATATTTCTAATATCGAAAAATAAATATTAATCTTTTTACTAAGCTTTCATTTTCAATTAAGTATTTTGGTAGATATTAAATTTTTATCTTATAAGTTATATTTTTTTAACACTATTTACGACATTTTATTTATATAATAAAGTAATCTTTTCACAAAGGTATAAATTTGCTCAAAACAAGAAATAATCATTATGTTCCTCAATGGTATCAAAAAGGATTTCACTCAATAGATTCAAATAAACTTTTTTATTTAGACCTTGAGCCAGAAAGCAAAAAACTTCCTAATGGTAATATTGTAACAATGAATGATTGTTGGATTTTCCCAACGTCAAAATGTTTTGTAGAAAAAGACTTATATACTACTTTTTTTGGTCATGATATAAATGATGAAATAGAACGAAAATTATTTGGTAGAATTGATGATACAGGAGTTCGAGCTATAAGTGCATTTATCGGTGACAATAAATCTGAATGGCATTATAATATTTCCAATTTCTTTGAATATATTGATGCTCAAAAAATAAGAACACCAAAAGGTTTATCTTGGATAAAAAATCATTATCCAGACCTTAATCAAACAGAACTTATGGAAGAAATGCAAGCAATAAGACAATCACATATTACAATTTTGAGTGAAGGTGTTCGTGAAATTGTATCAGCAAAAAACTCAAATGTTAAGTTTCTTCTATCTGACAATCCTGTAACTATATATAATTATGATTGTCCTCCAGATGATGAAATATGTAATCATCCGAATGATCCATCTATTTCATTTGTTTGTACTCAAACAATTTTTCCATTAAATATGGATAATTGTCTTATTGTTACAAATTATGAATATGCTGAAAAAACAGATATTTCTAGCCCAAGAAAAAAACGTACTCATGCTCGTAATTTTGGAACTACTATTATTAAAACAGATGCTCTTATTAAAGAAAGAAAATTAAATGAGGAAGATGTAAAAAAAATAAATTATATTATTAAAAAAAGAGCCCATAAATATATAGCTGCATCTAAAAAAGAATGGTTATATCCAGAGAAAGATATTAATATACCTTGGGTTGAACTTCGAAATGTATTATTGCCACCTAAGAATCAACTTTGGCAATGGGGCGGTGAAATGTTTATTGGTTATAAAGATGGTAGCACTCATTATCAAGATGCTTTTGGTCGAATAACTCCTGAAAATAAGCTGTTGAGAAAGCCTAATAAAACTAAAAAAATTGGGAAAAATGACTACTGTGGTTGTGGTAGTGGTAGAAAATATAAAAAATGTTGTATAGATATTAAAGAAGAAGAAAGATCTTCATGGGAAGTATTAAGTATTCGTGAAAGAAATTTAGCCTTTGCCAATGGAGTAATAAATATATTAGGTCTTTCTAAAGATAAAATATGGGACGATGTTAGGAAAGACCTAAATAATGAACAAGTAAAAGAGATACATGAATTGTATGGTTTTTTTTGGCCTATAGATACTGATATAATAAAATTACTACCTAAATCAAGTAACCAGTTAAGAGCAGTATATACAGGTATTATTGATGTAAGAGTAATATCTGAATTTGCTGTTGGTGCAACTCTTTATTTTGATGAAATAATTATTCATAATCCATTCACTAATCCACACTTTGTGAAATCAGAACTTAGTCCTATTGATAATCCACATCAATATAAACAACAAACTTTAAATAATGTTCTTTTACTTTTAAGATTATTACCTTTTATTGAATCTGGTTATATTAATTTGGTACCTGATATTTTGAGTTTTAATCAACATGTATTAAAACAAATGCTTAGTATGGCTAGAGAACGAACGACAGATTTGATTTCTTCTAAAAAAGATTACAAAATTATAGAATGGCTACGAAATGATGATTTTGAACGAATAAATAGTCAACTTCCTCAAGCTCAAAGAGAAATTCAAATTCGCCAAGCTATTCCAGATATTTCTGATATTCAGATTAAAAAAATATTAAAATTTCAAAATAAAAGAAAATTACAAGATCCACTTACTTTATTACAAGATGATGTGTGTGGAAAGTATGGTGGTCAACTTCAAATGTTGCATTTGAGTCCAAACTTTGAAGCTTTACTATTTATATCTCAAATAACTCATTCTATTATCCTTACTGATAGTAATTATAGATGGGATGAAATAAATTCATCTATAAATCTTAAGAATAATGATAGCTTATATAATGATTTAGAAACTTGTATTAACAGCTTTGAATATTATTTAGATAATAATCAAGAAAATATTTTTAACCTAAGAAATACTGGAAAGCTAGCACCGTTAAGAAATATTATGAAAAAGATATACCTCACAATTAAAAATGATAATAAAATATCGTCGGATAAGAACATCACTTCACAGTGACATTCTCTCCTAAGAACCGTACTTGCGACTTTCCCCGCATACGGCTCAAGCACTGAACTAAACTTTTGTGAGGTTTTTAAGGGCAAAATATCTTTTG
>JAGOIF010000095.1 GCA_017995775.1 Aliarcobacter sp.
ACAATATGTCAAAAATCATTTACACAAAAGTTGATGAAGCACCAGCTTTAGCAACATACTCTTTTTTACCAATCATTAAAGCATTTACAAAAAGTTCTGGTATTGAAATGGTTACAAAAGATATTTCTTTAGCTGGAAGAATTTTAGCTAACTTCCCTGAAAACTTAAAAGAAGATCAAAAAATCTCTGATGATTTAGCTGAACTTGGAGCATTAACTCAAGATCCAGCAGCTAACATAATTAAGTTACCAAATGTTTCTGCTTCTGTTCCTCAATTAAAAGCAGCTATTGCTGAATTACAATCAAAAGGTTTCAATATACCAAATTATGATGCTAGTGAAGAGATCACAGCTAGATACTCTAAAATCACAGGATCAGCAGTAAATCCAGTATTAAGAGAAGGAAACTCAGACAGACGAGCTCCAAGTGCTGTTAAAAACTACGCAAAAGCAAATCCTCACAGAATGGGTAAATGGTCAAAAGATTCTAAAACTGATGTAGCTTGTATGGATTCAGGAGATTTCTACGGTTCTGAAGTTTCAAAAACTTTTGATGCTGCAAATGATTTAAAAATCTCTTTCTTTGATACAAAAGGTGCTGAAACTGTATTAAAAGCATCTACAAAAGTTCTTGCTGGTGAAATTATTGATGCAACTGTATTAAGTGCAAAAGCATTACAAGAGTTTTATGCAAAAGCTATAAAAAGAGCTAAAGATGAAGATGTATTATTATCTTTACACTTAAAAGCTACAATGATGAAAGTATCTGATCCTATTATGTTTGGATTTGCTGTTAAAGTTTATTTCAAAGATTTAATTGCTAAACATTCAGAATTATTTGAAAAAATCGGTGTTAACTTCAACAATGGTATTGGTGATTTATACGCAAAACTAGACTCTTTAGATGCTTCTAAAAAAGCTGAAATTTTAGCTGATATTGAAGCTGTTTATGCTGTTCAACCAAGACTTGCAATGGTTAACTCTGCAAAAGGTATCACAAACTTACATGTACCATCAGATGTTATTATTGATGCTTCTATGCCTGCTATGATTAAAGGTGGTGGGAAAATGTGGAATGCACAAGATAAAGAAGAAGATACAATTGCAATTATTCCAGATAGAGCATACGCTGGAAGTTTCAAAGCTGTAATTGATGATTGTAAAGCAAATGGAGCATTAGACGTAAAAACTATGGGAACTGTTCCAAACGTTGGTTTAATGGCTCAAAAAGCTGAAGAATATGGATCACATGATAAAACTTTCCAAGCACAAGCAAATGGTCAAATCAAAGTTATTGATAAAGATGGAAATGCAGTATTTACATTTGATGTAGAAAATGGTGATATTTTCAGAATGTGTCAAACTAAAGATGCTCCAATTCAAGATTGGATTAAATTAGCAGTTTCAAGAGCTAGATTATCTAATACTCCTGCAATTTTCTGGTTAGATTCTGCAAGAGCTCATGATGCTCAAATGATTGCAAAAGTAAATAAATATTTACCACAACATGATACTACTGGATTAGATATTACAATTATGGCTCCAATTGAAGCTACTTTAAAATCATTAGAAAGAATGAGAAAAGGTCTTGATACTATTTCTGTAACTGGAAATATTTTAAGAGATTATAATACAGACTTATTCCCAATTTTAGAGCTAGGGACATCTGCAAAAATGTTATCAATCGTTCCATTAATGCAAGGTGGAGGATTATTTGAAACAGGTGCTGGTGGATCTGCTCCTAAACACGTTCAACAATTTGCTGAAGAAGCTTATTTAAGATGGGATTCACTTGGTGAATTTATGGCATTAGCTGCATCTTTTGAACACTTAGCAAATACTCAAGGTAACTCAAAAGCGAAAGTTTTAGCTGATACTTTAGATGCTGCAACTGGAACTTTCTTAATCAATGACAAATCTCCAGCAAGAGAAATTGGTCAAATTGATAATAGAGGTTCACACTTCTTCTTAGCTATGTATTGGGCTCAAGAATTAGCTGCACAAAACAGTGATGCAGAACTTAAAGCTGAATTTACTCCAATTGCAAAAGCAATGACTGAAAATGAAGCACAAATCGTAAAAGAATTAACACAATGTCAAGGTAAAGCTGTTGATATGGGTGGATACTACTTACCAGATGATGCAAAAACATCAGCTGCTATGAGACCATCTGCTACATTAAACGCAATTATCGGATAATCTTTAAAATTAAAAGAGAAGAAATAAAAATCTTCTCTTTTTTTCTTCTTATATTAACTTCTTCTTTTTTACACTAAAAAATCTAAAAAAATTCATATAAAAATAAAAGCTAAGAGCTAAACTGTTATAATTTGATATAAAAACAAAAAAGGTTATATTTTGAATAAAAAAACAGTAGGAATAGTTGGAGTTGGAAATGTTGGTTCTACTTTAGCTTTTACCCTTGCAACTAAAAATATATGTTCAACACTTCTTTTAAAAGATTTAAGAGAAAACTTTGTAAAAGCAATGGCTCTTGATATTTCACAAGCTACAAATGCAGCAAAATCTAAAACTATTACAAAAGCTTGCTTAAAAGATGAAGATTTTAAAGATTGTGATGTGGTTGTAATAACAGCAGGAATAGCAAGAAAGCCAGGAATGAGTAGAGATGATTTACTTTTAACAAATGCCAAAATAATAACAGATGTAATCAAAAGTACAATTAAATATAATCCAAATGCAATAATCATAATCGTTTCAAATCCACTTGATGCTATGGTTTATACAGCTTTAAAAGCATCAAACTATCCTAGAAATAAGATTGTTGGAATGGCTGGAATTTTAGATAGTGCTAGAATGGCTCACTTTATTTTTGAAAAACTAGGATATGGACAAGGACAAATCGAAGCTTCTGTTATGGGTGGACATGGTGATGATATGGTTCCACTTGCTGATTTTTCAACGGTTGCTGGAGTAAATTTATCTGAAGTTTTATCAAAAGAAGATATTGAAGATATTGTAAAAAAGACAAAAAATGGTGGAGCTCAAATAGTAAAACTTCTTGAAACAGGATCTGCTTATTATGCACCTGCATATTCAACGACACTTATGATTGAAGCAATTTTAGAAGATAAAAGAGCTATTTATCCTTGTGCTGTAATGTTAGAGGGAGAATATGGGTACAATGATATAGTTTCTGGAGTTCCTGTTATGCTTGGAATGAATGGGGTTGAAAAGGTTATTGAACTAAAGCTAAAAGATGAGCAAAAAGAGCAATTTGCAAAATCTATTGCTTCGGTTCAAGAATTAATTAATGTATTAAAGGAGAAAAAATGAAACAAACATTTGAAGTATTAAATGTAAAATGTGGCGGTTGTGCAAACACTTTAATCAAATCTTTAAAAGATGAATTTGGTGAGGTGGAAGTAAACTTGGATTTAACTCCAAGACAAATCACACTTGACATAAATGATGATAAGAAAGAAGCTTTAAAAGTGAAACTTAGAAGTTTAGGATATCCATTAACAAGTGATGAATTAAGTGGATTTGAAAAAGCAGCAACAACTGCTAAGAGTTTTGTTTCTTGTGCTATTGGGAAATTTGACGTAGCAACAAGTAAATAGAGTTATTCTTATTGAAAAAATTGATTTATTGATTAAAGTCAATTAAGTCTAAAGGAAAAGATACTATAATTACATTAATACATAAAAAAGGATTATTCATGAAAAAAATTATTATTGCTGCGTCTTTATTAACTGCATGTGTTGCATTTGCTAACCCTTACGCTAAATGTGCAGGTTGTCATGGTGCTGATGGTGAAAAAGCTGCTTTAGGAAAATCTAAAATCATTAAAGATATGCCAAAAGCTGAGTTTGTAGCTGCTTTAAAAGGTTACCAAGATGGAACTTATGGTGGAGCTATGAAAAACTTAATGGTTGGACAAGTTAAAGGTTTAGATGAAACTACTATTCAAGCGCTTGCTGATCAAATCGCAAAATAATTTTTAGATAATTATTTTAAAAGGTTAGGAATTAATTTTCTAACCTTTTTTTGTTTCTTTTTTATAACCTTGATTTTAATTCTTTTATTAATTTCTCTTTCTCTTCTAATAATTGTTTTATCAACAGATCTTTATCATTTTCACTAATTGTATTTATATTTTTTTGTTCTATTATTTTTCCTAAATAAAACTCGAAACATTCATTTTCTATTGAATAATCTACTTTTTTACACTCAACAATCATTTGGGGTTTATCTTCACCTAAGCCATTTACTAAAATCAATTTTTCTATTTGTTTTATTTTATAGCTTAATTTATCTTCTATGATTATAGGTTCTAGTAACTCTTTTTTCCAATAATTTGAGTTCTTTTTTTCTAAAAGTAAAACCCTTTTTATTAAAATATCATCAAATAAATTTTTGTTTATTGAAAGTTTTAACACCCTATTCCTTTATTGCTCTTATTTTTAATAAATCTTATTTACAATCATAACAAAAACTCTATAAATCAATAGTTTTAAACATATAATGGTACAATCACAAAAAATATTATATATTAATAAAAGAGGTAAAATATGAATAAAAAATATGCCCAATTAGCACTTTTTTTAGCATCAACAATATTATTTACAGCTTGTTCTGTAAAACAACCAACGGTTGTTGTTCCAAAAATTAGCGATATTGCAGAGTTATCTACTACTGCAAATAATAATTTTATTGATCAAAATAAAGCTTCAAAAGATTTTTTTCAAAAATTCTTTATACCTTGGAATTCAACAAAAGTTTCATATGCTAAACTAGAAGCTATGTGGGGACACTCATATAAAAGTAAAAAAATCTATTTAGAAAATCATCAACTTGCATCTGCTGAATGGTTTGAAAAACAAATTTACAATTCAAATTTTGATGAATATAACACTTTGGTAAAAAAAGCAATCACTTTAAAAAATACAAATGTTAGGGTTCTTCCTACAAACTCTGTTATGTTTTATGATCCAACAAAACCAGGAGAAGGTTTTCCCTTTGATTATAATCAAAACTCTTTGATTAAATTAAACACTCCTATTATGGTTTCCCATTTATCAAAAGATAGAGCTTGGGCATATATCGAATCAAGTACAGTTGGAGGTTGGATTGAAATTGGAAGCTTGGCTTTTGTAAGTGATGAGTTTATTAATATATTTAAAACAGCAAATTATTATGTTTCTGTAAAAGAAAAATTTCCTATTTATGACCCTGTTTTTAGAGAATATGTAAAAGTAGCAACTATTTTTCCTAAAAAAAACAACAAATATATAATCGCAAAAAATGATGGTTTCCAAAATGCACTTATTTCATATATTGATTTAAAAGATGATGAAGTTGAATCTATGCCTCTTGCATTTACATCTGAAAATAGAATAAAACTTATGAACCAATTTTTAGATGAACCTTATGGTTGGGGTGGATTATTAAATAATAGAGATTGTTCAAGTTTTACTCAAGATTATTTTGCACCATTTGGAAAATTTTTACATAGAAATTCAAAAGCACAAACAAGTAATGGAAAACTCCTTGATATCTCAAAATTAACAATTAATGAAAAGAAAGCATTTATAAAAGAAAATGGTGTTCCTTTTTCTACATTAGTTTATTTAAAAGGTCATATTATGCTTTACATTGGAACTAAAAACAATGAACCTTTAGTTGTTCATAATGTTTGGAGTGTAAGACTAAAAGATAATAAAGGAAATAAGTATAGACATATCATTGGAAAAGCAGCATTAACAACACTAGAACCTGGAAAAAACATAAAAGACTTTGATGAAGATAATAATATCTTAGGAAGAGTTACTGGAATTGTTATTTTATAATTTCTCAGTTTAATTTACAAACTATCTATCTAGGCTTTAGAGTTTTAAACTCTAAAGCCTATTTTTTATTCTCTTATAGTTAATTTTAATCTATACTTTTTCTTAAATAAATAATCCTATAAATCATTGGTACAAAATATAGATTTAAAACGGTTGCCCAAAGAAGTCCAAATCCTAAAGAAACAGCCATTGGTTGTAAAACTAAAGCTTGACCTGATGAAAAGAAAATCAATGTACAAAGTCCTAAAATAGTCGTAACTGACGTTAATACAATAGGTCTTAATCTCATTTTTGCTAATTGCACCATTTCAGATACATTTTTTGCTTTTTTAATAAAATCCATCATAATAATTCCATCATTTACAATCACCCCACAAAGCCCAACCATTCCAATCAAGCTTGGCATTGAAATATTTATACCCATGATTAAATGACCTACTAAAACCCCTAAAATAGATAAAGGAATCGTACTTAGTACAATTAAAGACTTAATCAAAGAATCAAACATCCAAATAAGTGCCATAAGTATTAATACAATGGCAATCAATGCAGCTTGTGTCATCTCTTTTTGAACTTTTCTATTTTCTTCTTCTTCGCCTTTTACTATAATCTTTACATTTTTTCTAAGTTCTGTTATCTCTTTATCAATCTTCTCAAAAACTTCTGCTGATGTAATTTTATTTAAAGATGCTGTTATGCTTATAATTTGTTCACTGTTTTCTTTAAATATTTGAGAATATGAAGGAACTTTTATAAACTCAACCACATCTTTTAGTAATACTTTTTGATTTGATGGCGTATTTATTGTAAATGTATCCAAACTTTCAAGGATATCTTTATGTTTACTTTCAAACACAATATCGATAATTCCTTGGTTATCAAACATTTTTGAATATGTACCTTTGAAATAATAAGGTCTTAATTGATTTAAAATCAACTCTTCATTTATTCCTAAATTGTATCCATAGGTATTTACTTTAAATTTTAATTCATAGTTTCCAATAATCAAATCATCTGCTATGTTAGAAACACCATTTATTTTAAGTAAGCTTTGTTTTAAGATTTTTACAGCCTCTAAACTATCCTCTTTTTTACCAGAAATTGCAATTTCAACATCATTTTTCACAACTCCAGCTTGTGGAACAAAGATTTTTAATTCATCGAATTTATTTAATTTTATTTCTTCATTTAAAATATTTTTTAATTGTTGTTCCACATCTTGCGCACTATCACTTCTTATCATATTTGAATCATCATATTTTGGTGATAAATATGGATTTATATAAATATCAAAAAGATTATCAGCTGCTCTTTCATGTAGGTTTACAAAAATATGAAAATAGAACTCTTCATAATGTGGTAGGTTTTTACCATCAAGTTTCATTCCAATAACTGAACTAATAGAATTTATACTATTTTTAAAATCCAAACTATTTAACATCTTTTTTTCAAGCTCAAACACTAACTCTTCTGTTTGTTCTATCTTTTTTCCAACTCCAACAGAACCTGTAATATAAACTTGCGTTGAATCAAAAGATGGCATAAATTGGAATTTTTGAGTTTTATAAATCATATATGAACCCACAAAAATAAGTGCAACCATTAGAAAAATCGCAATATATTTTCCTTTTAATAAAAACTCTAAAATTGTTCCATAAAGTTTATAATTAAACTCCCAAATTTCATTTGATTTTCTTTTTTCATGGCTTACTTTTAAAATATCATATGAGTGTAAAGGTAAAAATAAAAAGGCTTCAACAAGTGAACTAAGAAGTAAAATAGCTATCATAATAGGGAGAATCTGCATAAACTTCCCTACTTCTCCAGTCATTAGAAGTATTGGTAAAAATGCAAATATTGTTGTTGCCGTTGCAGTTAAAACAGCTGGATACATCTCAAGTGCTCCATCACGTGCAGCTGT
>JAGOIF010000027.1 GCA_017995775.1 Aliarcobacter sp.
GAAAGAGAAGAGTTTATTTTAAAATACACTCTTCTTGTAAATTTGCAAAATTCTTAAAAATATAGTTATTTTCTATTTTATTTATTTCTACATTTGTGGCTATACATAAAAATTCTTCATTTCCTTTACTTATTATATAAGTAAATTTATAAACAAATTTATCTGATGAGCTTACTACTTTGTTGTTTAACAGCTCAGCTGCTAGACTTTTGATTGTTACACTTTTCTCTTTTTCATATTTCTCTTTAAATAAATTTGGAAAAAACTCACTTTGATTTTTCTCAAATAATTCATAAGTAACGCCTGATACTATAATAATTAGTAAAAGGATAATGAACTCTTTTTTTTCAAACTTATCATTTACAACATATAATATTGAAGTAATAGCTATGATTAAAACAGTAAGGACGATTATTATTTGCATTTAACTCCTTTTTATTTATATTTATTATATCCTAATAACATAAAAAGCAATTTTATGCATATTTAACAAAAAGAAAAATAATGAATTCACACAATGGGAACTTTGATATTATAGTAATTGGCGCTGGAGCTGTGGGAAGTGGTATTGCTCTTGATGCAGTTCTTCGAGATTATAAAGTAATAGTTTTAGAAAAAAATGATTTTGCAAGTGGTGCTAGTTCTAAAAGTTCAAAATTAGTACATGGTGGAGTTAGATATCTTGAAAAAGCAATTAAAAATCTTGATAAATCTCAATTAAATCTTGTGAAAGAAGCTTTAGCAGAAAGAGCGATTTTTTTAGAAAATGCTTCAAATTTTTCAAATAAAATAAAAATTAATATTCCTATTTTTTCTTATTTTAATCTTGTAAAAACATATATTGGACTTTTTATATATAAACTAATTTCATTTAAAAAAAACCTTGGAGAAAACTCATATTTAAATAAAGTTCTATCTAGTTATTATTTTACAAATTTAAAAAAAGAAAATCTAAAAGGATGTTTAGGTTTTTATGATGGAACTTTTTTGGATTTTAGAATGGTAATTTCTCTTTTACAAACAGCTTCTAAAAATGGTGCGATTCTTAAAAATTATTGTGAAGTTATAGATTTTTTATATGATGAAAATAATAAAATTTCAGGAGTTAAATATTTTAATAAAATTGAAAATAAAAGTTATGAAGTAAAATCAAAAGTCGTTGTAAATGCAAGTGGTGCGAATGTTGACAATATAAGAAAAATAAATAATAATAAAATAGAAGAAATTTTAGCTTTAAGTAGTGGTATTCATATTGTTGTTTCAAAGGATTTTTTACCTTTAGATGAGGGGATTTTAATACCAAATACAAGTGATAAAAGAGTGATTTTTATTTTGCCTTATTTAAATTATTGTTTGATAGGAACCACTGATAATAGCTGCTCTTATGATGAAAATATAAAAGTAAAAGATGAAGAGATTGAGTATTTACTAAAAGAGGTAAATAATTATTTTGAAAAGCCTTTAAAAAAAGAGAATATTTTATCTTCTTGGAGTGGAATTAGACCACTAATAAAAAATGAGAATAAAAATACAACCGAAGATATGGTTCGTGAACATTTAATCCTAGATTCAAAAAATGGTTTAGTTTCAATAGCTGGTGGTAAATGGACAACATACAGAAAAATGGCAGAAGATTTGCTTGATTTTTTAGTAGAAAAAGATTATTTAACAAAACAAAAAGAGTCTAAAACAAAAGATTATGAGCTTTATTCAAATGATAAAAATCTTCATGATTTAGAGAAATTAATGGCTTTTTATCCAATAACAAAAGATACAAAAGAGTCTTTGAAAACTTTATATGGAACAGCATTCATTGGGATTTTAAGTTTAGCAAATAAAATAGATAATTATGAATTAATAAATCCAAATTTACCATATTTAAAAGTTGAAATAGAGTATTGCATAAAAAATGAGTTCGTAAAAAAGCCAATAGATTTTCTTTCAAGAAGAATAGGGCTTTGTTTTGTAAATAAAAAACTAGCAATAGAGTGTGTAGATGTAGTATGTGTAGAAATGGGAAAAATATTTTTTTGGGATGAAAAAAGAGTTGAAAATGAAAAAATAGAGTGTATAGAAAATATTAACAACTATTTTTAATAATTAACAAAAAATTAACAGCTTTTAGTAATACTTTCATAAATTTTTTAGTACAAGGTAATTTATGATGAAACAAAGTGGAATCCTATTTAAAGGTAAAAGACTAATCTCTTTATCTCTTGTAACAACGGTTGTTTTATTAAATGCAAATGAAATTTCAACTTTAGAAAAAATAAATATAGTTGAAACAGCAAATTCAAAAATAGTAAAAAATGTTAGCTCAGAGCAAATAAAAAGCGCTGATTTAGCTGAAGCTTTAAGTAAAAATATTCCAAGTATCTCAATAGTAAGAAGAAGTGCAATTGCAAATGATATTATTTTAAGAGGACAAAAAAAAGATAATATTAATATTCTTCTTGATGATGCAAAAATCTATGGAGCATGTCCAAATAGAATGGATCCTGCAACTTCTCATGTATTAACAAACAACATTGAAAGTGTAAAAGTAATCGAAGGTCCTTATGATGTTGAAAATTTTGGAACATTAAGTGGACTTGTAAAAGTACAAACTAAAGAACCAACAAAAGATGTTCATGGTGAAATTAATTTAAATGCTGGAAATTTTGGATATAAAAAAGCTAGTGCAACGGTAAGTGGTGGAACAGATAGAGTTAAGCTTTTAGTATCAACTTCAACAGAAGAGGGTGAACAATATAAAGATGGAAATGGAAATAACTTTTTAGAGCAACAAAAAGAAAAAAATGTTTCAAAAATGCAACAATATTCAAAAGATGGCATAGACGCATTTGAGAAAAAAACACTTTTAACAAAGGGAGTTTTTAATATAAATGATGATTCTGAAATAAAACTTTCATACACAGCAAATAGAAGTGATGATGTTTTATATCCAAATACTCAAATGGATGCTGATTTTGATGATTCAAATATATATACTGTTGGATATACAGCAAGAAATTTAGGAAATTTATCAAAAGAGCTAAATTTAGAATATTACTATTCAGATGTTGATCATCCTATGAGTACAAAGTTTAGAAATAATGGAGCAACAACTTACAGTACAAATCATATGAAATCATCTATTTGGGGAAGTAAAATCAAAAATAGTATAGAAGTTGCTGATTCTTTACTTACTCTTGGACTTGATACAAGTGTGCGAAATTGGAAAGGGCAAAGAAGTACAACAAATGTAGCTTCTGGAATTGAAACTTTAGGAATGGCTAGTTTAGATTCAACAGATACAACAAATAAAGCTATTTTTTCAAAAGTTGAAAAATCATTTGGTAACTTAGATTTACAAATAGGTGCAAGATACGATTATACAGATATTGATTCAGTAAATACTGCAAAAACTGATAAGAAATATGCAGCATTAAGTGGAAATATTCTTAGTATTTATAATGTAGATGAAAATACAAAATATTTTGCAGGTATTGGAAAATCTTCAAGAGTTCCAGATGCAAGAGAACTTTATATGGGCGCTAATAATGATTTAGAAGATACAAAAAATTATGAGGCTGATTTAGGATTTGATAAAACTATTGGAAGCTTTAATATTAAACCAAAACTATTTTATTCAGTGTTAAAAGATTATATTTATAATAGTGGAACTTTTGAAAATATTGATGCAAAAATCTATGGTTTAGATGTTTCAGGATTTTATTTTATGAGTGAAAATTTATCACTTGATTATGGAGTTGCTTATCAAAAAGGTAAAAAAGATGGAAATTTTGCCGACAAAGATTTAGCAGAAATTCCACCATTAAAAGCAAATTTGGCATTAAATTATGAACATGCTAAATCGAAATATACAGCTGAAATTGTAGCAGTTGATTCTTGGGATAGTTTTGATGATAGTGCAAAAGAGCAAGAGTTGGCAGGTTATGCACTTGTAAATTTAAAATATACAAATCAATTACATAAAAACTTTGCAATTACTTTAGGAATGGATAACTTGTTTGATAAAGTATATAACTCAACAAATACTTATCAAGATGTAACATACATGGATGCAGCAATAGCAGGTTCTGAAAGAGTTTTATTAAACGATCCAGGAAGATATGGATATGTGAATTTAAAATATAGCTTTTAAAGCTATATTTTAATCAAAATCCATTCTAGCTTGTGTTTGTCCAGTTGTTCCAAATTCATAGTCAATTTGCATTGCTATGGCTTTGAAATCAACCCCTTGAACTTCTTTTAAAGCTTTTAAAATCTCTTTTTTACCATTTATTAATTCTTTTGATTTTATACCATGGGAAATAGATAAACTAGCTTCCACAAATGCTGATAATTTATCACATTGTTTAAGAGCATGTCCATCTATTGCATTGTATTTATCTGAGTTATATTTTGAAACATCATCTACTAATAAAATTTTATCTTCATAGATTTTATTTGCAAACTCTTCTTTAACACCATCATACAATCCTAAAATATAAGAAAACTCATCATGTAAAATATCAGGAATATTTGGAAGAATATCCTCTTGGATTTTTTCTATTTCATACTCTGCAATAATATCTGATAATTCATCTACACAGTATTTTACAGGTGTTATAATATCTCTTGTTAATGCTTCTGGAAGATCGTGAAATAAGGCTGTAAAAAAATTATTTTGTAATCTTTTATCACAAGCATTTACTTCAATTGAGAAAAAGTATGCGAAAATAGCAACCGTTAACATATGTCCTAAAACAGATGTTTCAGGAATTCTTGGAGTTTGTGCCCATCTTTTTTGAAATCTTAATCTTCCACTTAAATCTATAATTTTACTAAGTTTCATATTTAGTGCAATCTTTCGCACTCCAATTAATTCATAATAATCTTCAATCTCTTCATCAACACTTTTTTTAACAGCTTCAATATCATTTAGAAACTGGCTTGTTTGATAAACTATTGAAAATTCCCATTTTGTAGCAAGATATGAAGCAGCTTTTAGGATGAATCTTTCTTTTTTATACATCTCTGGATTTTCTAAATACTCTTGAAACTTTTGAAGAAAATTTCCATTATCAATATCTTTTAATGAATCAGATAGCTTTGAAATAACCCAAGCATTTATCTCTTTTGATTTTTTCTGTAAAGCTTTTCTGAAAACATCAGGTCTTATATCAGTTACAACAACACGTCTTAAAAATTCAAAAATCCCAGCTTCAATTAGATGAGTATAATTTATATCTTTTTCTAGTTTTGCTATAAAATAAGCAATTATAAATTTATGTGCTTGTTTATCAAGTTCAACTAATTGAACCATTCTTGGATAGTCATTCCATCTTTGAATCGAAGCAGATGTAAAAATATAATCAATTATTCTTGGGTTTATCAATTTTCATCCTTTGGATCTTTTTTTGTATCATCAAAAAACATCATTTTTTTACCAAGTAACATTAGACCAACAATAACAGTCATCATTAAATAAACTTGCCAATCACTCATAATAGACCCTTTTTTTATTTTCTTAATTATCTCATAATATTGATAAATAGGCACTTAGAATTAATTTTGTGTGATTTTTGTGAATGCAGAAAGTAATAATAGATTATAAATATGAAAGAAAATTTAGAGTTGATAATTTAATTATTGATTGTAGTTGTTTAAAAAGAAAATTGTAAAGTATAGGTTAAACCCTATACTCTACAAGAACCCATTTTTGATAAAGCGTTGATTTTTTCAACTCTTCCTGTATGTCTTCCACCTTCAAATTCTGCTTTGTCCCATGATTTGATTATAGCTTCAATCATTCCATATCCTGAAACTCTCTCACCTAAACAAATAACATTTGCATCATTGTGTTTTCTAGCCATTCTTGCACTATATTCATTGTGACAAAGAGCTGCTCTTATACCATCAAATTTATTTGCAGCCATACTCATTCCAAGTCCTGAACCACAAATTAAAATTCCCATAGTTCCTTGCTCTTCAAGAACTTTTTTACAAACTTTTGCAGCATAATCAGGATAATCAACTCTATCTTTGCTAAAAGGTCCTAAATCAATTACTTCATGACCTCTTTCTTCAAAAAGTTCTTTTACATAATCTTTTATATCAATACCAGCATGATCTGCACCAATAAAATATTTCATTTTAATAGATTCCTTTTTCATGGTTAATTACAATATTTTTAGCATCCATATTTTCTTCAATGCTTTCAACAGTTTTTAAAACTCTGTCCCATCTAATCTCTTTGTTATCATCCCAAGAGAAATAAACAAACCAAGGTGTTCCAACTATAAATCTATAATGAACAGTTCCCCAAAATCTTGAATCATTTGAGTGATCTCTATTATCTCCCATCATAAATGTTTCATCCTCAGGAATCATAATAGGCATCATATTAAATAGTTCACTTGGATTCATTCCATTGTCAACAACTTCAGGGTCATTATGAATTCCTGGATGATCTTTTTTATATGGATCTACTACCCAAAGCTTATCACCAACCTCGATAATATTTTCTTTTGGATAATTTGCTTTTACAAACTCATTTCCTTCTTTTGGATGAAGTAAAAGATGTTTATCTTTAAGTGCTACTAAATCTCCAGCCGTTGCAACTGCTCTTTTTACATAATGAATAGTTTCATTTTTTGGATATCTAAAAACAACAATATCTCCTCTTTTTGGTCTTGGACCTTCTATTAAATGTCCATTGTCATTAAAATCAGGTAAAACTTTAACTTCAAGCCAAGGAATTCTAGGAGTTGGAATACCGTAAGAGAATTTTTTTACAAAAAGCATATCACCGATTAAAAGAGAGTTTTTCATACTTCCACTTGGAATTACAAAGGCTTGTGCTACAAAAAATATAATACCAAGAACAATAATTATTGTTCCAGTCCATGAAGAAGACCAACCATATATTTTTTTAAACATTTATTTTGCTTCTCTTTTATCTCTTAAAGTTGCGGCCTTCATAGTGTTTTTTAATAACATTGCAATAGTCATAGGACCAACTCCACCTGGAACTGGAGTTATATGAGTACATTTGTCTTTACAACTTTCAAAATCTGCATCACCTGTTAATTTACCAGTATCAAGTCTATTAATACCAACATCAATAACAATAGCGCCATCTTTAATCATGTCACCTTTTAATAAATGAGGAACACCAACAGCAATTACAACAATGTCAGCAGCTTTTGTAAAAAATGCTAAATCTTTTGTTCTACTATTACAAATAGTAACCGTTGCTTTTGCATTTGATAATAATGATGCCATCGGTTTTCCAACGATATCAGAGGAACCAATTACACATACGTTTTTACCAACTAAATCAATTCCATATTCTTGGAACATTCTCATAACACCAAAAGGTGTTGCTGGTAAAAATGTATCAAGATTTGAAACTAATCTTCCTACATTATAAGGATGGAATCCATCAACATCTTTTAGTGGATCAATTGCTTCTAAAACAACAGTTGTATCTATATGTTTTGGAAGTGGTAATTGAACTAAAATACCATCAAGTTTTGGATTTTCATTCATTCTTGCAATTGTTTCTAATAATTCTTCTTGTGTAATACTATCTGGCATTTCATGAACAACTGAATAAATTCCTGCGTTTTTACATGATTTTGCTTTGCTTGCAACATAAGTTGCACTTGCAGCATCGTTTCCAACCAAAATAACAGCAAGTCCTGGAGTTATATGTTTTTCCTCAACTAATTGAGCAACTTCTACTTTTACTTCTTCTTTGATTTTTTCAGATAATGCTTTTCCATCTAATAATATCATTGGATTATACCTTCTGTTTTGTTTTTTATTAAGGCAAATATACTATCTAAAAATCAATTAATAAAAGTTAAATAAGAGATTATTGAAACTTAAACAAATATTTAGAATAACTTTCCTATAATGGCGCCCTAAAATTAAAACTAAAAAGGATCGTTATGTTAGAGGGTATCATAAGAGATAGTATGACAAAACAAGCAACTAAAACTTTAAGAAGAGATGGATATATCATTGCAAATATCTATGGTAAAGGTTTAGAAAATATTTCAGCTGCATTCAAAAAGAATGTTTTTATTAAATATTTAAGAAATAAAGAAACATTAGCATTTGATATTAATCTTAGTGGAACAATTGTAAAAGTTGTAGTACAAGAATATCAAAAATGTCCATTAACTTCTGAGTTATTACACGTAGATTTAATGGTTGCACAACCAGGTGTTCTTACATCTTATAAAATCCCAGTTAAAACTACAGGTATTGCAAAAGGTCTTAAAAATAAAGGTCTTTTAATGATTCATACAAAAAGAGTACCTGTTAAATGTACACTTGAGAATTTACCAAACAGTATTACTTTAGAAGTTTCTGAATTAGATACAGGTGATAATATTTTAATTAGAGATTTAAAATTACCTGAAACATTAACTTGTTATTTAGATCCAAGAGTACCAGTTGTTGGTATAATCAAAGCTAAATAATTAATATTTATGCATTTAATCGTTGGTCTTGGTAATATTGGTGAAAAATATCAATTAACAAGACACAATGTTGGTTTTTTAGTTATCGATGAGATAACTAAAAATCTAAATACTTCAAATATAAATAATCCAAACTTTCAATCTACACTTTTAAAATCTGGATATAACCTTTTTTCAAAACCAACAACATATATGAATAATTCTGGAATAGCAGTTCACTCTATTAAAGAATATTATAAAATTGATTTAGAAAATATTATTGTAATTCATGATGATTTAGATTTACCCTTTGGAACTGTAAAGTTCAAAATAGGTGGAGGTCATGGTGGGCATAATGGTTTAAGATCATTAGATGCTCATATCACAAAAGAGTATATTAGAGTAAGAATTGGAATTGGAAAACCTGCTGATAAAACAGATGTTGCAAATTATGTATTAAGCAATTTCTCAAAAGAAGAATTGAATAAACTAACAGATATAATAACTCATACTATAAAAGCGATAGAAGCACTTAAAACTGAAGACATCGACCAAGTAAAATCAAAATTTACACTGAAGTAAAATGAGCATATTAACTAAATATATTTTAAAAAAATACTTACTAAATTTTATTATTGTTCTTATTTCTTTAGAGTTATTTTTCGTAGGAATTGATTTCTTACAAAATTTTAAAAATCTTCCAGAATCTGCAAACTTGCAATTATTATACATTTTATATAATGGATTTTTTACATTAACACTAGCACTTCCTTTATCAATAGTGTTTGGATGGGTTATTACACTAGTTATTTTTATTAAAAATAATGAATTCGTTGCATTTAATGCCCTTGGATCTACACGAAAAGAGATATTTAGACCTGTTATTAATATTTCTATGTTTTTATTAACTATATTAATTTTACTTCAAGCAACACCTTTAGCATATTCCTATGAGCAAAAAAGAAAAATAGTAAATAATGAATATTTTACAAATACAAAAAGTGATATTTTTTTAAAATATAATGATTATTACATATATTTTGAAAAACTATTTCCTTTGGAAAAAAGAGCTGAAAATATCCATATTTTTAAAGTAGATAATATGGATGTTATTGAAACAATACAAGGTGAAAAAGCATATTTTCAAAATGATAAATGGTATGTTGTAAATGTAAAAATTACTAATAAACCCATTGATATTAATATTAATGAATCAAAATTAGATATAAGATATGAGAAGTTTTTAAATACTTTAGAAGGATTTAAGCCAAAAATCCTTGATAATGTTTATGAAAATAATTCAGATTTTTCAATCATAGATGCAGTTTCAGCTATGATTTTATTAAATGAACAAAAAATAAATACACAAAAAATAAGAAGTGTTTTATACAATCAAATTGTTATTCCTTTTTTTGTTATTCCCTTACTATTATTAATTTATGCCTATGCCTCATTAAATAGTAGATTTTTTAATATAAGTAAGTTTACCTCGGTTTCAATATTTGGAACATTAATCGTTTGGGGTTTCTTTTTTATGTTGTTTAAATTTACAAATGGGGGCGTTCTTCTTCCTGAAGTTTCTATTTTACTACCAATGTTTCTTTGGATAGTAATATCTGTATATTTTTATAATAGAAAAATTAATTCATAAAAGGTAAAACTAGTGAAATCTCATATTAAAGCTTATGGACTTGTTCCATATATAGTTAAAAACAATAATATTAAAATATTATTATGCCTTTCTGTTGCTAGTAAAAATAAATGGGGTTGCCTAAAAGGAACTAAAAACAAAGCTGAGACAGCTTATGAATGTGCAAAACGAGAGTTCTTTGAAGAGTGTTCTTTAAACGTTGAAACAGCACTATTTGAAAACTATTTTGAACAAATTAATATCGATAAAGATATTGGTATTTGGTTGGTTAATGCTGATAATATTGAAGAATTAAATAAGTATTTTGATGAAGATACTTTAAAAAACAATTACTTATCTTGGGAAAATTCAAAGGTAAAATTTTTCTCTTTAAATAATTTACCTAGAATAAAAACAAAACAAGTTAATTTAGTTAAAGAGATTACGGATTTTTTGAAAAGTAAGAATCAACACCATTAGCAATTCCATTTGCTAATAGTAGTTGGTAGTCTTGGTCATACAATCTTTTACTTTCAATTGGATGTGATACGTAACCAAGTTCTACTAAAATAGAAGGCATTTGAGCACCCACAAGGACCCAAAAGGGACCTTCTCTAACTCCTGAATCTTTTATATCTTTATATTTACTTCTAGTTGCTTGCAGAAGTCCTGCTTGAACATCTATTGCAAATTTATGTGATGCTGTGATTCTTGGTCTATTTAATGATTCTAAAAATACGCTTTGAGAAGAACTACTCATTTCTCTAATATCTGACTTGTTTTCTATTGCAGCAACTCTTTTAGCTCGCTCATTTCTAGCAGGGCTTAGGAAAAAAGTTTCGATTCCTGTAACTTCATTTGCTTTTTCTTTTGGAACAGAGTTTGTATGAATAGAGATAAATAAATCAGCATTTTTCTCATTTGCAAGAACAGTTCTATTCATAACTTTTATAAAAGTGTCATTTGTTCGAGTAAGATATACTTTGTAACCTCTTTGTTTTAATATAGAGTATAGATTCTTTGAAACATTAAAGTTTATAACTTTTTCATATCTTCTACTTGGACCAACTGCTCCTGCATCTTCTCCACCATGACCTGGGTCTATAACAATAGTTTTGTTTATAGATTTTTTTTGTTGTCTTTCTACGGGTGCTACAGGTGCAGCAGTTACTACAACAGGTGCTTTAGTTTCAGTTACGGGAACTTTTTTGGCTTTTTGTTGTTGTACTTTTTGTTCTTTTGGAAAAGTTGTAATAATAAGTTCTTTATCATTAAGTACATAATTAACTTTTTGCTCATAATCATTTATAATTCTTAATTTTATTTCGTCGTCATTTTCACTAATTACTATTTTATCAACACCATTAATATCTAGTTTTGTAGGATTTGTATATTTATATTTTCCTTTTATATTGAAAACATTTTCATAATTTGAACCATTTTTATATCTTACAAATTGAACATCTCTTTTGTAATAACTTTTATTAAACTTAAGAATAATCTTGTCATCTTGTGTTTCAATAGAACGTATTGAATTTTCTTTATCAATAAATTTCTCATTTGAATAAATTGCAGTATTAGTGTTTGGAATAGATTTTGTTTCTTCTATTTTTGGAACTTCATTTTTAATTGGTGAATTAGTTAATGAAATAACTAGCTGTTTTTTATTTATCTTATAAGATGTATTAAGATTTTCTTTATTAACTAAAACAATTCTTAATACATCTGGTTTAAATTGTCCAATAGTAATCTTATCAACTCCATCAATGTCAAGTTTTGTTGGACCTGCCTTGCTAAAATAACCATTTATATCAAATACATCTTTATAAATTGGATTTTGATTTAATTTAAAAAATTTAATATCTTTTTCATTTATATCTACATTAAAATCTACAATAATATTGTTATTTGAAGTATAAACAGAGTTAATTGAATAAAATAGGTCTTTATTTGAAGAAGATAAATCTGAATTTTCAGATTGTGTAGAGCGTTTTTTTGATGTGACTGGATTAGTAATCAGTCTTCCTTCAAGAATTTCAAGTTTCTTTTTATCAGGAGTTACATCTTTATTTAGTTGTTGACCAACAAGTATAATATTTTTTAATTCATCGATTTTAGCTTGCTCATCTTTTTCAATAAGCGCTTTTAGATAGTTCATTTTTGCAGTACGGTATTGTTGGTTTAAATCTCCAATAATACCATTTGCAAATAATAAATTTAAAGTTAGAAAAGTAAGAAGAAAAATTTTTTTAAAAATTTCTATTCCCCTTGAGTTAATTTTTCCATTAACTCTTTTACAGAAATGATTTTATTGATTTTATAACCATTTGATCCTGTAAAAAATAAACCTGTATCCACATCTCCATTATAAGCAGCACCCAATCTATCTGCAATACAATATCCAACAATTTTTGCTTCAGTTCCTCTATTACAAGGAGCTACGCAGTTTGAAATACATTGTACTTTTGGAGCTGTATGATTTTCAATTGAGAATTGTAAATTAGTCTTAACTCCCCTTGCTGGTAATCCAACTGGAGATTTCATTAATATAATATCTTCTTCTTTTGAATTTAATAATACATTTTTGAATTTAGCATCAGCATCACATTCAAAAGTACCTATAAATCTTGTAGCCATTTGAACACCTGCGCATCCCATAGCAAGATATTTATCAATATCATTTTTATCCCAAATTCCACCAGCTGCAATAATTGGAAAATCTCCCCATTTTTTAGCTTCTTCAATAACGGGACCTACAATATTTTCTAATTGAAACTCTTCTTGAAAACATTGATCATAAGTGAATCCTTGATGACCACCACTTAATGGACCTTCAACAATTACAGCATCAGGAATTTTATTATATCTTTTCCATTTCATACAAATAAGTTTTAAAGCTCTTGCACTTGAAACAATAGGAATTAATGCAACATCTGGAAAATCTTTAGTAAATTCAGGCATATTTGTGGGAATTCCAGCACCTGTAATAATAATATTTACACCAGCTTCACAGGCATCTCGTACCACTCTTCCATAATCATTAATTGCATATAAAACATTACAAGCTAATGGAGCATCACCACAGATTTTTCTAGCATTTGCAACTATTTCAAATAAAGAATCTCTGCTATAAAAGTTTGCAACATCCTTTGGTTTATCTTTTTTTGTAATAATTTGTACGTTTTCACTTTTATTTTTATAATAACCAGTACCAACGGCAGAAATTACCCCCAATCCACCTTCTAAACTAACATTTCCAGCTAATTGATCCCAGCTTATTCCTACGCCCATTCCACCTTGAATAATTGGGTGTTTTATTTCATGTTTTCCTATTTTCAAAATTAGCCTTTCTATTTTATTACTATCTTAGCAAAATTCTTTTTACCTTTTTGTAAAATGTATTCACCAATTTCTAAATTTAATTTATCATCACTTATTTTTTCTTGATTTACAGATACGGCATTTGAATTAATATCACGTCTTGCTTGTGAAGTTGAATCAACTAATTTCGCATCAACTAAAGCTTGACAAATCCAAACAGGTGCAACAAGTACGAATTCTTCCATATCTGTAGGAATATCTTTTTTAGCAAATACTCTTTCAAATTCTTCTTTCGCTTTTTCTCCAGTACCATTTCCATGGAATCTTTCTACTATTTCCATAGCTAAAGTTTCTTTTACTTTTTTTGGATGTAAAGTTTCGTTTTTTACACCTTCTTTTATCTCTTCAATCTCTTTTAATGATTTTGCAGATATTAATTCAAAATATCTCCACATTAATTCATCTGAAACTGATAATATTTTACCAAACATATCAAATGGTTCATCTGCAACACCAATGTAATTTCCTAAAGATTTTGACATTTTTTGAACACCATCAAGACCTTCAAGTATAGGCATCATTAAAACCGCTTGTTGCTTTTTACAATTATATGCTTTTTGTAATGTTCTTCCCATAAGTAAGTTAAACTTTTGATCAGTTCCACCAAGTTCTATATCTGTATTTAAAGCAACAGAGTCATAACCTTGTAACAAAGGATAAATAAACTCATTAATAGCAATTGGTGTGTTTGAAGCGTATCTTTTAGAAAAATCATCACGCTCTAACATTCTAGCAACCGTTAGGTTTGATGAAAGAGAAATTAATCCTGCCGTTCCTAACTCTTTTAACCAAGTAGAGTTAAATACTACTTGTGTTTTTAAAGGATCAAGAATCTTAAAAACTTGATCTTTATAAGTTTCTGCATTTTGTAAAACTTGTTCTGTACTTAAAACTTTTCTTGTTTCACTTTTCCCTGATGGATCTCCAATTGTTGCTGTAAAATCTCCAATTAAAAATTGAACGATTCCCCCAAACTTTTGAAAAGTTGCAAGTTTTTGAATAAGCACCGTATGACCTAAATGCAAATCAGGAGCAGTTGGATCAAAGCCAGCTTTTACATAAAAATTTTCACCAGTTTCAAAATATTTTTTAATAAGTTTTTCGATGGCTTCAATATCTATAATTTCAAAGCTTCCTCTTTTAATCTCATTTAACGCTTCTTGAATGTTTTTTTCCATTAATCTTTACCTTTACAACTTATTTGTTATATGCGTCTTTTTTTGAAAATAACTCTATAACTTTTACTTTTCTTTCTATTATTTTTTTCACTTCTTCGATACTTGAAGTATTTATTTCAAATTCTATATCACAGTATTGTATATATGAATGTTTTTGTCTTCCAAAATCTACGCCTAAAATATAAAATTCGTTTTCTGCTAAATATGTTAATACTTTTGCTAATTCACCTTTTGTATTTGGAATACTAATTACCATTTTATATTGATAAACGCTATTCGTTGTCCATGTGCAAAAAAGCATTTCATGATTTGTTTTTATTTTGTTATAAGCTTTGTCACACATTTTATGATGAATGATTGCTTCGTTGTTACTTTTAAATGCAACAATGTCATCACCAAATTTTGGATGACAGCAATGGTCAAATGATACAGAACTTATACTGAAATTTGAATATATTAAAACATTGTCAAATTTAAATTCTTTGATTTTACTAGTTAAAATTTTAAATCTAGTCATCAATCCCTTGTCTTTTATTATGTTTTTTTCAAGAACTTGTTTAGTATGTTTGAAAAAATCAATTACTTGAGGAATTTTAAATAATGAATCAACTTTATATACTTTTGTTATATCATCATAATATCTTGAAAAAACAGTATTTATAATATTTTTTCCAGATAACTCATCAATCTCTTTTTGTCTGTGAGTACATAAAAGTTTAAGTTGTTTTTTTGCTCTTGAAGTTTTAACCATATCCATCCAAGAACATCTAGCAATTACTTCATTTCCCAGTTCAATTGAAACAATATCTGTGCTTTTAAGTTCGGTTAATAGGGGCTTTTTGATTTTATTTATATAACATCCTATAGCTTTTTTCCCTACATTTGTATGAACAGCAAATGCAAAATCATAAGCAGTTGAACCAACTGGTAAAATAAAAACTTCACCTTTTGGTGAATAAACTATAATTTCTTGTGTATATAAATTATCTTTTGTTTCTTGATAAAACTCTTCAACATTTTCATTTGAGAATTCTAATGATTTTAACCAATTTAGATTTGTTGCTGTTTTTGCACCTGATTTATATTTCCAATGGGCAGCAATTCCAAATTCTGCGATTTCATCCATCTCAAAAGAACGGATTTGAATCTCATAAATTTTCGAATTATAAAAAATAGTCGTGTGTATCGTTTGGTAACCATTTTCTTTAGGAGTTGCCACATAATCTTTAAATCTTGAGATTAATGGTTTAAATTCTAAGTGCATAAAACCTAAAACTTTATAACAATCTAAATCTTCTTCAACTAAAATTCTAATAGCAAATAAATCTAATACTTCATCTATTGAAATACCTTTTCTTTGCATTTTTAAATAAATAGAATAATGGTGTTTAATTCTTGAATAAACTTTTACTTTATCTAAGTCATAACCATTTTTTTCTAATAACTTTTTTGTTGTAGAAATAAAGTTATTAAAAGTAAGTTGCATAGCATTTTGTTGCTCTTTTAAAAAGTCATCAATTTTTTTATACTCTTCTGGATAAATATAAAAAAAAGCTAAATCTTCTAAGGCATTTTTTAATGTAGAAATACCTAATCTATTGGCAATAGGAACATAAACAACAAGAGTTTCTTCTGCAATTCTTCTTTGTTTATTAGCAGGAAGCACTTGAAGTGTAAGCATATTATGCAATCTATCGCAAAGTTTTACAATGAGCACTCTTGCATCATCAATTGAAGCGATAAGCATTTTTCTAAAAGTAAGCGCTGATGACATTATTTTAGAATCACTTGCACCGTCTGCTGTTACGAATTCAGTTTCACGAATTTCTACAATTTTTGTAAGACCATCAACCATATGAGCAATATCAGTTCCCCATTTTTCAGCAATATAATCTAAGGGATATTCTGTATCTTCTACTACATCATGAAGTAGGGCTGTTGCAATTACTGCTTCGTCTTTTGAAAAGTGTGCGGTTATGGAGGCTACTAAAATGGGATGAACACAGTATGGTTCTCCACTTTTTCTATATTGACCCTCATGGGCTTCTATAATAAAGTTAATTATTTCATATAGTTTTGGAGATATTTCAGTTTGAGTTTTAAGTTTGTTTATTGCATCTTCAACATTGTTTATATGTTGGATTTCTTTGATAAATGGATCCATAGTATTAAGACCTAAAGATAAGTTTTTAGGCTTATCTCTATTTGTCTACAAAACCTTCGATTCTTAATAAACCGCTTGCAATTTCATCAATTGCAATATCTGTATATTTCATTTTTTGAGTGTTAACTTCAAGTAATGGCTTAGCACCTTTACTTAATTCATCTGCTCTTTGTCCAACTGCAATTGCTAAAATATATCTATCATTATCAACTTGTTTTAATGCTTTTGAAATTCTCTCTTCTAATCTTATCATAACTTATTCCTTTGGTATTTTGATTTATTTAACGATTGAACACTTAGTGTAATCGCCTTGAATGATTGCTAATAAATTACCTTTTTCATTCATATTTGCTACAACTATTGGAAGCTTATTATCTTTTGCAAGTGCAATAGCTGTATCATCCATAACTTTTATGTGATCTTCTAATGCTCTATCATACGATAAAGTTTCAAGTTTTTTAGCATCTGGATATTTCATAGGATCTTTATCATAAACACCATCAACTTTTGTTGCTTTTATTAACATACAAGCACCAATTTCAGTAGCTCTAAGTGTAGCTCCCGTATCTGTTGTAAAATAAGGATTTCCCGTTCCAGCACCAAATATAACAACTCTTCCTTTTTCAAGATGTCTCATAGCTTTTCTTACTATAAATGGTTCTGCAATTTGTTCCATTTTAATAGCTGTTTGTAATCTTGCACTTAAACCCTTATATTCTAGAGCTTCTTGCATAGCAATACCGTTTATAACAGTTCCAAGCATTCCCATATAATCAGCACTTGTTCTTTTTATAACACCATCGGCTGCTGCTGTTACTCCTCTGATGATATTTCCACCACCAATAACAATACCAACTTCAATACCGTTTTCAACAAGGCTTTTTATCTCTTCAGCAATATAATCTAATATCTGAGTATCAATACCATAACCTTCTTCACCAGCTAGTGCTTCACCAGAAAACTTTACAAGTACCCTTTTGTTCATATACAAATCCTTCAATAATTTTTGGATTTTATCTAAAAAATCATTAACAAATACTTAGCCTAAAGCCCATTCATAGAATGGTAAAACATTTATTTTGATTTTTGGATCGGAGATTTTCTCATTATTTGAAATAGTAATAATATTTATTTCATTAATATTTAATTCTTGAGCACTTTTTATTATCTTTTTTACTAAATTTCCTGTTAAAAAAGTATTAAAAAAAGGAATTGCAACAAGGGCTATATTTTTTGATTTAATATAAAAATCAATATTATCAAGATAATAAATATCATGATGTTTATTAATTAATTCTAAAAAAATCAAGTTAGAAAATTCATTTTTAAACTTTTTTTCATAAAAAATTGCATTAAAAAAAGAGTGATTATAACAATAAATCTTTTTTGTGGCTTTTTCTTGATTATATTTTTGTAAAAAATATATTGATTTATTATCTTCATAATGCTTGCAAATTTCATAAAACTTATCTTTTGATATTTTTATTCTTGATTTTAAAGAGTTAAATAGTTGAAATAGAGACTTCTTTTCGTCGATATTTTCTACTAAAATCTTAAAAATTTCATATTGTGTTTCATCTTTATGTTGTAATTTAATAATTTCTTGCAGACGATTTATTTTTTTATGATCATCAATATTTAAAAGTTCTGGTAAATTTCCATATTTGAAGAAAACATTAAAACTCTGAGTGATATTTTGGTGTTTATTGTCATGTAATAAATACTCTTCAAAATCCAAAGCGCCAATTGTTAGATTTTTAAAACCTTCTATTTTTTTAGGAGTTGGAGTTGAGATTATTATGTTTTCACAAGGCGGTAATTCAAAGGAAAAATCAAAATCTTCTAAAACTAAAACTATAATTTCATTTATTTTTATAAATTCTTCTAAATCTTTAGAAATCTTTGAAATGTCGTTTCTTAGGTCTTTAAAATCGATATAAATATAATCTTTAGTTTTAAATGATGATAAAAAATCATATATAAGATAGCTTTTCCCAGTTTTTGAAGCACCTGTGATTATAGTTTTATTATCTGTGATTTTTGTTTTTCGTTCTATGAAAATAATTTTGGAAAAATTAATTTCATAGCAATCTTCTAAGTTTTTCATTTTTTGTTTGAGATTAAATTAAGAGCTTCTTTTATTGCATTTACATAGCTTTTTGTATTTAAATCTTTGTTTTTATATGCAATATCAAAAGCAGTTCCATGATCAACTGATGTTCTAATAATTGGAAGATTTAAGCTAACATTTATACTTTTATCAAAATATAAAGCTTTTAATGGAGCTAATCCTTGATCATGATACATGGCTACAAAATAATTGAAGTTTTTTCTTGCATGGGGTGAAAATGCTATATCAGGAACCAAAGGACCTTTGAAAATATCTTTTTTTAAAGTTTTATTTGCTTTTTTTATAGCTTTAATTATGATTCTTTCTTCATTTCCTAAAACTCCATTATCTCCTGCATGGGGATTTAGACCTAAAACACCAATATTTTCATTTTTAACGTTTTTATAAAAATCTATTAAAAATATTGTTAAATCTTCTTCGGTGATTTTTTTTGCAACTTTTTTAAGGGCAATGTGTTCTGTGAAAAGTCCTACAAACATTTTTTTGCATCCAAGCATCATAATGGCATTTTTATTAAAATAATCTCTTAATACTTCCGTATGACCTTTGTATTTTATCTTTGCTTTATTCCAAGATTCTTTATTTATAGGTAAAGTACAAATAGCATCTACTTTTTTATCATTTGCAAGATTTATTGCATCCATAAATGAATCAAAAGAGTATTTTCCAGCATCTTTCGAAACAGTTCCAGCTTCAATATCAAATTTACCAAGGGTTTCAAAAAGTTCAAAATCTTTTGGAACTTTTATTTTTAATTTTTTTGCTGCAAGATTTAGCATTTCATTATTTATGCAGTAAATTGGTTTACAGATTTTTGATATTTTTTTGTGACATTTAAATGCTAATTCAATTCCAATACCATTTAAATCACCAATACTAATAGCAACTTTTTTTTTGTTTTCAGTCATTTTTTATTAATTCTCTCATATCAATAATAGCTTGAGAAAGTCCTATAAAAACAGATCTTGCTATAATACTTTGTCCAATATTTAATTCTTCAATTTCAGGAATTCTTGAAATAAGATTTACGTTTTGATAATTAAGTCCATGACCAGCTGCAATTTTTAGGTTTAGCTTTTTAGCTAATTTGGAAGCTTTTTCAATCTCTTTTATAGATTTGTCAAGTTTCGTTTTTAACTCACTTTTGCTTATTTCTAACTCTTTTATACTATGGTGAGATTGTGATAAATTTGAATGAAGCATTGCATAAACATTTGCAAAAGTTCCAGTATGAAGTTCAATCCATTCAACTTCAAGTTGTTGTGATAACTCAATCATCTCAGAATTTGGATCAATAAAAAGTGATACTTCAATCTCATTTTGATGAAGTTTATCTATGGCTTTTTGAAGTTTTTCAAAGTTTGATTTTAAATCAAGTCCACCTTCTGTTGTAACTTCATTTCTATTTTCAGGAACTAAAGTAGCACGGGCAGGTCTAAGTTTACAAACAATATCAATAATATCTGGATTTAAAGAACATTCAAGATTTACAGGAAGTGACGATTGTGCACAAATAGCAGCAGCATCATTGTCATGAATATGACGTCTATCTTCTCTTAAATGTATAGTAATTTGATCTGCACCACTAAGTTTACAAATTCCAAGTGCATCAAGGGGATTTGGATCATTTATCTTTCTAGCTTCTCGCAAAACTGCAATATGGTCAATATTCACACCAAGTAACAAATTTTATCCTTTAATATGGGCTTTTTCTATGTGAAATCATAGCCAATATTAAATAAAGAAGCTAGTAAGGTTAAAAGCCAAATAAAGAAAAGATTTAAGAAATTAACTTAAATCTTTTAATGTAGCAATATTTGCAGCAAGTTTATTATGAACTTCTAAGTATTCATCTTCAGGATTAGAATCAGCAACAATTCCAGCACCTGCTTGAAAGATAACAGTATCTTCTGTTAACATTGTTGTTCGTATAGTAATTGCACTATCCATATTTCCATCAAATCCAAAATAAGCGATACTTCCAGAATAGAAATTTCTTTTAATTCCTTCAAGTTGTGCTATTAATTCCATGGCTTTTATCTTTGGAGCACCTGTCATTGTTCCTGCTGTAAATGTAGCTGCAAATAAATCAAACATATCATATTTTTCATCTATAACAGCCTCAACATCTGAAACAATATGCATAACATGAGAGTATCTTTCAACCCTCATTAAATCAGTTACTTTTACAGTTCCAGGCTTTGCAACACGACCAACATCATTTCTTCCTAAATCTACAAGCATTAAATGTTCTGCTCGCTCTTTAGTGTCATTGATTAGCTCGATTTCCATTTGTAAATCTTTTTCAAGAGTACTACCTCTTTTTCGTGTTCCTGCAATTGGTCTTAGAAGTAAATGTCCATCCACAAGTCTTACCATAACTTCAGGTGAACTTCCAGCAATTGAGAATTTTTCAAACTCAAGTAAAAATAGATAAGGACTAGGATTTTTACTTCTTAGTGCTCTGTAAAAACTTAAATGATCAACTTGTGCCTTTTGAATAAATCTATTTGACATAAGTATTTGAAAAACATCTCCAGCTTTTATTTTCTCTTTTGATTTTGCAACCATTTCGAAAAATTCTTCTTTTGAAAAGTTGAATTTTCCTTCATTTAAAATTGTAGCTTTTTTCAAAGGGGAAAATGAATATGTAGTAAATAATATATTTTCAATATTTTCAAGTTCTTCTTTTTTTGCTTCAACAGAAGTAAGCATTACAAGCTTTGAAGTTTTATGAGAAAAACCTAATATGATATTTGGTCTTATTAAATCTAAATCGGGAATATTAAGTTGATCAATAAGATTATTCATAGATTCTTTTAGTTTTGGCTCAAACTCTTTTCCAATATCGTAACCAATATTTCCAATAAAACCATCAATAAGTCCAATACCTAATTCTTCAGATTTTTTCTTATAAAGTTGTTTATCGAAATTTTTATAATATCTTTTTAAAAATTTTAAAGGATTTGATTCTACAATTTCAATACTTCCTTGTTCATTTTTATAAAAGCATTGATTGTTCTCGTACCAAACTCTTTCTCTTGCACCAATGATTATATAAGAGTAGTTTCCATCGCTTGAGTTTATCGTGCTTTCAAATAAAAAAGTGATTTCATCACAATAAAGTGATTTCACTTTTTCATATATTGAAACAGGTGTAAATTGATCTAAAAAAAGTTCTTTACTATAAAAATTCATAATCTAACTTCTAAAATTTTACAACAAAAGCATTTGTAACTTTTAGTTTTTCTTTTATATTATTTACATCTTCGCTTGCAGCACCTTTTGATGAATAAGGTCCTATTAAGACTTTATTGAAAGTAGTGCCTTTTATATCAACTTGGTAAACTTTATACTTAAATCCTTCACTTCTTATGCTATTTACATAACTATCTGATGGTTTTTTAGTAAATGCACCGATTTGTACAAAATAACCTTTTGATACATCAGAAGATGTAGTCTCAACCAAGTCTTTTACAGATTTCTTATTTTCTGTAGTTTTTTCAATAACTTCTTTTTTAGCTATTTCTTTTTTCACTACCTCTTTTTTTGGTTCTACTTTTTCTTTTTGAACAACTTTCTTTTCTTCTATTTTTTTAATAGTTTCATCTAAAGCTTCATTTGTAATAATAGCAGGTGCTTCTTCTTGAATAGTTTCATTTCTTTGTAAATCATTTTCAGCATTTTGTTGAAGAGTATCTAACTTATTTTCTGTTGTATTTGCAATTTCAGGAACCATAGGAGCAGAAGAATCTTTTTTAACTCTCTCATTTATGATTTTTTGAAAATTCTCTTCAATATTACTATTTTCTGATAATTTTTTTATCTCAGATGAATTTGCATTATTTGATGTAAACTGATCTTCTTTATTTGAATCACCAGTTAAAAGCCTAATTATAATAATAGTTAATAAAAATAAAACAACAAGAACAATACCTAATATTAAGTATTTTTTCTTATTTTCTTCATTTGAAAATGAAGATGTACCTAACATAATATTGTTAAGTTCATGGTCATTTGCTTCTTGGTTATTATTAGTATCATTATTCATATTAATATTTCTTGATAAAATTACAGGATCATCATTAATTGTCATTTCTACTTCTTCAAGTTCACTTAGTTTTCGTTCCAATTCTTCTCTTTCTTGTTGAAGTTGAACCTTTTTCATGAACTCTTCACCTTTTATTTGCATAACATATCCTTAATTATAAAACCATCTTAATAAGTCGATTGAGAATAAATAACAAAATTAGAAGCAAGGATTTCAAGCTCTTTGCTAATTTTTTCTTGAAGTTCTGTATCTTCAATATTATCTAATACATCACATATTTTGTTTGCTATTAATT
>JAGOIF010000096.1 GCA_017995775.1 Aliarcobacter sp.
TTAATAAAAAAATTAAATTAGGAAAAATATGGCAGAACAACTAAAAAATTTATATTCAAAAGAGTTTATTAAAAAATTGGCAAATAGACTTTTTTTAATTTTCACAAATTTTGAAAAAGAAGATTTTATAAATTCTATTTTTGATATTTCATGGCAAAATTTAGAACTAAAGCAAAGAATGCGACATATTGCAATAACTTTAAATAAATATTTACCTCTGTCATACAAAAAACAACTTGAAATATTAAAAGAAGTGAAAAAAGATTTTACTGGTCTTGAAGCTATGATTTTTCAAGATTTTGTGGAAGTTTTTGGACTTGATGATTTTGATGAATCTATGAAAGCTTTGGAAGTTTTTACACAAGATGCAAGTAGTGAGTTTGCTATTCGGCAGTTTATTTTAAAGTATGAAGAACAAACTATGAATCAAATGAAAATTTGGGCTAAGTCTAAAAATGAACATTTACGCAGACTTTCAAGTGAAGGTTTCAGACCTCGACTTCCTTGGGCTATTTCTCTTCCAAAATTTAAACAAAATCCAACAAAACCACTTGAAATAATTGAGCTTTTGAAAAATGATAAAAGTTTGTATGTGAGAAAATCTGTGGCAAATAATCTAAATGATATTTCAAAAGATAATCCACAATTAGTTATTAAGTTTGTAAAAGAAAATCTTGGAAGCACAAAAGAGTTGGACTGGATTTGTAAACACGCATCTCGAACACTTCTTAAAAAAGGTGATAAACAGATTTTAGAATTATTTAATTTTGATAAATCACATCATATAAATCTCATAGATTTTTGTTATGATAAAAGTGTAAAAATAGATGAGAATTTGTCTTTTTCATTTGAGATAAATTCAGATGAGAATATTGGAAATATTAGAGTTGAATATGTGATTTATTATCTAAAATCAAATAATATTCATAATAAAAAAGTTTTTATGATAAGTCAAAATGAGATAAAATCATCTTCGAAAAAGTTTACAAAAAAACAAAGTTTTAAAAATATGACAACAAGAAAACACTATTTAGGAAAGCATTTTATTGCTATTTTGATAAATGGTGAAGAGATTTTAAAAAAGGAATTTTACTTAAATGACACCAGCAATTGAAATGCTAAAAAAAAACAAATGTGATTTTAAAATACACAAATATGACCACGACCCAGCTTGTACAAATTTTGGTGATGAAGCTGTGGTTAAACTAGGGCTTGATGCTTCGCAAGTTTATAAAACACTTCTTGTGGAACTGACTCCAAAACAGTTAGTTGTATGTGTACTTCCAGTGAAAAATCAATTAAGTTTAAAAGATGTTGCATCTGCTTTTGATGTTAAAAAAGCAGTAATGGCAAATAAAGATGAAGCACAAAAAGTTACAGGATATTTACTTGGTGGAATTTCACCTTTGGGTCAAAAAAAGCTTTTAAAAACAGTTTTGGATGAAAGTGTAAATAAATTTGAAACGATTTTTATAAGTGGTGGAAAAAGAGGTTTGGATATTGAAGTTAAGCCAAAAGATTTGCAAAAATTATTAAATTCCTTGATATATGGGATAGTAGTAAGATAAATAATCACAATTTTAATAACTTTTAAGATATAAATAGTAGTATAATAGACACAATAATATTTTAAGGATTCAAATGGCTATGCACGATATAAATACAATTTGTTCTCAAATTCTAACAAGTGATGATTTAACTGTAGAAGAATCAGTTTTTCAAGAAGTTTCAAAAAACAAAGTTGTAACAAAAATATTAAACAATAAAAATAATAGATACATAAAAATATTTTCAAAAGAACAACTTTTTTTATCTCATATTACGCCAATTTTGCATGATATTGGTTTTGAGATAGTTGATGAGGTGAGTTTTAATCTTACTAATAAAAAAGATACTATTTATATTTCAAGATTTAATTTAAATTCATTAGATTTAGAAAAAATAGAAATAGCAAAAGAAAATATTGAAAATATTATTACATACTCTTTGCAAGATTCAACTGTAAAACATTCAAAGGCATTTTCATTAGTTTATGAAGAGAATTTTGATTTTAAAAAAATTACAATTTTGCGAGCATTTATTGAATATATCGATCAAGCTGTTCTTTCTGTAAATTCAGAACAAATTTTAGAAACATTAACAACTCATCATAGCATCACAGCTTTATTTGTAGAATATTTCTTAATTAAATTTGATCCAAAAATAAAAGACAAAAAAGATTCATTAGCAAAACTAGAAGCTAGTATGAAAGAAAAAATCAAACTAGTACCAGAAATTTTAGATGATAGAATATTAAACATTACTAAGTCATTTTTAATATCTCTTCTTAGAACAAATTACTTCTTAAATAAAGAGACATTTTCTTTTAAAATAGATACAAAAAATTTATCTAAAGATTTAAAAGGTTTACAACCAAATGTAGAAAATTTCATCTATCATAAAGATTTTTACGGAATTCATTTAAGAATGTCAAAAATCTCAAGAGGTGGATTAAGATGGTCTGATAGACATGATGATTATAGACAAGAAATCAAATCTTTATTAATAACTCAAGATGGTAAAAACTCTATTATTATTCCAGATGGAGCAAAGGGTGGATTTGTAATAAATAATAAAGATTCAAGTGAAATAACAAAAGAGTATTTCAGTGAAATTTATTCATTATTTATAAATGCAAACTTAGATTTAGTTGATAATATGATTGATGGAAAAATCGTAAAAAATCCGCAAATCGTTTGTTATGACGATGATGATGCATATTTCGTAGTTGCAGCTGATAAGGGAACGGCATCTATGAGTGATATTGCAAATGCTATTGCAAAAGAGAGAAACTTTTGGTTAGGTGATGCCTTTGCAAGTGGTGGAAGTAATGGATTTGGACATAAAGATTTAGGAATTACTGCAAAAGGTTCTTTAGTTTCTACTCAAAGATTTTTCCTTGAAGAGGGAATAAATATTTATAAACAAGAAATATCAATCGTTGGGATTGGTTCTATGAGTGGGGATGTTTTTGGAAATGGATTAATTGAATCAGAAAAATTCAAACTTCTTGGAGCTATTTCACAAAGAGAAATTTTTATTGACCCAAATCCAGATATTAAAAAATCATATGCAGAACGAAAAAGACTTTTTGAATCAAAAGAGGGTGGTTGGGCTCATTATGATACTTCAATCATTTCAAAAGGTGGAGGAATCTATAAAAGAAATGATAAGCAAATCGAACTAAGTGAAGAGATTCAAAAACTTCTTAAAATAACTGAAACTACACTTTCAGGGGAAGAATTATGTAAAAAACTTCTAACTCTTGATGTTGATTTATTATTCAATGGTGGTGTTGGAACTTATGTAAAAGCAAGTGATGAAAACAATCTTGATTTAGGTGATAAACAAAATGAAGCTGTTAGAGTTAATGCAAATGAATTAAGAGCAAAAATTGTTTCAGAGGGTGGAAACTTAGGATTTACTCAAAAAGCAAGAATTGAATATGCATTAAATGGTGGAAGAATAAACCAAGATGCCATTGATAACTCAGGTGGAGTAAATACATCAGACCACGAAGTTAACTTAAAAATTTTATTAAATGTAATCAAAAACGAAGGTCTTTTAAATGAACAACAAGCAAAAGATACTTTACAATCTTTAACACAAGATGTTGTTGGTTTAGTTTTAAAAAGTTCTTATGATCAAGCATGTGTTATATCTATTGATGAAGAGTTTTCAAAAAAATATCCAAATGATTATATAAAAGTAATCGAAACTTTAGAAAATGAAGGAGAAGGATTTAATAGAAAAGATTTCTATATTCCAAAAAATGAAAACTTTAGAAATATAATTGATATTAATGGTTCTGTTGTAAGACCAGTTTTAGGAACATTGCTTTCATATTGTAAAATATTTATTAAAAAAGCAATACTTGAATCACCACTTGTTGATGAAGAGTTCTCAGAACAATATTTATTTAGATATTTCCCAAGTGAATTTGCAAAAACATATGAGAAACAAATTTTAAAACACCCATTAAAAAGAGAAATAATAGCTACGATGATGGCTGATATTATAGTTAATAATCAAGGAATCACATTTATTTCTGATTATACAAAATTAGGAAAAGATAAGTTTTTATTAAAAGTTAAATCATATTTAGTTGCAAAATCATTATTTGGATCAAAAGAGATTAGAGAAAAAATCTATGCTCAAGATGCAATTATGCCAATTGAAAAGCAGTATGAATTAATCAACAAAGTTGAGTATGTTTTATACTCAAGTACAAAATGGATGGTAAAACATCTTCAAGCAAATGAACTTGATTCTGCACATATTATTGATCATAAGGCTGAATTATTTAGATTATTATCAGAAGTTCATAATAATAAAGTTGAAGTTTTAATAAACGATGATGATGAATTTAATAAATTCTTTAGTGTTATTGATTATTTAAGATTCTCAATTGCTGGAATTATGATAAAAGAAAATACTAATCATTCATTCAAAGATGTTCTAGTTGTGTTTTATTTAATAATTCATGAATTTAATATTTTAGAGATTATTTCAGCTTTAAATAATGTAAAAATTTCTAATTCAACAGATATTGCATTAAAAAGTCAAATACTTCAATTTATAGAATATATTGTAATTTATTATACAAAAGAAGTTTTAGCATTCAAAAAATTAAGTGACTTTCCTGATGTTGCATTTACAAATTTTATAGTAAAAGAAAAGAATAAATTCAATAAAATTAGAGAGCATATTGATAATTTTATGACAAAAGAGAAAAAAGATATCAAAGATATTACAATTGCTGTTAATCAATTAATGGTATCTTTAATATAACAAAGGAGTTATTATGAGTAAAATGAATAATGGTGAACCAAGTTTAGATAAAATTGATGATTACAATGGAAACGAATCAAAACAAAAGAGAAATATTGTAAGATTGGTTGTTGTTTTTTGTATAGCTGTTGGTGTTTTAATGACATATTTAAAAACAAGTTCAGTTGAAAAAGATTATGTGGGAACACAAGAACAACCAGGAATAAACACAACAAAAAATAAATAATTAAAAGGAAAAAAATAATGAGAAAAAAATTACTAACTGTTTTTTTTGCACTAGGTATTACATCCCTTTTAAATGCAAACGGTTTTGATACAAAAGTATCAGTAGGTGCAACTGCTGCAAAAATTGGATCAGAAAATTACACACAGTTTGGAGTAGGATATACTTCAAATACTGTTTTAGACAATGATATAATATTAGGATTTGGAAATAGCCTTTCTTATGGAAATGTACGAAGTGGTGTAGATGTTACAACACTTGATATGGATTTAAGAGCTGGTTATGAACTAATTCAAAATCTAAGAGCATACGCTATTGTAACTGGTGCTTATCAATATCTTGATGATAGTTCAGCTTTTGGTTTAGGTTATGGACCTTCTTTGGAGTATAGATTATCAGATAATATTGCAGTAGAAGGTACTTATAAAACAACAAAAATGAGATATTCTACTCAAGATTATGATTACAAAACTTCAAATATCGCTGTAAAGTTCAACTTTTAAGTTGAGCTTTACTTCTTTAAATAAATATCATCAAAATACTAAACACTCTTATCTAAGTATTCGAACAAACCCAAATAGAGTTGATTGGAATAATCCTCCTAATAAGTTTAAAAGTTATCCAAAAGATTATAAAAGAGTTCAACTTTTAAATGAAAATCCAAACTATAATTTCTTATATCTAATCTGCGGAATTAGTGCAAAAAAAACATATCCAAATGCAGAATATTTCTTACGTGTAAATCCAAGTGCTGGAGCTTTATACCCAAATGAACTATATTTTCAAGTGCGAAATACTAATGGTTTTGAAGATGGAATTTATCATTTAGAAGTATCAAGTTCAAGTGCTGTTTTACTTCAAAAATTAGAAGTTAATGAAGGAATTGAAAATCTTTTAGATTTATCTTATAGTGTAGATGGATTTATATTTTTTGTATCGTCTTTATATTTTAGATCTTCATGGAAGTATAAAAATAGGGCATTTCGATATTGTTTATTGGATGCTGGGCATTTAATAGGAAGTATTGAAGCTAGTTCTTATTTGTTTGATAAGGATTTTGAAATCATTTATGATTTTTCTAAAGAGAAGTTAAATGACTTTTTTTCTTTTGATGAAAAAGAATTTTTTACTTCTATTGTGCTTTGTGGTGAAAAAAAAGCAAATGATAAAAAAGAAAATTTCACTTTAGATATTCCTACACTTGATGGCTCAAGTTATGAAAAGAACACTATTAGTTTTTTCTTTAAAAATGAAATGGTAGAAGATGCATATAAAGATAGTTTAAAAATAATTGATAAAAAACCACAAAAAAACAAAGCGATATTTAATTTTCATAAAGAAAAGTTTCAAGACACAATTTTTCAAAGAAGATCAATAAGAGAGTTTACTAAACAAAGTATTAGTAAAGTTCAATTTGAAGCTATTTTAAAGCTCCTAAACGAAGCCGTAACAAGTGATTGCGATGAAGAGCTTGATATTTATTATGTGCTTAATAGAGTAGAAGGATTTGCTCTTGGGTTATATAAAAATTCTGAACTTATTAAAAATGGAGATTTTTCTTCAAAGGCTGGATATTTATGTTTAGAACAAGAATTAGGAAAAGATAGTGCGGTTACATTTTATCTTGCAAGTAAAAGTAAAAACTATCAAGAAGTTTATCAAAAAGCTGGAATTATTGGTCATAGATTATATTTAGCATCAAACTATTTAGGAATTGCTTGTAGTGGAATAGGGGCTTACTATGATGATGAAGTTTGTGAGTTCATAGGTGAAACTTCTATGATTTTATACTCGCTTGCCATCGGAAATTAAATAGATTTATCTCTTATTTTAAAGAGATAAATTTATCAGCTGGTCTTCCAATATGAAAACCTTGGTAGTAATCAATTTCTAAAACATCTAAAATTTCAACAATTTGTTGGCTTTCTACAAACTCTGCAATTATTTTTATATTTAGCTCTTTTGCTAAAGTTACAATACTATTTACAAAAGCTCTATCTTTTACATCTTTATCAATATTTACAATAAAATCACCATCAATTTTTAGATAATCAATTGGGAATTTTTTAATATAGTGAAAAGATGAAAACCCTGAACCAAAATCATCAATAGCAAATTTATAACCTTCAGCTTTTAAAGTATGAACAAATTTTTCTAATAATGTAAAGTTTTTTACAGTTTCTCTTTCTGTGATTTCAAAAACAATTTTTTCTTTTATAATTCCATATTTGTCTACAAAATTATTAATTTTATTAATAAAATCTCCCATAATTAAAGATTTTGGAGATAGATTTATAAATAAAATACCTTCATAATTTGATTCTTTTATTTTTATAAATGCTTTTTCAATAACCATTAAATCCATCGTATTAATCAATCCTCTTGATTCTGCAATTTCAATAAATTCAAATGCTGAGATGATTTTTCCATCTTGATTTATTCTCATTAATAATTCATGTATTACTAAATTGTTA
>JAGOIF010000097.1 GCA_017995775.1 Aliarcobacter sp.
TTACACACATCATAGCTGTAAACTCTTTTGAGTGAGTTTTTCTATCATGATTAGCAATTATATAATCAACAATCTTTTCAATTCTATCACTACTTTCAAGAAGCTCTTTTTTATCAATATCTTCAACTGCAATATCAATATTTGTAACACTATTTTCTTTTTGTTTATACTTTCCAATATACTCAACAGAGAATTTTAAAACATTCTCATCATTAATAGCATCAGTAATTACATATTTATGTAAACACTCATCAAATAGCTCTTTTGTGGTTCTTTTTCCAAGTGCATTTCCAGTTGCATTTTGGGCAAATATTGGAGTACCTGTAAATCCTATCATTTGGTTATTTGTAAAGAATTTTGTAATAGCTAAATGAGTTTCTCCAAATTGGCTTCTATGGCACTCATCAAAGATGAATACAATATTTTTATCTTTTACCATACTCATTTGCTCTAAATACTGTTTTTTTGAAATTGCAGTATTTAGTTTTTGAATAGTTGTAACAATTAGTTTTGTATCATCAGTAAACTGTTTTACAAGAGTTTTTGTATTATCAGTTCCATCAACACTTCCATCACTAAAACTATTAAACTCTTTTGTTGTTTGATAATCTAAGTCTTTTCTATCTACAACAAATACTACTTTTTCAACTTTTGGAAGTTTCATAAGTATTTGAGCTGTTTTAAAAGAAGTTAGAGTTTTTCCACTTCCAGTTGTATGCCAAATATATCCATTTTTATTTGTATCTCTAACTCGCTCAATTATAGCTTCAACTGCCCAGAATTGATATGGTCTTAGAACCATTAAAGATTTTGAAGCTTGAGCTAAAACAATATATTTACAAATCATTTTAGATAAATGACATTTTTCTAGAAAATTTGTTGTAAATTCTTTTAAGCTATCAATTCTTTTATTGTTTTTATCACTCCAATAAAATGTTTGTTTAAAATTCATAGACTCTAGTTTATTATTTGAGTAGTATTTTGTATTAACATTATTTGATATAACAAATAGTTGAATATAGTTAAATAAAGCATTATTAGAGCTATATGAGTGTCTTTTATATCTAAGTGTTTGATTAAATGCTTCTTTTAGCTCTAAGCCACTTCTTTTTAACTCTATTTGGCATAAAGGAAGTCCATTAATTAAAATAGTTACATCATATCTAGTTTTATAAATACCCTCAACACTTACTTGTGAAGTTACTTGAAATAGATTTTGACACCAGTGTTCAGAATCTAAAAATTCAATATATTTACTAGTTCCATCATCACAAAGTAAAACAAATTTATCTCTTAATATCTTTGCTTTTTCAAAAACATTTCCTTTATTTAGATGATTTAGAACTCTTTTAAATTCATTATCACTAATATTTATTTTATTATGTTTTTCAAGTTGAATTTTTAGATTATCTTCTAACTCTTTATCATCTTTAATAACAACTCTTTCATACCCTAAATTTTGGAGTTGTTTTAATAAGTTTTCTTCTAATAGTGCTTCGCTTTGTGTGTTCATATTATTTCCTAAAAATTTATTTTTACCTAGTATTCATCAATTTTATGTTACAATCAAATATTAAAAATTCCAAATTTGCTTAATATATAGCCTAAAGTTATTTTCTTTATACATAAGCTTAATTGGTGAAAATTACTAAGGATTTTGTTATGAAAAAAACTATTGCAAATACTAACAAACATTTTTCTAGTGCTTCTAAAAAAAAGAATATGATTGTAAATTCTGTTCATAGTTCCGCAAAAGTTGAGGGTTCTACAATCACAAAAAAAGAACTTAAAGAACACTATAAGCTTATTCATTCGTAAGCTCCTCTTCTATTTTTGCTTTAAGTAACTCTTTCATTGGGTCATAATCACAATCATATCCTTTATGAACTCTTTGAATATAATTATCACTTCTTTTTAATTTTAGTCCAATCATAGGAAAACCATTTTTAGCTAAAATTATATCGCAGATTAAACGACTTAATCTTCCATTGCCTTCTCTAAATGGATGAATAAACAAAAAATCACTAATTAATTTTGATAAATCTTCGGCTATGATATCTACATCTTCATATTGTTTTTTACTAACTTTTTGTAAAAATTTATCAAAATCATCTAAACCATTTAAAAAATCAAGTCTCCATTCCCAAGCTTCACTTCCTGTTCCTTTGCTCATAGTAACAGTTCTTAATTCACCTGCAAAGGGATAAATAGTATCAAATATCATTTTATGCCATTGCTTAATAGTTTTAAATTCAATTTTTTTCGATATATCAAAATTTTCTACAAGATAACTATATACTTCAAGAAGTTTAAAATCTTCTTGTTTTGAGATATAAATATCATCAGTAGATTTTAGATAGTTGATACATACTCCATTTTTAGTTATTATTCTTTGAATATCGTTTGAATCCCATTCTAACCAAGGATTTTTAATAATTTTATTTTCTTCTAAAATATCTATTTCTAAATTTATATTATCAAGTATATGTTTTGGTGGTTTTTTTTCATTAAAGTATTTATTATCAGTTTCATACCAATATGTATTTTTATGATTAGTGTTTAATTTTAAAGCATATAACAAATATTTTGTTTTTGTCATTATTTTTCCTGATTTTTATCTACTTTTATTTTTTTTAGCTCTTCAATTCTCTCCATACTTTTATTTATCTTGTTTTCCAACTCTTCTTTATCTTTATTTAAAATTAAAAATTTTATATTTAAATCTATTTTTACTTCAATAGCTTTATTTATTAAATCATCAATTATATTTATATCTAATTTTTTATGTTGTATGTTTTTTGATTCTTTACAATAAAAAGCTTGATAAAACTCAAAATCTGAAATATTATTTTCATGACATTTACTTTTTATAATATCTATTATCTCATCTTTTTTGTTTTGAGGAGTTTTTATTCCAAAAATGACACCTTTTAAACAACTAAAATCATATTTTAATTTTCTATCTTTTTCATCAATTTCATAATCAGTAAGACCATTAAAAACTATTCTATACTCTTTTTCATACTCCCAATCTTTTGTTTTTACTAATTTATTTGTTTCATATCTATTCCAAAAAGATTTTCTCCATTCTTCTTGATTATTTAAAACTGTATCATAAAATCTACTTTTATTTTTATTTTCATCTATATAAAAGTTTTTCACTAGAGGCTCTGGAATTTTTCCTAATGATTCAAAAAAGTTTATCTCTTCAAAATCACCATGATAATAGACTTTTTTTAGTTCTAAACCTTGTTTTATAAATGGTATATACATTTCATCATTAGTTTCAAATATTAAACAAACTCCTGTATGATTTTGCCCATAATTTCCCCAAACAGATGAATTAGATGGTTCTTCTAAAAAACTGGCTATATAAATTCTTGGATAAGTAAATTGTTCTATGGCTTCTAAATAATGAGAATAAAAATTTAAAATAAATTGAAGATTTTTTAAATTATCGTTTTTAAAAATTTCTTTCTCTAAGAATACAAAGTCTTGTAAAAAACTATAATTTATTTCTTTTAAGAAAGCCCTCAAATCTTCTCTTGTAATGCTATCTTTTTTAATAAATTGATAAAACTTATTTTTGTTGCTATCGCCTAACAAATCAAAATAAAATTGTTTTTTTGATAAATCAAGTATTTGTTTTATTGGAATAATTTTATTGTTAAGTTGTATTTTTTCTTCAATAACTTTGTAAGTAAATGCAACTTGTTGAAAACAAAACACAAAATGAGTAATTAAGCTTTTCCAGACAACTTCATCACCTTTAAAAATAAAATCCATAAACCCTTCCATTGGGTCATTTAGTTTATCTGTTGATTGAAAAAATACCTCTTGGTTTTCTAGCTCTTTATATTTATCTAATAAGCTATCAATAGTTCTAATCCTATAAAATCTTTTACTCATTCTATTTTCCTACACAAACATTTGATGTAGCAAAGCTTTTTTAAACTCTTTTATAAAGTTTAGTTGTTTTTGAACTTGTTCTATTTTATTATCTGTTGAAGATAGAAAGTTAGCTATTTTTGTTTGTTCTTCTAGGCAAGGTACTTTTAGTTTAACCTTCTTCAAATTACCTTTTGGAAGTTGTTTTAATGCTGTACCAGTTTCAAAAGCTTTATACTGTTTTTTGCTATCTCTGTAGTCCAAAGCATAGAGCAAATAAAGATAATTAAGTTTTGATGTGTCAGTAATCCTTAATAGGCAAATCTGTGCATTTATGTTTGAACTGTTGTGTTCATTTTCTATTAAAGCAAGATTTCCTAGTTCCCCTCTAGTCGTAATTAAAATATCATTAGTTAAAAGATGACCTGCTGTCAAAGTAGAGTGTTGCTCTTCTGAAATGTATTTTGTATCACTAGTATCTATTTTTAGATTTTTAATATTGTTAGCTCTTAGGAAAGGAACACCATTTGGTTTAAAATCATCTGATGTTGGATAAAGTTCTCCATAATTACCATCAGAAATAAGGATTGGTAACTTATCAATAGTCTTCTCTTCCCACTCACAAAACTCACTCCCATCATCAGCTTTAAATCTAATCTCTTGATTAAATATTTTTTGCATTACACCTTTTTTGTATTGTTGTAGAAGTTCTTCTTTTTTTGTAAGTTGTTCAATTTTTGTATCAACAGATGTTAAAAATAAAGCTATTTTTTCTTGCTCTTGTTTTGATGGAAGACTTAGAGTCAATGTTTTTAAATCTGAATTATATACATTACTAATACTCACACCTTTAGCTAATGTAGATATTTTCTTCTTTAATTTTGTATTTATTAAATAAGATACATACTCAGGTAAATATATATTGTCTGACAAAGGTCTTAAAATGTTTATTGTTCTACCAATAGCCACATTAGATATTTTTAAAGCTGAAGCTGAACCTATATCTAAAGGATCTTCACCTGCTGATGGAAGTAAGATTTCATTTCCTTGACTAAATGTTAGTTCAGATTTATCTAGATTAGTTTTATTAATTACTTTACTAATTACTTCACTATACATATGATATAATTCACCATATCTTACACATGGTATTTCAAAATCAGGTGAAGCTTCATTTTGCTTAATATTCTTACCAGTTGAAAAACTAAATATATCTTCAAACTTATATTTTTTATAATTCTCACTAAACTCTTTAAATCTCAACTTAGGCACATTAATACTTTTACTCATTTTAAACTCTTCATAATTTATACTTGTATATAATTAAATTCCTACGGTAAGTCACTGCAAGCACACTTACCTTGTTTAATATATTCATATTTTTATTCATTTTAAAATCTTTCTACTTTATTATTTAATATAAATTTAATACTAAATATAGGATAATACCCGTAATGGATTGCAGATTGGCGATCGGCTTTAAGCCCTAGAGGATTCTCTGGGGCTTTTTGCTTTTCATGGATATACTTTAATACCAACACCATTTACCTTTCCAGAACTACTTTTATGAAACTTATCTTTGAGTATATCATATGCTCTATTATCTTGAGTTGGTTTTAATATACTTAGTCCAATAGGTCGTGCAACTAAGTCTGCTAATTGTAATCCTGCAGAATTACTCATTTTATTTGCAAATATTACTTCAAATGGTAAATTAATGCTTTCATAGTTTTTACCATCACATATCCTTCTAAACTCTAATTCAAGATCTTCATCTTCGTTTTTTCCTCTTTGTTCAACAACAATATGAGTAATTTTTGTATCTTGATTCTTGGATTTTAACAATCTATATGTTCTCTCTAAACAATACTGTAAAGCAATATCATAAGGATTGTTTTTATGACTTCTCAATTCTTGTTTTCGTATAACTGTAGAAATAATAGTAAAATCTTCATCTTCTATTATTTTAGTTAGTTCACTTAAAAAAGCCTCTTTTTTTTCTTTAGAGTTTAAAATTTTAAAATAACCTTTATCTCTTCTGATTTCATTTTCATGAAGTATTACCATATCATGCCCAAAATGTTTAAACTTAAAATCTTTTAGTTTTTGTACAGCACTTTTTGTATAGGTATCTTTATTAAAAATACAAAAAGCTAACACAAACACTGGGTAATCGTTATTAATAGAAGTTAAAGAATGATCACCACTTTCATCAACATATACAATATAATCACTATAATTCATACATATATTCCTAAAATGGCGTAGAGATGTTTAATTCTCTACAAAATGAAGCTATTGTTTCATCAGTTGTTTTCATCTCTATTTCTAAAGCTTTTAATTCGCTTGAAACTTTTTCTAAATCAATAACTTCTTCCTCTTCAAATGTATCAACATATCTTGGAATATTTAGGTTATAGTCATTTTCTTTTATCTCTTGCATAGAAGCTAAGTGAGAATATTTCTCAATCTCTTTTCTATTTGTATAAGTATCAATGATTTTTTCAATATTTTCATTTGTTAGATAGTTTTGATTTTTAGCTTTTTCATAATCATTTGATGCATCAATGAATAATATATTATCACTATGCTCTCTACATTTTTTAAATACTAAAATACATGTAGGTATTGAAGTACCATAGAATATATTTGAAGGTAATCCTATAACTGCATCTAAGTAGTTTCTATCTTCTATTAAATATTGTCTAATGTGACCTTCTGCACCACCTCTAAATAAAACTCCATGAGGTAAAACAATAGCCATAGTTCCATTATCATCAAGATGATAAATCATATGTTGAATAAATGCAAAATCAGCTTTTGAGCTAGGTGCTAGTTTTCCATATTGACTAAATCTATCATCATTTAAATGAAGTGGATTTGCACTCCAGTTTGCAGAAAATGGAGGATTAGCAACTATTGCTTCAAACCTATGTTCTAAATGTTGTGGATGCTCAAGAGTATCTTCTTGTTTAATATCAAATTTTCTGTAATGAACATCATGCATAATCATATTCATACGAGCTAAGTTATATGTAGTTCTATTTAGTTCTTGACCATAAAAGTTTGATACATCTTCAACCTCTTTTGCAACTCTTAAAAGTAGTGACCCTGAACCACATGTTGCATCATATACAGATTTTAATCTACTTTTTCCAACAGTTACAAGTTTTGCTAAGATTTTTGAAACTTCTTGAGGAGTATAAAACTCCCCTGCTTTTTTACCTGCTCCTGCTGCAAATTGCCCTATTAGATACTCATATGCATCACCTAAAATATCTCTATCATGATTTTTTAGTTCAAAGTTAATACTATCAAGATGATATAGAACTTTTGCTATTAGTTTATTTTTTGCTTCTTCAGTACGACCAAGTTTTGTGCTAGTTAAATCTAAATCTTCAAATAAATGTTCAAAATCATCTTCACTCTCTGTTCCCATAGTTGAAGACTCTATATGTCTTAATACTTGTGTTAAATCATCAAGAATAAAGTTATTGTTATCACTATTTCCTTTTTTTGCCATTGCTGAAAATAGTTCATTTGGTTTTAAAAAGTATCCTAGTTGTTGAA
>JAGOIF010000028.1 GCA_017995775.1 Aliarcobacter sp.
AATCCATAAAGTTCATTTATATCATCAAATGAATCTATATCAATTAATGCAATTGATACAAAATCATTATCTTTAATATCATCCTCAAGTGCTGTTCTATTTTTTAGGTTTGTAAGTTCATCAAAATATAATTTATTTTGTATCTCTTTTGTTTTTATTAGAACATGTTCATCTAATGTTTTTCTATTATTTTCAACCTGATCTAGCAAGGTATTAAATTGATTTGCTAAAAATCCTATTTCATCTTTTGCTTTAATTCCATTAGTAAACTCATTTTCATCTTGACTTATTTTTTGAACTTCTTTGTACATTTTATTAATAGGAGCTATAACTTTTACTGCTATAAAAAGTCCAATAACAGATAAAACACCAAATAAAAGCATTGAAATATTTAAAATTAAAGAGTTAATTCCATCAATAAAACTATCAAAGTCTTCTTTGTAAATTGATGAAACTATATACCATTGCATTTTCTGATTATATTCAATCCATGAGATCTTTTTATAAGTATAATTAAAAGGATCATAAATTTTATTCCAAGTATATTCAAAAGTTTTATGTTGTTCATAAGATCTTTTTATTTCATCAAAAAATATACTATTGTTTTGATTTGGTAAGGTAAGTTCTGACATTTTTGTAGTTTGAAATTCACCGCTTGGATCAAAAACTATTTTTCCACTACTATCTACAATATAAATATGTCCCGTTTTTGCCAAGGTAGTACTAGATAATAATAGTTGAACTTCTTGAGTTAATTTATCTTCATCTTCTATTGTTCTTGATTTACTATTTATGATTGATACGATTTTACTAAATTGTATTTTTGAATTATTTATTTCAGTTTCTGTAAGAAAATTGTTTACTTTTGGAGATAAAAAAAAGACAACAAAAAACAAATAGGCTAATAGCCCTAGTATAAACAACCAGCCTATTTTTATAAAAATTTTATTATTCATTATCTACTCTTTGTTAATTTATAGGTTTATACCAATCTTTTGTCCAAATCTAACATTTTGATTTAATAAATTTTCTAATTCCATAGAATCTTTTTCCCAAATCATAACAACAGTTGAACCCATTTTAAAATAACCTAAGCAATCGCCTTTTGCTATTTCAATATTGTCATATTCATAAACTTTCATCTCTTTTGCATTTATATTAGTTTCAACTCTATCTTCAAATTCAAAAACCATTTGTCCAACATTTAAAGCGCCTACAAAAACCATATAAAAGATTTTTCCATTGTTTTCACACTCTAAAATAACTCTTTCATTTTGAACAAATAGTTCAAACTCTTTATTTAGATATTTTAAATTTACAGGATATAATTTTCCAGGAACGTGGATAAGTTTTTTTAATTTAAAATCGCTTGGTGCATGATATCTGTGATAATCTTTTGGTGATAAATAAAAGTTCATAAACGAACCATCTTTTATTTTTTCAAAATTAGAAGTACAATTGTAAGTTAATAACTCTTCAACACTATAAGCCATTCCTTTAATTTGTAATGCCGTGTCATTTTGTAGTTTTCCACACTCAGTAATTAAACTATCCGTTGGTGAAATAATTACATTTTTAGTCTCATCAATTTCTCTTTTTATAATTAATTCTCTTGTGAATAAAGCATTTAATGATTTATAATGTTTTGCATTTTTGAATTCACTCATATTTAATTTCATTAATTTAACATAAGTTCCATTGATTATTTTTTGAAAAAAAGATGGAAACTCCTTTTTTGCAAACTTTCCAAAATTTTGAGAAATAAGATTTGAAATATGCATTCGTTTCCTTTTAGTTAAGTTTATATTTTTATTATTATATCTATTTTTTCTTCTTAAAAGCCTTTAATAAAAATTTAGCTAACCTTGCGTTCATAATCTATAAAATATTTAAAGGAATTTTATGTACAAAATAGTTGTAGCAAACCAATGTGGATGCTTTAAAAATAGTAATTTAAAAAATAATCTAACATTTGAATCAAAAGACGATGCCTTAACTAAAGCAATTGAGATGAATAATTTTATGAATAAAGAGTTTTGTAAAAAGCACAAATTTGAAGTTCAAGAGATGTTTAATAACTTTGTTATCTCATTTTATAGTGATGCTAGAGATAATTGTTGTGGGAATGGTTGCTGCATGTAAGCAGCAACTATTTTTTAGGCATTAATATATACATTTTTCCTTTTTCTTTCATTCTTCCTGCATAATCAAATGCCGAAGGTCCAAATCCCCAAAAAAAATCTGCCCTTATTTCACCTTTAATTGCTCCACCCACATCAGCTGCCACCATAAGTTGATTTATTGATTCTTTTGTTATAGGGTTTTTTGTATTTAAAAATACAGGCATTCCAAGAGGTATAAATTCTGAATCCACAGCCAAGTTTCTTTTTGCGGTTAAAACACTTCCTAAACTTCCAGATGCGCCCTCTTTTGAAATTCTAAAAAAGATATAACTATCATTTATATTTAGAACTTCATCTATTTTTGAAGGATTTTTTATAAAAAAGTTTTTAATTCCTTGAATAGACATTTCATTTTTTGTAACATAGCCTTTTTCAAGCATATAACTTCCAATACCAGTAAAAGGCCAACCATTTTGTTGCCCATATCCTACATTTATTATTTTTCCATTTTCTAATTGTATTTTTCCTGAACCTTGAACATGTAAAGAAAATAAATCGTATTTATCATCAACATAAGCAATTGCTTCAAGATTTGAATTATTTGAATTTAATTCTATCTCTTTTCTAGTATCGTAAGGAACTATTTTGTTTTCAACAATTTTTCCTCTTAATTTATAATCTTTTAATTTAGGATCATCAGAAACAATTAAATTTTTTGGAATCTTATAAACTGGATATTTATATCTTTTAGTTTTTGTTAAACTTCCATATAAAAGAGGTTCGTAATATCCTGTGATTATTCCTTCGTCACTTGATTTACTATCAATAAGTTTATATGGTTGGAAATTTATAATAAAAAATTTTCTTCCATCTTTTTCAAATTGGGCTTTATGGCAAATATCTTTAAAAAGGTCATACCTTTTAGATCTTTTACAATCCTTTTTAAAAACATCTAATGCATAATCTAAATCATCTTCAAAAAATCCTTCTATATCATAGAAATTTGTTAGCTGCATTCTATTTGAAGTCTCTTTTTTTTCAATATATACTTCTTTAAGGATTTCTTTTTTTTCAATATTTTGCTTTTTACTTGAGCATCCAGAAATAAAAAAAATAAAGAATAAAAAAATTAATATAGAATTTTTCATATACCACAATTTGATGAATTTATAGAGTGTACTTCTGTTAATCCACAGCTTTTACAAGAATATTCTATTTCAACAACTCCAGAACATCCATGATTTTTTAAAACTTTACTTGTAATGATTTCACTTGTAAATGTAGTATTTGTATTTTTATCAAAAAAAACTTTTCTTCTTTGTTTACAACTAGGGCATTCACCACTGTTTAAGATATCAAGTCTACTTGTTTTAGATTTAAAATATAAAAGTACAGAAAAAATTGAGATTAAAAAGAGTATTAATATAAGAAATAAAGTTTGCATGAAGCAGAGATTTACTCTACTTCAGCGTCGATAACGTCGTCGTCATCTTTTTTTGCTTTTTGGTTTGGTTGAGCACCAGCTTCACCACCCTCTTTTTTGTACATAGCTTCTGCAAGTTTATGAGATTTTTCAGTTAAAGTTTTTACTTTTTCTTCAATCTCTTCTTTAGTTGCATTGTCATTTTTTAGAACTTCTTCTAAATCAGCAGCTGCATCAATAATAGCTTTTTTCTCTTCTTCGCTAACTGCACTTTCATTTTCTTCTAAAGTTTTTTTAGTTGAATGTAATAGTCCATCAGCTTGGTTTCTTACTTCAATTAATGCTTTTTTCTTAGCATCAACATCTTTGTTTGCTTCTGCTTCTTGAACCATTTTTTCGATTTCTGCATCACTTAATCCAGATGAACCTGAAATTGTAATTTTATTTTCTTTTCCAGTTCCTTTATCTTTAGCACTTACATTTAAAACACCATTTGCATCAATATCAAATGTTACTTCAATTTGAGGAACACCTCTTTGAGCTGCTGGAATATCTGAAAGTTCAAACATACCTAAAGATTTATTATCTCTTGCAAATTCTCTCTCACCTTGTGAAACGTGAATAGAAACAGCAGGTTGATTATCTTCAGCTGTTGAGAAAACTTGAGATTTTTTAACAGGAATTGTTGTACCTTTTTCAATTAATTTAGTCATAACTCCACCTAAAGTTTCAATTCCTAAAGATAATGGAGTAACGTCTAATAATAATACGTCTTTAACATCACCTTTTAAAACTCCAGCTTGAATAGCAGCACCAGCAGCTACTACCTCATCAGGATTTACACCTTTATTTAAATCTTTTCCAAAGAAATCTCTTACAACTTTATTTGCTTTTGGAAGTCTTGTACTTCCTCCAACCATAATAATTTCTTGAATTTCATCTTTGTTTAATCCAGCATCTTTAAGTGCAATTTTAATGTGATCTAAAGTTTCATTTATTAAACCTTCAGTCATAGACTCAAATTTTGCTCTTGTTAATGATTTAACTAAGTGAACAGGACCTGCACTTCCCATTGAAATAAATGGTAAGTTGATTTCTGTTGATTCAGCTGATGATAACTCTTTTTTTGCATTTTCAGCAGCATCTTTTAATCTTTGTAATGCCATTTTGTCATTTTTAACATCAAAACCATTCTCATCTTTGAACTCTTTTGCAAGCCAATCAATAATAGCATTATCAAAGTCATCTCCACCTAGGAATGCATTTCCATCAGTTGAAAGTACTTCAAAAGTTCCATCTCCGATTTCTAAAACAGTAACGTCAAATGTTCCTCCACCTAAATCGTAAACAAGAACTTTTTCTTCACCTTTTTTATCTAAACCATATGATAAAGATGCAGCTGTTGGTTCGTTTATGATTCTTAAAACATTAAGTCCTGCGATTGTTCCAGCTTCTTGAGTTGCTTTTCTTTGTGCATCATTAAAATATGCAGGAACAGTAATAACAGCATCTGTTACAGCTTGTCCTAAATACTCTTCCGCATCAGCTTTTAATTTTCCTAAAATTTTTGCAGAAATTTCTTGAGGAGTATAAACTTTCCCACCAATTTCAACTGCTGCTGCACCGTTTCTATTTACGATTTTATATCCAACTTTTGATTGAGCTTCTTTTGCATTTGGCTCATCCATCATAAGTCCCATAATTCTTTTAATAGAATAAATAGTTTTTTCAGGGTTTGTAATCGCTTGTCTTTTTGCAGGATCTCCTACTAAAACTTCACCTTTATCTGTAAATGCCACGATTGAAGGAGTTGTATTTTTTCCTTCTTTATTAGGGATAATTTTAGCTTCCCCACCTTCATAAACTGCGATACAAGAGTTTGTTGTTCCTAAATCTATTCCAATTACTTTACTCATTTTATGTCCTTTTATTAAGTTTTATTTTTTATTTTAATTTATATCTTTTCAAATCTATCTAGTTTTATGACATCACGGTCAAAATACTTATTTTTTACAGATTGAAACCATCGCTGGTCTTAGTAATCTATCTTTTAATAAATATCCTTTTTGTAACTCAGTAACAATTGCTCCATCTTCATGATCAGCACTATCTACTTGCATTACAGCATTGTGTACATTTGGATCAAATTCAATATCTGTTTGAACTTGTGTAATATTGTTTTTTTCAAAAGTTGTTATAAAACTTCTAATTGTAAGTTCTATTCCTTCTTTTAATTTTCCTAGTAATTCAGCAGCTTCAACATCTGCATTTGCTGATTTTAATGCCATTTCAAGTGTATCAATTGGTGCTAATAAATCTTTTGCGAACTTCTCACTTGCATAATCAATAGCTTGATATTTTTCTCTTTCTAATCTTTTTTTAATATTTTCAAAATCTGCATGAACTCTTAAATATTTATCTTCGCTTTGTTTTAATTGCTCTTCTAATTGTGCAATTTTATCTTCTAAACTAATTTCTGTTGTAGTTTCCTCAACAGTCGTTTCTTGAAGCTCTTGATTTTGTTCTTCTTGTATTAATTCTTCGTTTTTTTCACTCATTTTATCTCCTAAAAAGTTGTTATTTTTTCATAAAAATATTCATAATCTTTTGGTAACTCACCAATAACCAACATCTTTACATCTTCATTATTGATTTTGCAATAATTACAAATTCCAATATAACTTGAAGGTAAAAGTTCTTCAAAATATAAACCTTCAGTTAATTCATCTAAAATTTGACCTTTTAGAAATTTATTTATCGTATATTCATTAAAATCATAGTTTAAAGCTAAAGTTAAAAACTCTTTATAATTAAAAATCTCAAAGTCTGTATTTTGAATATTTTGAGTTATAGCTTCGTAAACCTCATATGCTCCAACATCTTTAGAAATCTTTGTAATATCTTTTAGATCTAAACCTATCATATCTTTTAAAAATCTATAAAGTGCATCTGAATATTTTACACTAATTGCAAATGATGAAAATTCCAATATCATATACTTATTTTCAACATTTAAAATATCTTTTAATATATCAGTTTTTACTTTTTTTATAAAAACGCATAATCCTATTTCTGAAGCGAAATATTCTAATGCTCGCAGATTTATACCTTTTAATTTAAAACCAAGTTTCATTTGCCAATACTGTTTCAAAGCTTCAGTTGTTGGAGTTCTTCCACTACTTATATGCTCTTGAGCAAGATATCCCTCTTCTCCTAACTTTTTAAAGTAACCTCTAATTGTTGCAGGTGAATATGTAATATCATACATAGACTTAAGTTGTGTAGAACCTATTGGTTCTAAATTTTCAATGTAAGCTCTGATAATAGATTGTAATAAAAACTCTTTTTTATCTATCATAATCACCTCCATTTTTATAATTTAGCACTCAGTAAGTTAAACTGCTAAAGAATTATAACCTATTGAGTCTTTATTTGTCAAGTATTTTATTTCAATTTTTTAATTTATTTAAATAAATCTTTTTTTTCATTTTAAAATAATAACTTTGATAATTTAAGTAAAAATAAATTTTTCCTATGCTAAATTACAATAATTTGAAATTTATATGAAACTTTTATGTAATTAATATGAGTTTATCTACTTGATTATTTATAATTAACTGATATAATCATTTAAAGTTTTAAATTAAATCTTTTAAAACAAAACAACTAAGGAGAAAAAATGAAAAAAATTAATGTAATCCCTATGGGTAAAAAAATTGCCGCGGCTACATTATTAGGAATGTTAAGCGTTCCTTCTTTTGCAGCTGAGTTTGTTACTATTGGAACAGGTGGAGTTACTGGAACTTACTATCCAACAGGTGGTGCTATTTGTAGATTAGTTAATCAATACAAAAAAGAGACAAAAATTAGATGTTCAGTTGAATCAACAGGTGGTTCTGTTTACAACATAAATACTATTAAAAATGGTGAACTTGATTTTGGAATTGTTCAATCTGATATTGTTTATCAAGCAAGCAAAGGTGAAGGTGCTTATGAAGGTGCTGCAATTCCTAAACTTAAATCTGTAATGGCTATTTATCCTGAGCTTTTAACCCTTGTTACTAAAAAAGATGCAAATATTAATAAACTTGTTGATGTAAAAGGAAAAAGAATAAACCTTGGAAATCCAGGAAGTGGAAACGAAGCAACAGCTTTAACACTTTTTGATGCAAGTGGAATTAAAAAAGAAGATTTATCTTTTGCTGGAGCACTAAAAGCTTCTGAAATGCCAGATGCATTAAGAGATGATAAAATTGATGGATATTTTTACATGGTTGGACATCCAACTGCAAATATCAAAGATGCATCAACTTCTCTTGATGTAAAAATCGTACCAATTGAAGGAGCTAATGTTGATTCTTTAATTAAAAAGTATCCATATTTTGCAAAATCAAATGTTCCTGGTGGAATATATAAAGGAAACGATGAACCAATTCCTACTTTTGGAGTTAAAGCTGTATTAGTTACAAGTGATGATGTTAGTGTAAATGCTGTTTATACAGTAGTTAAAGCTATCTTAGAAAACTTTGATGAATTTAAAAAATTACACCCTGCTTATAGTGAGATTACAAAAGAGTCTTTACTTGAGGGATTATCTGCTCCTTTACATGAAGGTGCGAAGAAATATTTCCAAGAAGCTGGATTATTACAAGTTAAATAGTTTTTAGCTTTTATCTAAGGATTAATTTCCTTAGATAATCTTTTTATAGTTCATTCAAAAATATTTGAATGAACTATGAAAAGAATAAATTTTATATATTATAAAAAGGACTTAATATGGCAATTTATGAAGAAAAACCTCATAAAATTTCCGAACTTGAAGTAGAACAAGTACAAGAAACTGAAGCAATTTTAAATGAACTAGAAGGTCAAAGAACTTTTGGTTCAAAACATTATGAATTTTGGTTAATTTCAATTATTGCTCTTGCTTGGTCGCTGTATCAATTGTATATAGTAATTGAGCCTACAAACTCTACAATTTCTAGATCTATTCACTTATCTTTTGGTGTTGTTTTGGCATTTTTAATTTATCCAATGATGAGAAAACCTTATTTTCTAAAAAAAATTAGATGGTTTGGATACACTTTTGCAATTGTCGGATTAGCAACTGCTTCATATATTGCTGTTTTTTATGAAGAGCTTTCAACAAGACCTGGTGATTATACAACTGTTGATATTATCATGGCTGTTATTGCCGTTATAATTTTAATTGAAGCAGGACGAAGAGTTTTAGGATTCGCACTAAGTTTAATAGCTATTGTTTTTTTAGCCTATGACTTTTTAGGTCCTTATATGCCTGAATTAATAATTCATAAGGGTGCTAGTTTAAATAAAATTGCTGGTCATATGTTTTTAACAACAGAAGGAATTTTTGGAGTTCCACTTGGAGTTAGTGCAGGATTTGTATTTTTATTCGTTCTTTTTGGATCACTTTTAGATAAAGCTGGGGCTGGTGAATACTTTATAAATTTAGCATTTTCACTTCTTGGAAAATATAGAGGTGGTTCTGCAAAAGCTTCTGTAATAGCATCTGGATTTGCTGGAATCATGAGTGGTTCATCTATTGCAAATACAGTAACAACTGGAACTTTTACAATTCCGCTTATGAAAAGAACTGGTTTTAGACCTGAACAAGCAGCTGCCGTTGAAGTATCCGCTTCTTCAAATGGTCAGCTTATGCCTCCTGTTATGGGTGCTGCTGCTTTTATTATTGCAGAGTTTTTAGGAATGTCTTATTCTGATGTTGTAATTTCTGCATTTATTCCAGCATTTGTGGCTTATTTTGGACTTTTTTATATTGTTCACCTAGAAGCCTTAAAACTAGGTCTAAAAGGTATGGATGATGAAGATATTCCACCTAAATGGAAAACTTTTATTCAAGGAATTCACTATTTAATTCCTATAATGTTTTTACTTTATACTCTTGTTGTTTTAAGACAAAGTGCTGCAAGTGCTGCATTTAATGCAATTATGCTACTTATGGTTTTAATGGTAATTCAACATCCATTTAGAGCATTTCTTGCAAAAGAAAAACTTACAAAAGATATTTGGCTTTCTGGTTTTGTGGATATTCTAGCAGGTATGATAAGTGGTGCTAAAAACATGGTTCCAATTGCAGTTGCAACTGCTTTGGCTGGTATTATCGTAGGATCAATTACGCTTACAGGACTTGGTCAAGTATTACTTGAAGTTGTTGAAACTTTAGCAAATGGAAATATTTTTGCTATCTTAATTCTTGCAGCTGTTATATCATTGATTCTAGGAATGGGATTACCGACAACTGCAAACTATATCGTAATGGCATCATTAACAGCTCCTGTTATTTTAACACTAGCTGCTGATAATGGTTATTTAGTTCCTGCAATTGCTGCGCACTTGTTTGTGTTTTACTTTGGTATTCTAGCAGACGTTACTCCACCTGTAGGGCTTGCTGCTTATGCTGCTGCTGGTATTGCAAAAGCGGATCCTATTAAAACTGGAATTCAAGGATTTAAATACGATATTAGAACAGCAATTTTGCCGTTTATGTTTTTCTTTAACTCTGAATTATTACTAATTAAAGGTGTGGATCCTTTAAATCCAGCAAATCCAGCTGGTTGGATATGGATTACAAATCCTTTTGAAATCGCAGTGATTTTTTGTACTGCCTTTGTTGGAATAATGGCATTTTCTTGTTTTACTCAAGGATATTTTATTACGAAAATTAATTTTCTAGAAAGAATGCTATTTTTACTTGCGGTACCTTTTATGTTTTTACCAAAAATCATGAGTGTCTATTTACATTTACCAGATCATCATGTTTCTTATTTCATTGGTATTTCTATAATTGTGGGAATTTATATTCTTCAAAAAGCAAAAATTAAACGCGAGGCTAAAAAGGCTTAAAATATAAGGGGAAAAGCTCCTCTTATATTTTTATTTAACTAAAACTTTCTCGATGATATATCCATATCCCTTATGAGAAATTATAAAATCATCATCTTTTATCTTATCTTTTAATCTTTTCATAACTGTTCTAAAAGAAGAATCATTTATATTAATATCATTCCAAACTATTTGTTTAAATCTATCAACAGATATTAGCTCTCCTAGATTTTGTATTAAAACATCTAAAATTTCTGATTCTTTTTTTGATAATTTTACAATCAAATTATTATGATAAAGTTTATTACTACTTAAATCAAAGGTATAACTATTATTTAAAGTAATTAGTGATTTATTCAAGTTTACAAGGGGTTGTTTATCTTTAATCACTTCATCTTTTGCTTTTTGAAGCATCAACATCATATTATCAATATCAAGTGGTTTTACAAAATATCCTGATACTCTTAAATTTATAAGTTTAAGTAAATCCTCTTCATTTTTATGGGCACTTACAATTATGAATCTTTGTGTTGGATGCAGTTTTAAAATCTCATCAATCATCTGCATACCACTTAAATTTGGCATATTAAGATCTGTTATTACTAAATCAAAATCTTCATTATTTTGGAAATTATCTTTTACAAGATTCAGTCCTTCTTCTCCATCTTTTGCAAGAACAACCTCATCAAAAATAGTATTTAAATAAAAAGATAATGTTTTTCTAGCTAAATCTTCATCTTCAACCAATAAAACTTTTGTTTTAAAACTCTGCATTTTTTTACCTTAAAATTGTATATTATTTCATTATATCCAAAATTATTTTAAGCATTTAACTTAATTATAAATTCAACCCCATCATCTAAATTCTTTGCTTCTATTTTACCTTGCATATTTTTCTCTACTATTACTTTAGTCATATAAAGACCAATTCCTGTTCCTTGATCTTCAAACTTAGTTGTAAAATATGGTTCAAAGATTCTTTCTAGTATTTGTTCATCTATATTTCCACAGTTGTTAAATATTGAAATGCATATTTGGGCATTTTCTTCTTTTACATTTATCTGTATTTTTGCATCAAATTTAACACTATTGCTTTTTATAATTTTTGCATCAATTGCATTATTTAAAATATTTACAACAACTTGCTCGAATTCATTTTCATAACCATCTATTTGTACATTTTCCCCAAGAATTTCTAGTTTTATATTATGTTTTTCTAAAGATGCATTTACAATTTTTGAACTTTGAATAATTGAATCTTTTATATCAAATAATCTTTTTTCCTTAGAAGGCTTATAAAAATTCCTAAAATCATCAATAGTTTGAGACATATAATCAATTTGCAATTTTGCATCTTTTATAGTTTCATTTAATTCAAGTTGAGAAATTTTTCCATAAGAATCTCGTATAAAATAAATTAATAAATTTATATTATTTAAAGGCTGTCTCCATTGGTGAGCAATATTTCCAAGCATTTCTCCCATGGAAGCCAGTTTATTTTGTTGAATTAATAATCTATCTTTTTCTATATTTTTTTCTAATTCTAATTTTATTTTTTCTTTTAACTCTTCTTCATTCATTTTAAGTTTTGTAATATCATTTAAATATCCATAAAATTCAATTACATTTCCATTGTCATCTTTTATTAAAATAGTTCTATTATAAACCCATTTTATTTGCATATTTTTATCATATACACGGTGAATTGAAGTAAAAGAGTTTGCATCTGAAGATATGGCTTTTTTTATCACTACGTTTAATTGATTAACATCATCTTTATAAACAAAATCAAAAAACTTCATATTTTTATTAAAATCATCTTCATCATATCCATAAGTATTTATACTTTTTGAAACAAATTTTACGCTTAGGTCTTTATCATTTCCCCATCTAAAAATTACGATTCTTCCAAACTCTGTTAGAAGCTCCACATTTCTTAGCTCTTTTGTTAGTTTCATTCTTTCATCAATATTCATAGACATCATTAGCATTCTATTTGAGTTAAACTCTTTACCTCTTACTAAAATCCATTTGTAGTTGCCCCTCTTGTCTTTTAATCTATATTCACAAATAAAATGCTCACTTTGTTTATTTATATGTTTTTCATACTCATTTAAAACTTTTTGTTTATCATCTTCATGAACTAAACTTAACCACTCATCAAAATTTTGTACATCATTTCTTTTATATCCAAACATATCAAGCCATTTGTTTGAAAAGAATATTTTTTTTGTTCTTAAATCCATATCCCATAAACCATCATTTGAAGCGATGATTGCTAGTTCATATCTATCTTTCCATTTTTTAAATAAGAAATTCTTTCTTTCTAATCTTCTATTGTATCTATTAAAAATGGTGCTTATAAATCTTCCAAAAATATTTGCGGTAAGTATTAAAAATAAAGCAACAAATATAACAAGTAGATAACTTATTATAATTTTTGTTTTATATTGTTCATCAATTAGTTTTTTTTCTTTTCTTAAGGGGTTATTTTTAATAAATATTTTATATTGGTATTTAGGAAAAATATATGATAAATCATTTTGACTAATTTGTTCAAAATTCTCAATTTCTGAAACATCTTTTAGCTTATCTTTCATATAGTAATTAAAAACTGTTCCTTCATTTATATCATAAAAATAAAAATGAGCATTTGGAAGTGTTTTACTTTTTGAATAAATTGAATCTAAAATTACTTTTTTTGTTAGAAGTTCCATATCATCTATTTTAGAGTAAGCACCTAGAAATATATTTAAAGATTCAATATTTTTAAGATAGCTTAATTGTATATTTCTTTTTTGATTATCAATATTGTACATAAGATTATTATCACCAATATATCTTATATTTTTTAACATATGTTTTTTAAATACATCTGTTTTTTTCTCAGAATTAGTAAGTTCTATTAGATCTTCTAAAATCTTCTCTCCATATAAAACATTATAATCTTTTGTATCAAACAGTAAAAACTTTATATTTGTTGTTGATTCAATCTCTTTTAAAAAAGGTCTTAATAATTCAAAATCAAACTCTTTATCATTAGGAATCTTTGCTTTTATAAAACCTATAATTTCATAAATGTATTTACTTAATTCACCTTCAATATCATCAAAATTTGTACTTGTATTATATTTTATACTTGCAACATAATTTTTTAAAATATCATTTTTATAAAAATTTTCATTTTGAATTAATAGTTCTATTTTATTTCTTTTTTCATATTCTAAAAAAAAGTAAATTGACACAAATGCAATTATTGATAAAATAAAAATAAAAATCAATGGAGTAAAAACTAGCTTATTTTTTATATCTAAAAGAGTATAAAATTTCTTCTTTTTAAAAAACATCACACTTCCTTTAATATTTTATTTTTGCTAAATAAAGCCCATTCGCCTTTATTGGAATTTTGAAAGAATGAGCTTCTAATCTTAGCTGTTTTTTAAGATTCTCTATTGTTTGTTTATTATCATTTATAGCTAATAAAAACCCAACCATTAATCTTATTTGTGATCTTAAATATGAATTTGCAGTAAATTTAAAAACATAAATATCTTTATATCTATAAAAACTTGTATCAAAAATCTCTCTTATTGTAATATCTTTATCACTTCCAGTTTTATGAAAGTATTTAAAATCATAAATTCCAATAAACTCTTTTATGGCATCTTTTAAAAGCTCTTCATTTATATTTTGCACATATGTAATAAACTTATCATTAAAAGGTGTTGTTGGTTTTGAGGTGATTATATATCTATAAACTCTCTTTTTTGCATGAAATCTTGAATGAAAAGTATCTGATACTTTTGAAATATTTGATATTTTTATTGAACTTGGAAGATTTCTATTTAAAACTTCTTTTAACTTTTTTAAATCACTCCAAAAATCTGGAATTATACAATTAAAAACCTGCCCAGTGGCATGAACTTCTTTATCAGTTCGTCCACTTAAAACTATACTTGTTTCTATGTTTATCTCTTTAAAAGCTTTTAAAAGCTTATTTTCAACCGTCAAACCATTTGGTTGCTTTTGACTTCCTTGATAACAACTACCATCATAAGCTATAACAAACTTTAAATTCATACTTTTTTAGTACTCTTTTTTTATTGTTTTTGAATATAAAAAATAAGATCCTGACAACCAAATAATTGGGATAATATAAATTGCATGTAATAATATTTTATCTCCAACAATTTTTATTAAAACATAATATAAAACAACAGCAATTAAAGAAAATGATACTGCTCTATTTTTTTCATATCTTGGATTAAAATATCCAAAAGTAATCACTAAAAAAAGTGAAAAAAGTGGAAATAATGAGGTTAAAATAAAGAAAGTTAAATCATCAAGATCGATTTTGTTTTTAATATTATTTTTCCAATATGAATATGTATCTGTAAAAATTCCAACTTTACTATCTGCTATTGAATCATTTATATACATTGATTTAAAATCAATTTGATTTAACTCTTTTTCATCACTAATAAAAGCTTTCCCATCTCTTAATTTAAAACTCAAAGCACCCTTATCATTATCTAAAATTGCAGTTTCACTAATTATAAATTGATCTTTTTTTTCTTCTGTTTTAAATAGTTTTACATCACTATATGTTTTATTATTTTTATCACTTATGTAGATTAACCAATCACCAAATTTTTGCCCAAATTCACTGGCTTTTATATTAAAATTTGCCTCTTTTTTCTTTACATCTAAAAACTGTTTTGTTAAAAATTTTGTCTTAGGAATCAGTCCTACCGAAACTACTAAAAGTAAAGCCGATAAAAGTAAAGTTACAGGTAAAAATACTTTTAATATATTTACAGGATTTAGTCCAAATGATGTAATAACAGTTAATTCATACTCACTTGCAAGTTTTGCTAAAGTTATAACTAAAGATATAAAAAAAGAAATAGGCATCGTGAAAAAAACAATTTGTGGTGTTGAATATGCATAAAGTTTAAATAGCTCAAAAAAATCCATTGTTATAATTGATGTTAATGATGCTATTTTCACTAAAAAAACAATTGAAGTAATAAAAAATAGTCCTAAAAAAATAGGAAAAAAAGTAATTGCAAGTTGAGAATATAAATAATTATTTAATTTCAATAAAAGGCCTTTATAATTGTTTCTATATTAAAAAAATACTCTGTAAAAAATCCTAAAACTAAATATGGAATAAATGGTGTTTGCATATCTTTTTTTACAAAAGTTTCATAAAGTGAAGGTATTATAGCAAAAAATGCCGCTAAAAATATAGCTGTAAGCCCTGAGCTAATCCCAAGGATAATCCCAATACTTGCAATTATTGGAATATCTCCTTCACCTAGTGCTTCTTGGGTTTTTAAACTCTCATCTTTTAAAATTCTTGATTTTATATTTTGTATATAAAAAGTTACTACAAAATTTAGTAAAACTAAGGCTCCTGCGAATAAAAATGCATTTTTAAATGCTTCTGTTATTGTAAATTCACTTACAAAAAATGCCAAAATAAATGTAATTAAAAGTAAATAATCAGGTACTGCTTTGTGTTTTAAATCAATAAAAGATAAAACTATTAAGACATATGAAAACAAACACATAAAAATAAATTCTTGACATAATCCTAATTTTAAGAATAAAAGTAAAGTTACAATTGCACTTAAAAGTTCAAGAAAAAAGTATTGAAAAGAGATTTTAACACCACAATAAGAACATTTTGCTCTTAAAAATAAATATGATAAAAGAGGAATATTATGATACCAATAAATAGTGTGATTACAAGATGGACAGCTACTTCTTTTATATAAAAGAGATTGTTTCAAAGGAAGTTTTAAAATCAATACATTTAAAAATGAACCAAAACATGCACCTATTATAAAACTAAATACCTCCAAATCGTCTCTCTCTTTTTATAAAATCACTAATAATATCATCAAGTTCAGATTCACTAAAATCTGGCCAATAGGTTTGAGTAAAAAACATCTCAGCATAGGCATTTTGCCACAATAAATAGTTTGAAAGTCTTATTTCACCACTTGTTCGAATTAAAATATCTACATCACCCATTCCAGCTGTATCAAGGCATGATTCTAGATTTGCTTCATTTACTTCAAGATTTTGTTCATTTAATTTTTTTATTGCTCTTATTATTTCATTTTTTGAACCATAATTAAGTGCAAGAACTTGAGTTAATCCTGTACAATTTGCTGTTTTTATTTCTGTATCTGATATTGTTTTTTGTAAAGATTTTGAGAATCTATTTAAATCACCAATTGCTTTAAATTTGATATTATTTTTTAAATACACTTCTAGTTCTTTTTTTAAATATCTTTCTAATAACTTCATCAAAAACTCTACTTCAAGTTTTGGTCTCTCCCAATTTTCAGTAGAAAATGCATAAAGTGTTAAGTATTTAATTCCTATATCAGAGCAATATTGCGTCATTCTTCGAACAGTTTTGGCACCTTCTTCATGACCTGATGTTCTATTTAATCCACGCTCTTTTGCCCATCTTCCATTTCCGTCCATAATCATGGCTATATGTTTTGGCATATCTTTATTATTATTCATACATTCCAAACTTTTTTTGTAATTTTTCTAATATTTCTAGTGAAATATCTAATTTTGAACCTTTAAATTCAAAAGAATTATCTTTTAGAATCAACTCTATTGTGTTATTTTCACTTCCAAAACTATTTTCTTCATTTAAAATATTTAGACAAACCCCATCAAGATTTTTGTTTTCTAACATTCTTGTAGCACTATTTAAGGCAGTTGTTTCATCCATCTCAGCTTTAAAACCAATTGAAACAATTCCCTCTTTATTAAGAGATTTTAAAATATCCATATTTTGTTTTAACTCTAAATTCCAAGAACTTCCAATTAACTCTTTTTTTAATTTTCCATTTTGGGCAAATGAGGGAATATAATCACTAACAGCTGCCACCATAAATAAAAATGGTCGTTTTAATATTAAACTTGGAGTTGAGTTATCCATTAAAGTGGGTTTAGTAAGTATTCCTTTTTTTGCAACTCTAATTGAGTCAACTAAATATTCGTACATCTCAGATGAACTTTCTACTTTTATAAGATGAATATCTTTAGGTAATTCTTCATATCCACGAGTGCTTACCAAACAAACATCTGCACCTTTATAATAAAGTGCCTTTGCAAGACTTGTAGCCATCTTTCCACTTGAATAGTTTGAAATATATCTTACATCATCTATTTTTTCAACTGTTCCACCACCGCTTAAAACAACTTTTCTATTTATCCAATAATCATCTTTTAAAAGTTCTTTGCAAGTTGCGTGAAAAATATCAATAGGTTCAGCCATCGCACCATCACCCACATCTTTACAAACCAACTCTTTTGTAACAGAGGAAACAATCTCATAGTTACAAAGTTTCAGCATTTTAAGACTGGATTGTGTAATAGGGTTTTTTAACATATTTGTATTAGCAGCTGGGGCTATTAATTTCATTCTTGGATATGCTAAAGCTGTTTGAAGTAAAAGATTATTTCCCAAACCATTTGCAAGTGAATTTATAGTGTTTGCACTTGCAGGTGCAATTACGAATATATCAGACCATTTTCCAATATCTATGTGATTATAATCTTGCGCTTTATCCCAATTTTCAGTAGTTTCGTCTAAAACTTTATTTTGTGAAATTGCTTCGAATGTTATTGGATTTATAAACTTTTTAGCAGCATCACTCATAATTACTCGAACAATTGCACCTGCTTTTATATAAAGTCTGATTAAATCTAGAGTTTTATAAATAGCAATTGAACCAGTAACGGCAACTAATATTTTTTTATTTTTTAATAACATTTTGAATCTTTATTTTTTACTTGAAAAGTGCTTATAAAAGTAACCATCAATTACTCTTTTCTCAGCACGTGTAACGAATAATTGACCTTTTTTAACTTCACCAGTTACACAAGAACCAGCTCCTATTAAAACATCATCTTCAATAGTTACAGGTGCTACAAAATGAGTATCGCTTCCCACAAATACATTTTTACCAATAATTGTTTGATGTTTATTAACTCCATCATAATTACAAGTTATTGTTCCACATCCGATATTTGTTCCCTCATCAATAGTACAATCTCCAAGATAAGATAAATGTCCAGCTTTCACACCATTTAAAATAGCTTTTTTTGTCTCTACAAAGTTTCCAATATGAGTTTTATTAAGCTCACTTCCAGGTCGAATTCGTGCCATTGGTCCCACATCACTATCTTTGATGATTGAATCTTCAATAACTGAATTTGTTTTGATATGTGAATTTATGATTTTTGAATTCCCAAGAATACTAACACCATTTTCAATGATACTTTCACCAAGAATTTCAACACCCTCTTCTATATAAATAGTATCAGGTAATCTCATTATAACGCCCTCTTTTAAGAACTCTTTTTTGATTCTATTTTGATGAATAACCTCAGCATCTGCTAATTCTACTTTTGAATTCACACCTTTGAAGTTTTCTTCATTTACAGCAAGTGGTTTTAAAGTTTTTCCTTCTTTAATCGCCATTTCTACTAAATCTGTGATGTAGTACTCTTTTTGTGCGTTGTTGTTATTTAGTTTTGCTAAGTTTTCAAGTAAGAATTTTGTTTCAAACTGATAGATTCCTGCGTTTGCAGTTGTAACTTTTAACTCATCTTCGTTTGCATCTTTTTGTTCAACTATTTTTTTAACATTTCCATTTTCAATAATAACTCTTCCGTAACCATCAGCACTTTGTAGTTCTAAAACAGACATAACAATAGTTGCATTTATGTCAAACTTTTCTAATTCACTTGCTTGAATTAAAGGCATATCACCATTTAAAACTAATACTTTTTCATATTTTGGAAGAATTCCCATAACAGCACCACCAGTTCCTGGATAGTTTGCATGATCTTGAATTACAAAATTTATATTTGAAAAATATTTTTCCATTTCTGCTTGCACACGTGATGCTTGATGAAATAAAACCACTGTAATATCATCACTAAGTTTTAGTGCTTCTTTGATTGAATAATATAACATTGGTTTTCCAGAAATTCTATGTAATACCTTTGGAGTATCTGATTTCATTCTAGTACCTGCACCCGCTGCTAAAACTATAATTGATTTGTTAGTCATTTTTTTCCTTTTTATTATAATACTTCGTTGATTTCTCTTCTTAGATTTTCGGCAACCTCTATTAGTGCATTTTGCATTTTAAGATCACCCACATTTACTGAAACTAATTTGTCTAAATTTTTTTCTCTATTTTTAAAAAACTGTGCTACTTTTATATTTTTTGCATTTCTATTGTACATCAAAACCCCAGAGGCGATAAGAGCAATTACAAGTCTTGCATGTCCAAAAATTGCTGCATAATTTAGAAGAGTAAAGCCTGATTTATCGGGTTGATTCATATCAGCCCCAGCTGCTATTAACCATCTTGCAATTTTATAATTTCCATGCCATTGGGTATGATGAAGAGCTGTTCTTCCATGTATATCAGTAATTGTAAGATCAGCTTTTTTTGTCAATATTTTTTCTACTACAATTAAATCATTTGCAATAACAGCCTTATGAATCACCGTTCTTCCATCATTATCTTGGGCATCAACACTAACTCTATATTTTAAAAAATTCACCAATCGTTCGATAAAAAGTTCTTTTTCTTTTTTATCTTTAATTTTTAAACCCTCTTCAACCATATACATTAAAGGCGTGTAGCCTCTTTTGTCGGTGATATTTAAATTCACACCATAATTTATAATCGTTCTTAACGTTTCAAAATCATTGTATAAAACTATGTCAAATAAAATATTTTTTCCATCAAGTCTTTGTGTTTCGATATCAGGTCTATATGTTAATACTTTTTTTAATAAAACATCATATCTTTCATCTTCTTTTATAATTCCTGAAAAAAAAGCATTAGTTGTTTTAAAGTTTTTTTGAATTGCGATAATTTCCACAATATCATCAATAACAGTTTTCTCATCAAAATCTCTAGCTTCTAAAATTGCACCTTTTAAAATTAGAAAATCTATCATTTTGTAGTTTGAGTAACCTTTCATTACCTCTTTATAAATGATGTTCTTATTATTTTCATCACATACATTTATATCAGCTCCACAATCTATCAAAAACTCTACATTTGTAAAGTTCTTATTATCTAATTCTTTTTGAAGAGAAGTTTTTCCATCAGCATGGATTTCATCAATATCAAGACCATTTTCAATAAATAAAAGAGCTAAAGACAAATAGTCTTTTTCAGGACTTATTATTTTGTATTTACCTTCTAAATTTTTTGGATTGTTTTTTTGTAGTTCATGTATATGTAAAAGTTCATCAATAATTGTTTTGTTATTATTATCAACAATATTTAGATTTATTCCTTTTTTTAAAAGAAGTTCTATTAAAGGAATATTTTTTGAGCCTTGCAAAATAGTATTAAAAAGTACATTTTGACCATCTTTATCTAGAAAATTTATATTTATTCCATTTACAATCAAAGTTTGTGCAAGAGTCATATCCTCTCTTAAAACTGCTTTAAATAACACGGTTTGATGATTTTCATCTAAGATATTTAAACTATCAACGTTATTTATAACATCTTTTAAAATACTTAGGTTTCCACCTTCAATGGCATCAAATAACACTGTTTTTCCATAAGAGTCTTTGATATTAAAAGCAGCTTTGTGGTTCATTAGAATTTGGAACATTTTATAGTTTCCTTCAAGTGCTACATCTTGAAGAACTGTTCTATCTGTACTATTCTTACGATTTATATCAAAACCACTATCAATTAAAAATCGAACCATAACTCCATCTGAACGAAGACAAGCCTCATCTAAAACCGTTCGTCCAAAGCTATCTTCTACGTATAAATTAACTCCATTTCTAATTAAAAGCCTAATTGCATCTAGTTTTTTTTTGGCACATAAATAAAAAAGAATCGTTTTATCTTTTTCATCTTTTTTATTTAAATCAATACCTTTGTCAATATATTTTTGGATTTTATTAGCATCAAAATTATCTGATAATAATTCTTTATGAAAAAGTTCTTCATTAACTTTAAAAAATCCAAACACTATTGCTATTCCTTTTATATTTCTTCTTTTATTTAAGGGTTTATTTTAGCTAATTTTTTATTAAATTGTTTTTCTTCTTCTAGGTTTATAACTTTTTTTTACATTTTTTTCTGTTTTATCATCTTTTTTTTCAGTTTCTCTTCTTCTATCAAATGTTCTTCTTGGCATTTCTTCTTGAATTAGATTCCCTCTTAATGATTTTTCTATAAATGCATTAAATGAATTTCTTAAAATATAAGCCTTTGCATGATCAGGAAAAAGCTCAGGAAGTTTATATGAAAGCCATAAATATAAAGATATTTTTTTAACTTCATCTTCCACTAAAAGTAAATCTTTTTGCGTTATTGCTTTTTTCGGCAATGTAATAGAAGGTTTATAGTGGCAAACTTTTTTCTTAATCACACTTGCAATATATGCATCATAAGCTTGGATAATAATCGTTGATTTTTTAGTTATTGGAGCTTGTGCTAAAAGATATTTATCTTCAAATTTTAAATTATATTTTGTATCCACAATAGCAGCAGCTTCTAGCATAGATGAAATATTTGCAGCTACGAAAGGACCTGAAAAATACATATTATCAGCAAAAAACTTCAATACTTTTGTAAGTGAATTTGTCTTTATATGTGAAGCTAGTGCTTCAAGTTGATTTGTGTTAATTTTTACTTTAAAAGGTGGTTTTATTGTCTTTATTGGGCTATCAATTTCTGCTTTTATATGTTCAAGTACATCTCTTCTTGTGGCACCCAAAAATCCAGCTTCAAAAAGACCAAAACGCCCTGCTCGACCTGCAATTTGAACTATCTCATTTACTGTTATTTTTCGCTTACTAATACCATCAAACTTTGTATCAGTTGTAAATAATATTGTTTTAATAGGAAGATTTAATCCCATGGCAATTGCATCAGTAGCTATTAAAATCTGGCTTTTTTTTTCTCTAAATCTTTTTGCTTCATCACGTCTTACTTCAGGTGATAAATTTCCATAGATAACTGAAACTGTATAGTGTTTTTGAAGTTTGTGTTTTAGTCTTAAAACATCTGCTCTTGAAAATGCAATCAATGCCGTTCCATCTTCAAGTTTTTCTAAAGATGTCCACTTATCAAGTGTTATTAATTCATTTTTTCTTTGATGTTTGATAACTTCTAAGTCTTCACCTAAATATGTAGCTATTCTTTTTACAGCAT
>JAGOIF010000098.1:0-2383 GCA_017995775.1 Aliarcobacter sp.
GAGTTAGATTATCAAGACACTATTTTCCTTTAATGTTAGAGCAAAATTGGGGAAGAATTATATTTATTTCTAGTGAATCTGCTTATCAAATTCCAAAAGAAATGATTCATTATGGTATGAGTAAAGCAGCTCAAATTGCCGTTGCACGAGGAATTGCAGAACTTACAAAAAACACATGCGTAACTTCAAACTCAATTATTTTAGGACCTTCAAACTCTGAGGGTGTAACTACATTTTTAAGTGATTTTGCAAAAGAGCAAGGTATAAGTTTTGAAGAGATGCAAATCGACTTCTTTGCAAATGCAAGACCAACTTCACTTTTACAAAGATTTACAGATGTGGAAGAAATTGCAAATTTGATAGTTTATACTGCAAGCTCTTTATCAAGTGCAACAAATGGTGCAGTTTTAAGAGCTGATGCTGGTGTTGTTCAAGGTGCATTTTAAAATAGATTTCAAGCATAAAAGAAGCTAATACTTAACAATAAATTAACTTGAATTTAATATAATTATAAAATATTTATTATAAGGAAAATTTATGAAAAGAAGTGTTAGTTTACTTATGTTTTTGTGTACTTTAATTTTTTCAAATTTAAATGCCCAAGAGATGTTTCAAACAGTTGAAGCAAAAGATGCAACTTTAGTCAAATCAGATTCCTCAAAAGAGTTTTGTAATGTTTGTGGTATGAATTTAACAAATTATTATAAAACAAATCACGTAACTGAGTTTAAAAATGGACATAAAGAACAATATTGTTCTTTACACTGTCAAGCTCAAATTCATGAAGACCATGAAGATAAAATCAAAAATATTCAAGTTGTTGATACAAATAGTTTAAAATTCATAGATGCAAAAGATGCATATTATGTTGTTGGAAGTTCAAAAGAAGGAACTATGAGTCCTGTTAGTAAATATGCTTTTTTGGTAAAAGATGAAGCAGTAAAATTTCAAAAAGAGTTTGGTGGAGAAATTCATACTTTTAATGAAAGTCTAAATATTGCAAAAAGTGCCTTAAAAAAAGAAAATAGCCAACTTGATGAAAAAAGAGCCCCAATGGCAATAAAAGGTAAAAAGATTTTTGAAACAATGTGTGATACAAATCAAATAAAAGATTTTAATTCAATAGGTGAAGCAAAACAGTATCTAATAGATAATAAAGTTTGTAAAAATTTAGATGCTAAAATGCTTCAAGCTGTTTCAATTTATTTAGCTAATCCTATTCTAGCAAGTGATAAATCAACTATGATTGAAGTACCACAAGATGCAAAATGTCCTGTTTGTGGAATGTTTGTATCAAAATATCCAAAATGGGTTGCACAAATTAAAATCAAAGATGGACATATTCACTATTTTGATGGTGTAAAAGATATGATGAAATTTTATTTTGAACCAAAAAAATATGAGCACAATCATGCAATGGATCAAATTGAGCAAGTAAATGTTACAGATTATTATACTCTTGAATCAATTGATGCAAAAAATGCATTTTATGTTTTAGGTTCAAATGTTTATGGTCCAATGGGAGAAGAGTTAATTCCTTTTAAAAATGAATCTCAAGCTAAAAAATTTATGACTGATCATTATGGTAAAAGTTTACTAAAATTTGAAGAGATAAAAAAAGAGATTTTATTTTAATACTTATTACAATGCGATTTTATCGCATTGTCAATAAATAAGGATAGAGCAATTAGTGGTTTTTAATAAAAGAACAACAATAGTCAACTAATGAATGTACTCTTAGTTTGAATTTTGAATTCGCTTGAATTTCGAAAGATGCAGGTCCTTCATATTTTACCCACTCTTGAGCTGGTAATAAAACTTCTAAAACACCTCTTTGGATGTCCATAACTTCCTTATGTACTGTATTTAATTCATACTCACCTGGTAACATAATTCCTAACGTTTTTCTTGTATTATCTTCAAATACGATTGTTCTACTAGTAATATTTCCTTCGAAAAGAATGTTTGCTGCTTTTGCTATAGAAACATTATTAAACTCTGCCATATTTTTTTCCTTACATAATTATTTTATATATTTTATCACAAATATTATATGATAATATTGAAGCAAAAGAGTAGTTCTTTTTTGTTATAATTTTAAAATTTAAAAAAAGGTGTAAAAAATGACTATTCAAGAAGAATTAGAAAATTTAATAAAAAATGAAGTACTTGTAGAAATAGAAGATTATATTGATGAATTATTTGAAATCATAGCTTCTAAGAAAGAAGATGATGACACAAAAGAAGAATTATCACAAATGCAAGAGATGAAAAAAGATTTTGAAGAGATGCTTACTGATTTAGTTCATGGTGATATTGATGATGAAGAGTGTCATGAAATAATTGCTGAAATAAATGAAATGAGAAAAGAAGATGACGATGA
>JAGOIF010000098.1:2483-7366 GCA_017995775.1 Aliarcobacter sp.
ATAACATCTAGTATTTGTGTTTTCTTTTTATATTCACTACTTGCTTCTTCAACATTATCTACAAATTGAATCATGTTTATTAAATTTTCACTTAATTTCCAATATCCAAATATCTTAGATGTAATTTCAGATGTCGTAAATCCTAATAACTCTTTTTCTGCTGTTTCAATACTTAAACCAGATGCGATTTTACTTTTAAAAATCCCATCCTTTTGTTCACTTATAAGTAAGTCTGATAAAATAAACTTTCCTATTTCTTGAAGAAGTGCAGGTAAAATTATCTCTTCTCTTAATTCAATGTCAACTTTAGATAACCATAAACTAGCTAATGTTGAAGAAATATTTGATGCTCTCATAAAATCATCACTATTTATTCCATAAGGGTCTAAACTTGTCATTATTAGATTTTGAACTGTTCCACCAATTGCGATTGAAATAGTAAAATTAATACCTAATAAATTTATAGCTCTACTTGGTGTTTCAACTTTTGATCTAAATCCAAACATTGCAGAGTTAGAAATTTTCAATAAGGTAGAAATTATCAAAGCATCTTTTTCTATTATTTTTAATAAATCAACTGCTTCTTTATCATGTCTTTTCCTAAATTCCTCAATGTCAATTATCGTTTGAGGCAAAGGAGGAAGGGATTCTATCTTTTCTAAAATACTACTAGATGACAATTTTAATCTCCTGCATTAAATTATTTGTTTAAATTGTAACTAAAAAAATATAACGTTTCGTATAAATTTATAGCTTTTATTTATACATTAAATCTAAAGTGCATAATGTCACCATCTTGCACAATATATTCTTTACCTTCAAGTCTTAGTTTTCCAGCTTCTTTACACTTAGCTTCACCACCTAGATTTACAAAGTCTTCATAAGCTATAACTTCAGCTTTAATAAATCCTTTTTCAAAGTCATTATGAATAACAGCAGCTGCTTGTGGTGCTTTTGTATTTTTCTTAATAGTCCAAGCTCTTACTTCAATTTTTCCAGCTGTAAAATAAGATTGTAAACCTAACTTATCAAATGCTTTATGAATAATTTGCTCTAGTCCTGACTCAACAACACCTAAATCAGCTAAGAATTCAGTCGCTTCATCATCTTCAAGACCAACTAATTCTTCTTCAATTTTTGCACATAAAACAATAACATCAGCATCAACACTTGCTGCGTGTTCTTTTAAAATATCAACAAATTTATTTCCACCATCTGCTAGTGAATCTTCATCAACATTTGCTCCATAAATTACATCTTTATTTGATAAAAATCTAAGTTCTTTATCAAGTGCAATAAACACTTCATTTTCTTGATTTTCATAAGTTTTAACAGGCTGTAACTCTTCTAAATGTTTAAATAAATCTTCTGCAATAATTAAAGATGCCGCTGCTTCTTTTGATGATTTTGATTGTTTTTTTAATCTATCTATTTTTTTCTCTAATTGAGAAATATCAGCATAAATTAACTCTGTTTCAATAATTTCAATATCTCTTAAAGGATTTACTCCACCTTCAACGTGAATAATATTATCATCTTCAAAACATCTAACCATATGTAAAATAACTTCTACTTCTCTAATATTTGATAAAAATTGATTTCCTAAACCTTCACCTTTTGAAGCACCACGTACAAGTCCAGCAATATCAACAAAATCAATAGTTGAATGTTGGATTTTATCTGGATTTACAATTTTTGCTAACGCAGTTAATCTTTTATCAGGTACTGGAACAATCGCTTTATTTGGCTCAATTGTACAAAACGGATAATTTTGCGCTTCCGCATTTTGTGCTTTTGTTAAAGCATTAAAAGTCGTTGATTTACCCACATTTGGAAGCCCTACTATTCCTACACCTAATCCCATAATATTCCTTTTGTTTTTTTGTTAAATATTTTATATCTATATAATATATTATATTCCAAAATTACAAAGAAGTAGATAAAGCAATTATTCTTAAATATGAAAAACTATGATTCTGTAACTTATTATCAAAAATAATTTTTAATTTTTCTTTAATAATAAAAATTATCCATATTACACAAAGATTTACGTATATTTATGTATAATTATTAATATAATATTTTGTTTAGGTAGGAGTTTTCTTGAAGAATAAATCTGTGATTTTATTTTTTCTGTTTTCTGTTTTAAGTTTAGTTTCGTGTTATTTGGCAAATAATATTGCCTTATGGATTGTTTCAATTGTAGTTCTTGGTATTGCTGCATTTTTATTATTTGATTTTAATAAAAGCTTTTCAAAAGTTACTGCTGAATTAGAAGAAGTTAAAAATGATTTTGATGTAAAATTAAATAATCTTGACCATGACAAAGTTAGAGATGAGATTATTGATGTTTTAGAAAAATTAAAAATTGGTTTTTTAGGTTACAAAGTTCAAAATGTACCAAGTAACTCAAGGGAATCAGAATTAACAAATCTTCTTAATGACAGTATGGATAATTTTAATCAAGACTTAGATTATGCTCTTCAAATATTAACAGAATATGGAAATGCAAACTTTGCATTTGTTGTAAAAACTGACAATATAAAAGGAAAAACAGGTTCTCTTATTTTAGCTATTAGAGCACTTGGAAGTTCAGTTTCTGAATTTATGGCACTTATTAGCTTAACTGCTAACTCTTTACATGAAAATGTTGACACATTAACAACTGCTTCAAATAATCTATCAGTTGCATCAAATCAACAAGCAGCATCATTAGAAGAAACAGCAGCTGCTTTAGAAGAAATTACAAGTACTATTATAAATAATACTGAAAATACAAGTAAAATGGCAATCTTTGCAAAAGAAGTAAATGTAGCTTCAAACGAAGGAAGAAGATTAGCAGATGAAACTGCACAATCTATGGAAGAGATAAATATTCAAGTAAATGAAATCAATAATGCAATTAGTTTAATTGATCAAATCGCATTTCAAACAAATATCCTTTCATTAAATGCAGCCGTAGAAGCAGCAACTGCTGGTGAAGCTGGAAAAGGTTTTGCTGTTGTTGCAGGAGAAGTTAGAAATCTTGCATCAAGAAGTGCTGATGTTGCAAAAGAGATTAAAAGCTTAGTTGTAAATGCAACTTCAAAAGCAAATCATGGAAAAGTAATAGCTTCACAAATGATTGAAGGTTATTCAAAATTAAATGATAACATCGGTAGTACAATTTCGTTAATCAATAATATTACAAATGCAAGTAAAGAACAACAAGCAGGAATTGAGCAAATCAACGATGCGGTAACACAACTTGACCAAGCAACACAACAAAATGCCTTAGCAGCTTCAAACATCAATAATATGGCTAAAGAGATACAAACACTTTCATCTCAGCTATTAGATACAGCAGAACATGCTAAATTTGATCCAAAAGCATTAGAGCAAGTATGTGATATGGAATTAACAATGTATTTAAATAGATTAAAGCTTGACCATATTAACTTTAAAAATAATAACTGTGTAAAATTAGGTTCAAAATCTAACTGGTCTGTTGTAAAAGATAATGAGTGTAATTTAGGTAAATGGATAATAGAATCAGAACAAAATCAAAAAGATTTCACAAGAACAGAAAACTGGAAAAATCTAAAAGATGTTCATAACCAAGTACACAATGGTATGCAAAATATTATTATTGAAAATGCAAATAACTCAGATAATAAAGTTTTAGAAAAACAAGCACGTGAGTTAGACCAAGCTATTTCAAATGTGTTTTGGATGATTCAACAAGTAAAAAGAGATAACTGTAAATAGTTAAATAAATCTACATGAAAAAAGGAGGAAGTATCAATACTTCCTCCTTTTTTTCTCTTTTTTTTAAACTCTAATTAATCAAGTAAATTTTGTAAGAACTTAATAGTCATTCTAACTCCAGCTCCACTTGCTCCATGAGGATTATATCCCCAAGCTTTTTCAACAAATGCAGGTCCTGCTATATCAAAATGTATCCACTTTTCTTTGTTTTCATCATAGATGAAATTATCTAAAAACATTCCAGCTGTAATTGCTCCACCGTATCTTGTACTTGCAATATTACAAATATCTGCAATTTCTGATTTGATTGCTTTTTTAAGAAATCTATTAAAATCTAAAGTAGTTGCGTATTCCCCTGATTTAAGTGCACTTAAAACTGCATTTCTTTTTAATATCTCATTATTTCCCATGATTCCAGTTGTATACTCACCAACACCAACAACACAAGCACCTGTAAGTGTTGCATAATCAAAAATATAATCAATATCTTTTATTTCATCTTGAGCATAACATAAACAATCAGCAAGAACAAGTCTTCCTTCTGCATCTGTATTTCTAATTTCTATTGTTTTTCCATTTTTTGCTTTTAAAATATCATCAGGTTTATATGCGTTTCCACCTATCATATTTTCAACAGCTCCCACGATTCCATGAACTTCAAAAGGAAGCTCAAGCTTTGCAATTGCCCAAAGTGTAGAAAGAACAGCACATCCACCTGATTTATCAGATTTCATCGTAACCATAAAATCACTTGGTTTTAAAGATAATCCACCTGAATCATATGTTAAACCTTTTCCAACTAAAACTATCTTTTTAGTAGCATTTTTTGGTTTGTATGTTAAGTGAATTAGTTTTGATTCGTGAATTGATGCACGTCCAACGCTGTGCATTGCCATCATTTTATTTTTTTCTAAATACTTTTCCCCATGAATTTCACAAGAAATATCTGCATCTTTTGCTAATTCTTGAGCAATATCAGCCATTACGGATGGATAAAAATCAGCTGGTGCTGTGTTTACCATAGTTCTTGTTTTATTTACAGCTTTTGAAATGATTCTTGATTCATGTAGAATTTTTTCTAATTTATCTGTTTTTTCATCAACAATAATATCTAATTCTATTTTTCTTTTTTCATT
>JAGOIF010000099.1 GCA_017995775.1 Aliarcobacter sp.
ATTATTAATTTTATTAATAAAATCTCCCATAATTAAGGATTTGGGAGATAGATTTATAAATAAAATACCTTCATAATTTGATTCTTTTATTTTTATAAATGCTTTTTCAATAACCATCAAATCCATCGTATTAATCAATCCTCTTGATTCTGCAATTTCAATAAATTCGAATGCTGAGATGATTTTTCCATCTTGATTTATTCTCATTAATAATTCATGTATTACTAAATTGTTATTTAAAGAAGATGGTTTTATTGGTTGGAAATATGCTTCAATTTGATCATTTTCAATAGCTTTTATAAGTAAAGAAGATTTTTCTTGATTTATTTTTAAAATCTTAGAAACATCTTTTAAATCTGGAATTTTAACAGAGTTTTTTCCTTCTTCTTTTGCTTGGTACATCATACTATCAGCTATTATAAACATATCTGTTTGAGACATTGTATGAATTGGATAAACGCAAATTCCACTTGAGATTGTAATTCCTACTCTTGAATTATCAGGTGCTATCAATTTTGTATTTTCAATTCTAGATGCAATTCTTCTAGCAACCGTCATTGCTCCATTTTCATCACATTCAGGAAGAATAATCGTAAATTCATCTCCACCATATCTTGCAACAATATCTCCATCTCTTTTTTCTTCTTCTAAGATATCAGCAACAGTTTGTAAAAATTTATCCCCAAAAGCGTGTCCAAAATTATCATTAATAGGTTTAAAATTATCACAATCAATTATCATTAAAGCAAATGGATAGTCATGTTTTGCAGCTCTTTTTATTTCATAAGCCATCATGTCATTAAACACTCTTTGGTTAAATAAATTAGTTAAAGGATCCCTTGCAGCATAATATTCCAAGTCTTGAGTATATTTATGAATAGCCTTAACAGAACCCACTAAATTTGCCATTGTTGTTAAAATTGAATCAATTACAATATATCTAATAGGATCGTTTGAAAAAACAGATTCTAAACCAATGCCTACGATTCCTCCAATTTTTGGACTATCTAAAAATAGTGATTTAGAACGATACTCTATCTCTTTTTCTTCCACATGACTTATACATTTATTTGTATCAGCAATTATATGTTTGATTGGAAATTCAGGAAAACCTTGAAAATAATCAGATTCTTTTATAGTTTTATGAATATATTTTTCAAATATCTTTTTCTGTTCTTCTTGTGGCATTCCTAACCAAAAAATATCAACTTCGAATTGGTCTTCACCAACTCTAAAAATAGTCATTAAAGTGTATGTTTCCATAATTTTATTAATTTCTATTAATAATTCACAAATATACTCTCTCCAATCTTTTACTACATCTGATGTGATAATAAATTTATCTAAAAGTTTTACTTCGAATTCTAATAACTCTTTATCAACAGCAACAACTTTTAATTTATTTGCCATTAAATCTACATTTTTTATTATTTCATTAAATTCATTGAAATATAAATCAATATTTTTTGAATCAAATTCTTTAAAATCTTGAATAGAATTTATATTTTCAACCTTATTATTAAAAAGTGTTAAACTAGAAATAATTTGTTTGCTTGTATATCTTGAAGATAAAAATGCAGAAATATAAAATAATGGAATAATAATTAAGAAAAATGCAATAAACTGATATTTAGATTCAGAAAAAACAGAATTTAAATCTTGTGTAACTTCTAAAGCACCTAAGATATCGCCTTCTTTTACATTTATATGACATGACATACAATCAGGTTTTGCCTTTAAAGGAGTTATTGTTCTTACTATATTGTTTTCAAAATTTTCAAATTTTTTGATTTCTCCATTTAAAACATTTACCAAAGTAATATCTTTTTGTTTTTCTTCTATTTCTCCAAAAATATCTTTTACTTTTTGAGTTCGATAAATATTTATTTCATAATTGCTATTTACGAAACTATCTTCTAGTGATTTTGTAAACATTCGAACGTCATCTTTACTCCAACCTTTTTTCATAACTTGATACATAGATGAGAAAATTTGATTTGATATTGCATCTGATTGTTTTAAGGCTTCTTTTTTTGTAAGGCTTGTATGAATGTAAGTACTAAAAATAAAACATATTAGAAAAACAATAGTAACTAAAATGATTTGTTTTAAAAGAATATAATTTTTGAAACTTTTTGGCATAAATAAATCCTATTATATAAATGAGTCAATATAATAGCAAAAAAATAATTATTTTATATAAAAAATAGAGATTAATATGATTTTACAATTAAAATATAGGAGTTGTTTGAGGATAAAAAATATTATTTAATAAAAATAGGTTTCCCTATTTTTATTGGTCTTCTTGAGTATTCATCATCCAAATTGAGAAAATATCTAAGTAATCCCAAAAAGATTGTTTTAAATCATCTGGCATATCAAGATTTGATAAAACTATAATGTATGATTCTAACCATATTCTTCTAGCTTCTGGAGTGATTCTAAAAGGTTGATGTCGTGCTGCCATCATAGGAGCACCTCTATTTTCATTAAAATACGGATGTCCTCCACAAATTTGGATAAAAAAATCAGCAGAATGTTGTTTAGCTAGTGCAAAACCTTCCTCGCTTGGTGGAAATAATCCTTTTATATTACTAACTCTTAGTAAATCATAATGATCAGAAATTAGTTTTCTCATTCCACTTTCTCCTAAAAATTCTAAAACTTTTGGGCTTGGTTTTACAACAGGAGGTCTTGTTCCTACTAATCCTTGAGAAATATTAAATTGCATATTATTAACCTTTAAAAAATATTATATTTTGCATAAAGCGCTTACAATGATACTATATATTAGATTTTAATATACTATGTTAAAATATGAAGATTTTAAATTTAGGAAAATAATGTATAAAAATTTGGAAACTATAACAGAGTGTTATAGTTGTGGTTTATTTGTAAAAAAACAAGCAGATTTAAAAATAATTCAAAGATGCCCAAGATGTAATAGTAAATTAGACATAGATAAAAAACATTCAAACGATTCTTTATACTATGCTATTTCATCTCTTTTACTTTTTGGAATTTTAAATATATATCCAATAATTACACTAAATATAAATGAAAATGAATTAAAAGCAACACTTTTTGGAACAGTTATGATTTTGCTTGAACAAAATTTCTTTTTTGTTGGCTTATTAGTTTTCTTTACTATTATTGTGGCTCCCATATTAAACTCAATGATAATTATTTTTGTTTTTATACAAGAGAAAACAAAAATAAAAATATTCACAAGAACATTACTTCATGATGGCTTTCATTTTTTTAAACATTGGGGATTTATAGAAGTTTTTGTTATTAGTATAATTGTTACATATATAAAATTAATTGGAATGGTAAATACAACAAAATTTGATATAGGATTTTACATAATGTTAGTCTATATTTTTTGTTTTTATATGTCAAACCTTAAGTTTGAGGGTAGACGTGCATTTGAAGAATAAAACCGTTTTAATATCATGTAAAAATTGTCATATGGTTTATGAAAAAGAAAATTATGAAAAATTTATTTGTACAAGATGTAAACATAAGGTCACTAAAAGAATAGATCACTCACTTCAAGTATCACTTGCATTAGTTATTTGTGCAATTTTATTATACATTCCAGCAATGCTTTATCCAATAATGGAAGTTACTAAACTAGGAGTTAATATAGAAAGTACTATTTTAGGAGGTGTTATTAGCTTCTTAGAGTATGAAAACTATTTTATTGCATCTGTGATTTTTATTGCATCTGTTGTGATTCCTATGATAAAACTTGTGGGATTATTATTGATTTTTGTATCTTTAAAAATAAATGTAAAAATAAATAATAAGAAAAAAATATTAATATATAAATTTGTTGAAGCCATTGGAAAATGGTCTATGATAGATATTTATGTTGTTGCTATTTTGGCTTCAGTTGTTCAGCTTGATGAACTTTTTAATATAAAAGGAGGAGTTGCTGCAACTTCTTTTGCTTTGATGGTAATACTAACAATGATAGCAGCAAATAGATTTGATACAAGGATTATTTGGGATGAGTAAAGAATTAATAAAAGAAGATGTAAAAGAAGAAGAATCACAAGATCTTGTTTATCAAGCAGTAGTAGAAGATAAGAAATCCATTTCATTTGTTTGGATTTTACCTTTGATTATTTTAGGAATTTTATCTTGGATTGCATATGAATCTTATATGAAAAAAGGTACAAATATAACAGTTGTATTCAAAAGTGCAGAAGGTCTAAAAGAGGGCGTTACACCTTTGGAATACAAAGGTTTACAATTAGGAAAAGTTACTAAAATAGATATGCATGAAGATTTAAAGAATGTAAAAGTAAATATTCTTATAAATAGTGATGTTGCTAGTTACGTAGCAAATGAAGCTTCTGAGTTTTGGATAAAAAAACCAACAATCTCATTAACGAAAATTTCAGGTTTAAATACATTAATCAGTGGTTATAAAATAGAATTATCTCCAAAATTAAAAACCCATGAAGAGTATGCAAATAGTAAAGAAAAATTATACTTTAATGGTTTAGATACTCAACCAAATGACGAATTTGACGATGATGGATATTATATTTCATTGATTGCTAGTGAAAAAGATACGGTTGAAGTAGGAACTCCAATTTTTTATAATAAGTTTCAAATAGGTGAAATTATTGCAAAAGAGTTTGTTTATGAAAAAGTGTATTTTACAGCATATATTTATGATAAATTTAACTATTTAGTAAATAAAAGCTCGAAATTCATGATAAATGAAGCACTAAAAGTAAACTATGGGGCAAGTGGTTTAAATATCGAATTAGGAAGTTTATATTCAGCGCTTGTTGGTGGAATTACTGTTACTACATCAGAAAAAGATCAAGAAAAAATCACAAAAGAAGAGGTTTATTTACTATATGCAAATAAAGATGAACTAAAGAAAAAAGAGTTTTTTCATATAAATTTTACAGAAGCTAAAGGAGTTGAGCAAAATACTCCTATTATTTTTAAAGGTATTGAAATTGGAAAAATTGTTGAAGTTTCTTTAAATAAAGAATTTTTAAATACTAAAGCTTTCGTATATGATGAGTATAAATATCTTCTAACGAACAACACAAAGTTCTTTCTTGAAAAACCTGTTCTTTCCCTTGAAGGAGTTGAGAATCTTGGAAATATTGTAAAAGGAAATTTTATTGGACTTGATTTCAAAAAAGGTGAGTTCAAAAATATCTTTACAGCTATTGATAAAAAAGATTTAAACAATTTAAATAACAGTATAAAAATAGAGCTTTCAAGTGATAGTTTAAATTCAATTAGTGAAAAATCAAAGGTTTATTATAAAAATATTCAAATAGGAAAAGTTGAAAAATATGCTTTAAGTTCTGATTTGAAAAATGTAAATATTTCAATTTCAATAGATGAAAAATATAAAGATTTAATAAACGACCAAAATCTTTTTTATGATATGAGTTCAAAATTAGTTGAATTAAAAAGTTTAAATTTAAATATAAATTATAGTGGAATTGATCCTTTATTAAATGGTGCAATCGCATTAATTGGTGAAAAAAGAAAAGATAGTAAACTTACAAAAAAAGAGTTTAAACTATACAGTTCATATAAAGATGTGGAAAAATTAAGAAGAATTTATAACACAGGCTTTATTCAAGAAGCAGAATTTAGTAATGACTTTATACTAAAAGCTGATATGGCAATATTTTATAAAAATCAAGAGATAGGTTTTGTAAAAGATATAAATTTTGATGATAAAAAATCAAAAGTAAGCCTATTTATTTATAATGATTTTAAAAAATATATTACAAATAAAAGCAGATTTTACAAAAAAAATCCTGTTAATTTTAAAGCAAGTCTAAGTGGAGTTTTATTTGAAGTTGATAGTTTTTCTTCTTTAATAGATGGTTCAATAGAACTTGATACAAATTCAAATATAGCTTTTGAAAAGTTACAAATATTTGCATCTGAAGATAAAATGAAAAACTCTACAAATAGTATAACGATAGTTTTTGATGATGTAGAAGGATTACAAAAAGATTTTTCTCAACTTACATACAAAGGTGTAAATGTAGGAAAAGTTACAGATGTGAAATTAAATGCAAACCAACAAGTAGAAGTAAAAGCTTTAATTTATGATGATTTTAATTCTTTTGCAAAAGAAGATACAATTTTTTATCTTAAAAAACCAAAAATATCATTACAAGAAGTATCAAATATTGGTTCTACTGTTATGGCTGTAAATATTGGAGTTATTAAAAGTTCAAAGCAAAGCAAGCAAACAAAATTTACTGGTTTAAATGAGCAACCATCCGTTGATAATTCACACTTTGGAACAATCTTCAAAATAGAAGATCCAACAGCTTCAAGTGTAAATGTGGATGCGCCTGTTTATTATAAAAATGTACAAATAGGAAAAGTTAATAAATTGGATTTAAGCTTGGATGGTTCAAAAGTTGTTGTTGATTGTTTAATATATAATAAATATAAAAAATTAATAAGAAAAAATTCACAGTTCTACGATATCAGTGGATTTGAAATGAAATTCTCTATTTTTAGTGGTTCAAAAGTAGAATCAAATACTTTTACAAGTTTGATAAAAGGTGGATTAGTTGTTGTAACTCCATATGAATATGATGAAATGGCAAATCCAAATGATAGATTTACTTTGGTAAAAACACTAAGAGAAGATTGGAAAAGTATCAGTCCTAGTATAAAAGAGTAGGGCAATATTAAAAACAATACATTAGGCTAAGATTTATCTATTTATTTCTAGAATATCTGCTAATATTAAAAAGCTAATTAAAAAGGAAAGATAAAATGAAAAAATTACTAATATTAAGCACATTATTATTTGCAAGTTCACTACTTGCAAGTGATTTAAAAGTAGGGTTCGCTGATGCTAAATGGGATGGAATAACTGTTCCAAAAGATGAGGTTTGTTCTGATTACAATATAGAAGCAGGATCAACACCTGCACTAAAAATTTCAAATTTACCTTCTAATACAGAAAAGATTGTTTTTACTTACAATGACAAATCATTTACCAAAATGGATAATGGAGGACATGGAGTAGTTTCTTATAAAATCCAAAAAGGTTTAAAAGAAGTAGAAGTTCCAGCCCTTAAAGGTGAAACTTTTGAGCTAGAAAATGGCTTTGAAAGTGTAAATGCACACACAGGAACAAGATTTAATAAAGTTGCAGGTGCATATCTTGCTCCTTGTTCAGGTGGTAAAGGAAATACATATACTGTAAATATAAATGCAGTTGATGCAGAAAATAAAACTTTAGCTAGTGCCGAATTGGTTTTAGGAAAGTATTAAAATA
>JAGOIF010000100.1 GCA_017995775.1 Aliarcobacter sp.
TATTTTTTTACCTATACTTTTATTTGCATCAAATAAATCAATTTGCAGATTTTTATTTAATCTTTTAGCAGTAATCGCTGCCATAATCCCAGCAGCTCCTGCTCCTATAATTGCTATTTTCAAATTCTTCCTTTTAATAAAAAACTGCAAACCAAATAGTTGGTTCATCTAAACTTGTAAATTTAACCCTATGTTTTTGTTTTGCTTTTATATTTATACAATCACCTTTTTTCAGTTCCACTTCTCTATTCTCAAATTCAAGTATTGCAAAACCTTCTAAAAGTAGTATAAATTCACTTTTTTCTTGTTCATACCAAAAATTTTCTGGTGATATTTGACCATTAGATACTATTTTTTCTATTTTTATTGTTTCATTTTTGAAAATTTCAAAAAAGTTTTCTTCTTCTTTATCCACTATTATTTTGTCAAAAATGTTATATTTTTCCATATAAAAACTATCCAAGATGTTGATTTGCTGGTATTTTAACTTAAAATTACTTAATCATCTGATATAATCCTGATAGATTTAATCAAGTTACCTATACACCCCTTATTTAAAGGGTATTACATTAATTGTGATTAAATCACTTGACATTAATAAATATTTGTTCTATAATTCCAACATATTAAGAGAATGAACAAAAAAAGAAAGGAAGAATATGCAAAACGAAACAATTGCGATCCACACTGGTTATAACAAAAAACAAGGTAATGGTGAGATGTCTGTTCCTATTTCTCAAACAACAGCTTATGCATTTAGAGATTCTGAGCATGCGGCTAATTTATTTGCATTAAAAGAATTAGGTCCAATCTATACTAGATTAAATAATCCAACAACGGATATTTTAGAGCAAAGATTTGTTGCACTTGAAGGTGGAGCTGCTGCTATTTGTACATCAAGTGGTCAAGCTGCATCATTTTATGCAATTGCAAATGTGGCTGAAGCTGGAGATAATATAATTATTTCTGATAAATTATATGGTGGAAGCGTTACTTTATTTGCTTACACAATGAAAAGATTTGGAATTACGGCAAAAGTATTTAAAAGTGAAGATGCTTCTGATTTAGAAAGTTTAATTGATGATAAAACAAAAGCTATTTATTTTGAATCATTATCAAATCCACAAATTGCCATTGCAGATGTGGAAAAAATAGCATCAATTGGAAAAAAACATGGTGTAATAACTATTTGTGACAATACAGTTGCGAGTGCTGCTTTATTTAATCCAATTAAATGGGGAATTGATGTTGTAATTCATTCAACTTCAAAATACACAAGCGGTCAAGGTACGGCACTTGGTGGTATTGTTGTTGAAAGAGCTGGATTAGCTGAATTTTTCAAAGCAAACGAAAACAGATATTCACACTTTACAACACCTGATGAGTCATATCATGGTTTAGTTTATACAGATGTTCCTCTTCCAAACTTTTGTTTAAGAATTAGATTATCACTTTTAAGAGATATTGGAGCAGTTCCAGCACCTTTTAATTCATGGTTATTAATTCAATCATTAGAAACATTAAGTTTAAGAGTTGATAAACACTCTGATAATGCTTTAGAAGTTGCAAAATTCCTAGAGTCACATCCAAAGGTTAAATCTGTAAATTATCCAGGATTAAAATCTAACAAATATTATGACAAAGCTCAAAAGTATTTCAAAGGTGGAAAATCATCAGGACTTATTTCATTTGATGTTGGATCTTTTGAAGAAGCAAAAAAAGTAATTGATAGTGCAAAATTATTCAGCGTAGTTGTAAATATTGGAGATAGTAAATCACTTATTGTTCATCCAGCATCTACAACTCACTCACAAATGAGTCCTGAAGATTTAATTAAAGCTGGTGTAAATCCTGTAACTATTAGACTTTCTATTGGTTTGGAAAATACTATTGATTTAATTGAAGATTTAAATCAAGCTTTAAATTAAAAATGCCTTTAATTTCAACAAAAGGTGTATATGGCTTATCAGCCATGTACGAGTTAAGTAAACACAAAGAAGATAGTCCCATGCAAATCAAGGAAATATCAGCAAATGCAAATATTCCTCAAAATTACTTGGAACAACTTTTAAGTAAATTAAGACGAGCAGAGTTAGTAAAAAGTATAAGAGGGGCAAGAGGTGGTTACATTCTTGCAAGAAACCCAAGCGAGATTAAAGTAGTTGATATTTTAATTGCTTTGGAAGATGATATAAAGATAATAGATGTAAAAGCGGAGAATCCGATTTTAAATATTTTCTTTGATGAATCAAAAAACAGTATGAAAAAAATCTTTGATATAAGTCTAGATAAATTAGATGAGTATCAAGATAAATATAATGAATTTTTACATTACAATATTTAAGGAATATACTTATGAAATATGCAAATAATATAACAGAACTAATAGGAAATACACCTTTAGTAAAATTACAAGCAGCAAGTAACGCAAGCGGTGCAACTGTTTTAGGAAAATGTGAATTTATGAATCCTTCACATTCAGTAAAAGATAGAATTGGAACAAATATGATAAACACTGCTATTAAAGCAGGACTTATCAATAAAGATACAACAGTAATAGAACCAACAAGTGGAAATACAGGAATTGCATTAGCTTCTGTTTGTGCAGCTCTTGGAATAAAATTAGTTCTTACAATGCCTGCATCTATGAGCATTGAAAGAAGAAGATTATTAAAAGCTTTAGGTGCAACTTTAGTTTTAACACCACCTGAAAAAGGAATGAAAGGCGCAATTGAAAAAGCCATTGAGTTAAAAGAAGAGACTCCAAACTCTTATATTCCTCAACAATTTGAAAATGCAGCGAATCCAGAAATTCACAGAATTACAACAGCAAAAGAAATTTTAGCTGACACAGAGGGGAAAGTTGATATTTTCATAGCTGCTGTTGGAACAGGTGGAACAATTACAGGAACAAGTGAAGTTTTAAGAGCACATAATCCAAATGTAAAAATTATTGCAGTTGAACCAGATGCATCACCTGTTTTAAGTGGTGGAAAACCAGGACCTCATAAAATTCAAGGAATTGGAGCTGGATTTGTACCTTTAGTTTTAAATACAAAGATTTATGATGAAGTAGTTCAAGTTTCAAATGATGATGCAATTGCAGCTTCAAGAGCATTAGCTCAAAACGAAGGATTATTAGTAGGAATTTCAGCAGGAGCAAATGCTCACGTGGCAGCACTGATTGCTGCAAGACCAGAGAATAAGGGTAAAACTATTGTTACTATTTTATGTGACACAGGTGAAAGATACTTAAGTTCTGGTTTATATGATTATGATGAAGAGTAGAAATACTCTTTATCAATTAAAAAAGGAAATATATGCACGAGAAACCTTATAGGTCAGTTGTTAAAGCAATTTCTTGGAGAACAGTAGGAACACTTGATACGATAATTGTTTCTTATTTTATTACAGGAAGTTTAGTAATGGCAGCTTCAATTGGTTCAATAGAAGTTGTTACAAAAATGGCTTTATACTATTTTCACGAAAGAGCTTGGAATAAATTGTCTTTTGGAAAAGTAAAAGCTCCAGAAAATGATTATCAAATTTAGGTTATAAAATGAGTAATAAAGAATTAATACAAGATATAAATAAAGATTTAGAAAATAAATCAACTCTAGAAGTTATTGAATATTTTTTAACAAAATTTAAAAATGTAGCATTAAGTTCAAGCTTAGCAGCAGAAGATCAAGTTTTAACAGACATAATGTTAAAACAAGACAAGAATGCAACAATATTTACATTAGATACAGGAAGATTACATCCTGAAACTTACGATGTTATGGATGCAACAAATTTAAAATATGGTGTAAAAATTGATGTATTTTTTCCAGAAGCGCAAAAAGTACAAGAGTTATATCAAACTCAAGGTGTAAATGGTCACTATGAAAGCATAGAAAACAGAAAAAACTGTTGTGGTATTAGAAAAATTGAGCCTTTAAAAAGAGCTTTAAAAGATGTTGAAGTTTGGGTAACAGGACTTAGAGCTGCTCAAAGTGTAACTAGAATTGATATGCCTTTGGTTGAATGGGATGAAAATTTCAAAGTTATAAAAGTAAATCCTATTATCAACTGGAATGAAGATGATGTTTGGAATTACATAAAAGAAAACAAAGTTCCATACAACAAACTTCATGACAAGGGTTTTCCAAGTATCGGATGTGCTCCATGTACTAGAGCCATTAAAGATGGTGAAGATATAAGAGCAGGACGTTGGTGGTGGGAAAATCCAGAACATAAAGAGTGTGGTTTACACAAAAAATAATAGCAAGGAGAAGATAAAATGATAAGTACAGAAAGATTAACCCATTTAAAACAGCTTGAAGCTGAATCAATTCATATTATTAGAGAGGTTGTTGCAGAATTTAATAACCCTGTAATGATGTATTCAGTTGGTAAAGATTCAGCGGTTATGTTACATCTTGCATTAAAAGCTTTTGCACCTGCAAAGTTACCATTTCCACTTTTACATGTGGATACCTTATGGAAATTTAAAGAGATGATTGCCTTTAGAGATCAAAGAGCGAAAGAAGAAGGTTTTGAGTTATTAGTTCATACAAATCCTGAGGGAATTGAGATGAATATAAGTCCATTTACTCATGGAAGTGCTGTTCATACAGATATCATGAAAACTCAAGGACTTAAACAAGCACTAAATAAATACAAATTTGATGCTGTTTTTGGTGGAGCTAGACGTGATGAAGAAAAATCAAGAGCAAAAGAGAGAATCTACTCTTTTAGAGATAAAAATCACAGATGGGATCCAAAAAACCAAAGACCAGAACTTTGGAATATTTATAACTCAAGAGTTCATAAAGATGAATCAATTAGAGTTTTCCCTATTTCAAACTGGACAGAATTAGACGTTTGGCAATATATTTATCTTGAAGGTATTCCTATTGTTCCTTTATATTTTGCAGCACCAAGACCAGTTGTTGAAACTGATGGTGTTAAAATTATGGTTGATGATGAAAGAATGCCAATAGGTGAAAACGACGTAATCAAAGAAGAAATGGTAAGATTTAGAACACTTGGATGTTATCCTTTAACAGGAGCTGTTAATAGTACAGCTACTACACTTCCTGAGATTATTCAAGAAATGTTATTAACAAAAACGAGTGAAAGACAAGGAAGAGTTATTGATAATGACTCAGCTGGTTCAATGGAAAAGAAAAAAATGGAAGGATACTTTTAAGATGTCAATTACTGAAACAAAAATAGCAAACGATATAGAGGCTTATTTAAAAGAGCACGAAAACAAACAATTATTAAGATTTATCACTTGTGGAAGCGTTGATGATGGAAAATCTACTTTAATTGGAAGATTATTACACGATTCTAAAATGATTTTTGAAGACCAATTAGCAGCTATTAAAAAAGATTCTAAAAAAACAAATGCAACGGATGGTGAGTTCGATTTATCATTACTTGTTGATGGTTTACAATCAGAGCGAGAACAAGGTATTACTATTGATGTGGCTTACAGATATTTTACAACTGATAAAAGAAAATTTATCATCGCAGATACTCCAGGTCATGAACAATACACAAGAAATATGGCGACAGGAGCTTCAACAGCAGACTTAGCAATTATTTTAATAGATGCAAGATATGGTGTTCAAACCCAAACAAGACGTCATTCATTTATTGCAAAATTACTTGGTATTAAACATATCGTTGTAGCTGTTAATAAAATGGATTTAGTTGATTTTAGCAAAGAAGTTTTTGATAGAATTTCAAATGATTATTTAGATTTTGCAATTGAATTAGAAATGCCAGAAGATATTACTATTATTCCATTAAGTGCTTTAAATGGGGATAATGTTGTAAATTCAAGTCCTAAATTATCTTGGTACAAGGGTGAAACTTTAATGAATTTATTAGAGTCAATTAAAATTGATGAAGATAGAGATTTAGTTCATTTTAGACTTCCAGTTCAATATGTAAACAGACCAAACCTAGATTTTAGAGGTTTTTGTGGAACAATTGCAAGTGGAATTATCAAAGTTGGTGATGCAATTACTGTTTTACCATCAGGAAAAAGCTCAACTGTAAAACAAATCGTAACTTATGATGGAAATTTACCTTATGCTTATGCACAACAAGCAATTACCCTTACTTTAAATGATGAAATAGATATTTCAAGAGGTGATGTAATAGTTAAAAGCAATGAGCAGCCAGATCATGGAGCTAACTTGGATGTTGATATTGTTTGGATGAGTGAAGAACCACTTATAAAAGCAAAACAATATCTTATCAAAAGAGCTACGACACAAGCTGTTGGAACAATTGATCATTTCTATTACAAAACAGATGTAAATACTTTAGAGCAAAGTACAACAAGCACTTTAAATCTAAATGAAATAGGAAGAGCAAAACTTGATTTAGAACAAAATATTGCTTTTGATGCTTACGATAACAACAAAGTTATGGGAAGTTTCATAATAATTGATAGAATTACAAATAATACTGTTGGTGCTGGAATGATTAGAAATAAATCACTAGACCAAACTAAAAAGCAGACAAATTATTCTGAATTTGAAGTTGAGTTCAACGCGCTTGTTAGAAAACATTTTCCTCATTGGGAAGCTAAAGAGATATTTTAAAATATGTCAAATAAACTAGATATAGAGAAAATCAAAAAAGAAAAAAAAGGAATAGATATCTTAGCGGATATCTATTTACATGCTGTTTTTTCTGAAAAATTAAGCCCTGAAAATCTTGAAAGAATTAAGTTATATGGAATTTATGCCCAAGATGAAAAACAAGAATTTTTTCAAATAAAAATCCCTTTAAACATGGGTCAATTAAATCTTGAACAAATAAAAATCATAAGCCAAATTGCAAAAGATTATTCGGATGATTTTATAAACTTATCATCAGAACAAAGAATTTTATTAAAAAATATAAAACTTCACAATATTCCAAATATTTTTAATCTACTTCAATCATCTGATTTAAATACCTCTTTTGAAGCAGGTCATACAGTAAGAAGAGTACTTACTTGCCCTATAAATGGTATTGATGAAACACAATTATTTGATGTTAGTGATTTAGCAAATAGATTAAATAAAACTTTTATTGCAAATGAAGATTTTTATAATCTTCCAAATAAACTTCAAATGGCAATAAGTGGTTATGAAGAAGGATGTAATACAGAATTTTCTCCCGATGTTAGTTTTAATGCAACAAAAAATTCAAAAGATGTAGTTGTTTTTGCAGTAAAAATCTTAAATAAAACAATAGGTTATATTTCAAGAACTCAAGTTTTAAATACAGCAAAAAGTATTGCAAATAT
>JAGOIF010000029.1 GCA_017995775.1 Aliarcobacter sp.
TATTTTGGACTTAAACAGTAAAAAATCTCATCTATAAAAGAAGCTTGTTTAAAATACTCAACTAAAAGTTTTGTATTTAAAGAAATTGTTTTCATTCTTTTTTCATAATCTTTTATTTCAAAAGCTAATCTTTGAATATCTTTTATATAAGGCTCATCCGCATGTTTAAAAAACTCTTGATTCATACTAGCAATTTTTGAGTTTTCATTTAAAATTATAGCACCCATTAATACATCAGCATTTCCACAAGCGAACTTTGTTAGTGATTCTACATAAATATCTGCATACGGTTTTAAATCAAGATTATAAGGTGTGGCAAAGGTTGCATCTATTACTAAAATGATATTGTAATTTATACAAAGCTCTTTTAATCTTGGTAAATCTACTGTTTGAAGCAGAGGATTTGTAGGAATCTCTGTAACAATTGCTGAGATTGTATGACCATTTATTTTTAAATAATCTTCTAGTAAATCAAGATTATTTATATCGTGAAATATTTTATTTTCATCAAAATAATGTTCAACAATATTCATAGTATCAAGATATAACCATCCTAGTTGGATTAGTTTATTTTTCCCATTTCTTGCTTGAATTGGCTTTAGTCCTTTTAGTGCGCAATAAACAGCATTCATTCCAGATGGAGTTAGACAAATGTTTCTACTAGGCTGTTTATAAGCACTTGCAAGAGTAGAAATAACTATTTTTTTTGCATTTAACTTATCTTCATACTCTTCATTGTGCAAAGAAGAAACTAATCCAATATCAAATAAATAATCCTGTGCAAATCTTGAAGATAAGTTATAACCAACATGTTGAATAAACTTTAGAACTTTATTTAATTGAGTTGTTCCATTTTGAACTAAAATTACTCCAAAAGGTTCGTTTATTTCTATAAAATTATGAATAAAGTATTTACTACTTACAACTTTTACAGCTTTTTGTGAACTTAATAAAACTACTTCATAATCAGAACCAATAGAGTATTTCTCTTTTATATAAGAAGCTAATATTTTCAAATATGGATGCATAACAAATCTTGGATATGCACTTTTTATTTTTTCTAAAATCTCTGGCGTTTGTTCTTCATAATCAATCACATCTTGCAAATTTGGCATGGATACAGAAACCGCATGAATATTATTTTGTGGTAAAGTTTGTCCACAAGGAATGTGATTAAAAATTGATTGTTTCATATTATTTTACAGCTTGTTTTATATCTGCTATTAAATCTTCAACGCTTTCAAGACCAATTGAAAATCTAACTGTACTATCTGATATTCCAATGGCTGATAGTTCTTCTTTTGAAAAACTTGCGTGAGAAATTTTTGCTGGAATCTCAACTCTTGAATCAGGGCTTCCAAAAGAGCATTTTTCTCCAAAAAGTTTTGTATTTTCTATAAACTTCTCAGCTAAAGCAATACTATTAAAATCCACACAAAAAACACCTGGAATATACTCCATTTGCTGTTTTGCCAGAACATATTGTGCATGTGATGGAAGTCCTGGGTGAGTTACTTTTACTATATACTCTTGCTCTTCTAAAAACTTTGCAATTAAAATTGAGTTTTTTTCATGCTCACTCATTCTTACTTTTAGTGTTGGAATTCCAAGGCTGATTAAAAATACATCCATAGGATTTTGACTTCTTCCATGGGCATTTGCATAATAGTGTATTTGATCGCTTAGCTCTTTTGTTTTTGCAACAATTGCACCAGCAACTACGCTTCCGTGACCTGATATATATTTAGTAGTTGAAAATAGTGAGAAATCAGCACCTAATTCTAAAGGTCTTTGAGATATAAATGTTGCAAGTGAGTTGTCAACTGCAAATAAGGCATTGTATTTATGAGATAAAGTGGCAACTTGTTTTAAATCTATTATTTTAAGACCTGGATTTGTTGGACTTTCACATAAAACCAAATCTATTGGATTTGATTTTAAAATATCTTCAAGATTTTTGAAATCTAAAAAATCTGCAAAATGAACAGTAACATTGTATTTTTCTTTAAATATTTTTAGTAATCTAAAAGTTCCACCATAACAATCAGCTTCCACAAGCACATGGGAATTTGCTTTTAAAACTGTTTCAAACAAAAGAGAAACACTAGCAATTCCAGTATGTGTACAAACACAACCAGCACCTTTTTCCACATGAGTAAAAAGGTTTTCTAAAACCTCTCTTGTAGGATTATCACTTCTTGTATAATCATAGATTTTATCACCTGATTGTTTTTTCAGATTAAAAGTTCCAGTATTATAAATTGGAAAGTGAGAAGCACTATATCTATCTTCAATAGATGCAAAAGATGCAATATGGCATAAAGATGTTTCTATTTGTTCAGTCATAATTATCCTAAATTTTTGCTCGATTATATCCAAAGTCATATTAAGACAATAGGAAAACTTCTTAACTTTATTACTAATAAAAAAATGGTATAAGTACAAATTATAAATTAAAATCTAGGAATTTGATATGATAAGAAAATCTTTATTATTAGTATTACTTATAATTTTATTTCAAGCATGTGCAACATGGACTGGAATAAAACAAGATAGCAAAGAAGCATGGGATGTAACAAAAGATACTTCAAAAGATGTGTATCAATCTGTAAAAAAATCAATAAAAGAGTAATAAATAATTAAATTATGTGCTACAATGCGCAAATTATTAAAGAAAACAATATTATTATAGTAAAAAAATAACAAAAAAAGGTATTAGGTGTTTTTTAGAAAATTCTTTTTATTGATTTGTATGTCAATAGTTTATTTAAACGCACAAGAAAGTATATTAGATAGAATCTTAATAGATAAAAAAATAAAAGTTTGTATTTGGCCTGAATATTTTGGGATTAGTTATTTAGATAAAAGAACCCAAAAACTCATGGGAATTGATGTAGATTTAGCAGCAGAATTAGCAAAAGATTTAAAGGTTGAATTGGAGTTTGTTCCAAGCTCTTTTACGGATTTTATTTCTGATATTACAAATAATAAATGTAATATTGCAATGTTTGCAATTGGTGATACTCCTTTAAGACGAGCAAAAGTAAGATTTACAACTCCTCATTTACAAAGTGATATTTATGCAATTACCACAAAAAATAATAGAAAAATAAATTCTTGGGATGATATAGATAAAGATGGTGTAATTGTTGCTGTTGCAAAAGGTACTTATCATGAACCTGTTATGAAAGAAAAACTAAAAAAAGCACAATTATTAGTTGTGGATGATTTAAATACAAGACAGCAAGAAGTTCATGCAGGTCGTGCGGATGTTTTTATGACTGATTATCCTTTTGCAAAGAAGATGTTAAAACAAACATCATGGGCAAAACTTATTTCTCCAAATAGTACTTATCATATGACAGAATACTCTTGGGCAATGGCATATGAAGATGATAAGTTTTATAATAGAATTGAAGAATTTATATCAGATATAAAACAAGATGGTCGTTTGCAAAATCTTGCAATAAAAAATGAATTAGAACAAATAATTAGATTAAAGTAATATCTTGAAAAAAAACAAATTAGACGAATCACAAAAAATAATTCTTGCAGGGTTTATACTTTTTATATTAGTATTAAGCATAATTTCTACAACTTCAAATCTATTGAAAAATGATGCGGAAGAAACTCATAAAAATATAGCAAATATTTATAATAAAACTTTTTCGCAAGATATAAATAATAGTATATATAACATTGAATTATTTACCAATGGGCTTAAAATGTTATATATAGGATACATTGATAATAAAAAAATAGATGAATATATATCTAAATATTTAAGAGAAAATCCAGTTATTAGATCTATTAATATACTTAATGAAAATAAAATAGTAAAAAGTACAAACCCTTCAAATATAAATTTAATAGTATCAACAGATGATTATTATCCAAAACCATTATTTAAAAAAGATATTTTACAATTTGGAAACCCATACAATGGAAGAGATTTTTCTGATGGACAAAAAATTGATAATACAAATGAATACATGCCTTCAAAAGGTTATTTTTTACCAATTTTAAAAGTAATTGATACAAAAGAAAAAGATATTACTATATTAATGGTATTAAATGTTGAAGAGCTTTTAAGTAAATTTAATGATGATTTAGAAAAAAAATCAGGACATGCAGAAATTTTAGATTTAAATTCTGAGGTTTTAATATCAACAGATAGTAATATAAAAATAGGGAAAAAGATTTTAAATGATGAAATTTTAAATACTTTAAAAGAAAAAAATTCTTATTTAGGAATTGAAAAACTAAACGCCTTAACGAAGGATATTATTTCAATTGAAAATATTCAAAACTATCCTTTATCTCTTTTACTTAGATTTGATTATGCAAGTTCTTTGAAAAACTGGGAAGAAAAAAGATTTAACTTTTTATTGATAATTACTATTCTTTTAGTAGTTATATCAATTTTAATACTTATTTTTATAGTAAAAAGTGATAAAAATAAAAGAACAGAGATCGCACTACATAAGGCACAAATAGAAAATCAAAAAAGATTTAAAGACTTATTTGAACAAAGTAATTTATATTCAATGATCTTAAATAAAGATGGAAAAATCAACAAGATGAATAATAGTGTTGATAGGTTTTTAAAAGAAGATTATGTAAATACATACATTAAAGATATTGATTGTTTAAGTGATAAAGATAAACTATGGTTTAAAAATATACTTAAAAATCCTTGTGAAGTTAATGAAAAAGAAATCACAATTACAAATAAAGATTTTCAAAAAATAGATTTAGAAGTTAGTGTAAATATAATTAATATAGAAGATAATCTTGAACTTGTTTTCCTTGGAAAAGATATAACACAAAAGAAAATTGATGAAAAAGTTTTAAGACAAGCTTATCAAGTATTTAAAAATACCCATGATGGAATAATAATCACAGATGAAAATGTAAATATTATAAATGTAAATGATGCATTTATAAAATGTACGGGATATGAGTTATATGAAGTATTAAACAAAAATCCAAAAATACTAAAATCTGATAAAAATTCAAATGATTTTTATCAAGATATGTGGAAAGAAATAAAAGAAAAAAATTATTGGGATGGAGAAATTGTAAATAGAAAAAAAGATGGAACTAATTATATAGAATGGCTAACAATAAGTGCTGTTTATAATGATAAAAATGAACTCGTAAACTACATAGGAATTTTTTCAGATATTTCAAAACAAAAAAATCAAGAAGAAATAATAAAAGAAAAAGAAAGAATGCTATTTAATCAATCAAAAATGGCATCAATGGGTGAGATGTTAGGAAATATCGCCCACCAATGGAGACAGCCTTTAAGTGTGATAAGTTTAGCAGCAGGTGCTATTAAAATAAGCTGCGACTACAAAGAAATTTACAAAGATGAAGAGATAAAAGATTTTGTTGATTCTATTAGTAGTTCAACTAATTATTTATCTGAAACAATAGATGATTTTAGAAACTTCTTTATTCAAGATACAACAAATGAAAAATTTGATTCTTTAGAAGTAATAAATAAAACACTAAAATTATTGTCATCAAATTTTAAATATAAACAAATAGAAATAGTATTTAGAAAAGTTGAAACAAATACTATTATGGCAAGTGAAAATGAGTTTAAACAAGTATTAATGAATATTTTAAATAATGCAAAAGATGCTTTAGTTCAAAATGATGAAATAAAAAACAAATACATATTTATTGATATAAATTTTGATGAAAATGATGTAATTATTGATATCTGTGATAATGCAGGTGGAATTGATGAAGATATTATAGAAAAAGTATTTGAACCATATTTTACCACAAAACACAAAAGTATTGGAACGGGAATTGGTTTATATATGGCAGAAGAGATAATAACAAAACATATGAATGGTGCGCTTTTTGTTTGTAATAAAAAATATTTTTACAATGATATAGAGTATGAAGGGGCAAATTTTTCTATAAAAATTCCTCTTTATAAAGATTAAAAAACAGAATAATTTACTTTGATGTAATTATTTAGATAAAATTTCAAAACTTAAAAAATAAGGGAAAATATGTTTAATAAAAAAATACTTAGCTTACTAATGTTAGTAGGATTAATGAACGTTTCATTACAGGCAAGACAACAAGATGCGGATATGGTTAGCTATAAAGATTATGTAGAAAAACCAAACCATAAACCAAAGAAAGAATATAAAGAAAAAAAAGAGAAGAAAGAAATTGAAAATAAAGTAAAAGTATCAAATAATCTTCCTGGACATTTACAAAAAGGTCAAATTGCAAAAGAGAGTTTCTTAAATAAAGGAACAATGATTAATACAAATAAATATGAAAATATTAAAAATACTGATATTTATAGAGTTGATAATAGAATTTTTAGAATATCAAGAAATACAAACGAAATTTTGGATGTTTTAAAATAGAGATTATTAGAAAATATGTTTAGACTTTTAATTTATTTTATTTGCATAAATACATTTATTTTTGCAAATGAAGTAAAAAACTATTCAATATGTGTTTGTACAACTACAAGTCTAGAAAATGCAAATACTTGTAAAAACAATATCAAAAAAGCTCAAAATGCTGAGGTTTTTGTGCTAAAAGATGAAAAAGTTTATAGAACGTATTTAGGAACTTTCAAAGAATATTCCCAAGCAAAAGATTTTTTGGATAAATCTTCTGATTTTGTGAAAAAACAAAAACCTTTTATAAAAAAACTATCCGATGATTTAAAATCAGAAAAAAAAGAAAAAACTATTCCAAAGCAAAAAAAAGATGATTCTTTACTTTCAAAAAACTTCTTAGATGAACTTAAAATTTTGGAAGATTTTAAATCAATGGGTTCAATCATAATTGATAAATATACCCCAAAAATTACAAAAGTGCGAAAAGTAGATAATTTATTATCAGATTATGCATATTTTGATAACTTAATAATAGAAGTTGATTCTTCAAATAATACCATGAAAGTTGGTGGTAAAAGTGAACGAGGAATCAAAAATCTTAAAACCTATAAAGTCTCAACTGCAAAAAAAGATATTAAAAAACCTTTAGGAACAGGAAATGTTACCTCCATAGCTTTAAATCCTATTTGGTATCCAACCCAAGATACAATTCAAAGCTTTAAAAAAAGAGGAATAGAACTTCCTAGTGTTGTTTTAGGTGGTGATAAACTAAACTATATGGGATCTGCAAAAATAAATTTAACCCACAAAGTAGATGGAAAAGAAACTTTTAGAATACATGGAACTATAAGTGAAAAAACAATCGGTTCTTATGAATCAAGCGGTTGTATTAGAATGAAAAATAGTGAAGTAATTCAGTTGGTTTCTATTTTGAATGAATTTATAGATTTTAAAAGTATGAATGATATAAAAGTTATTCTAAAATAGTATTCTGTTGTATAATGCAAAATTAATTAAAAAAGGATATTTATGAATAAAATTACAATCGAACCTAAAAATGTAAGAAATTTTGGTTTATATTGTCCCTTTACAAATGAAAAACTAGATAATGAAAACAACTCTTTCGAAATATATGAAGGTGCAGGAAAATATCTATTTTCAATGTGTGATGATTGTTTGTTTTGTGATGTTGGAAACAATGAAGAAATAGAAAAATATTGGGATGATTCAGCTTTAGAAGCAATAGAAAAATTTGTTAAAAACTATCCAGAAAAAAATATTTTAGTAATAGAAGTTTTAGTTAATAGTGAGAGTTATTTTTATGGTTTTTTAAATGAAGATAATCAAGAAATAGATGCAAGTCAAATAGAAAAGAATTTTATTAAATAGATTTAGTTAATTTATTTTAATCTCTTTTTTTATTAATAAAAGTATCAAATTAAACCTTTGATACTTTTCTTAATTTATGTGTTAATGTATATAAAACTGGTAAATAAATAAGATTTAAAACAGTTCCCCAAGCTAATCCAAAACCTAAAGCAATTGCAATTGGTTGAAATATTGCAGCCTCTCCATTTGGAAATAAAATCAAAGATAACATTCCTACTATTGTAGTAACCGTTGTTAAAATAATAGGTCTAAATCTTTTTGTTGCTCTTACAAATATTTCATCAATAGTTTTGGCTTTCTTTAAATAAGTCATCATAATAATTCCATCATTAATAACAACTCCAGCAAGACCTAATGTTCCAATCATTGAAGGCATGGAAAGATTTAAATTTAATAATGAATGTCCTATTAAAACCCCTAAAATTGAAAAAGGAATAACACTCATAACAATAAATGTTTCTCTAAATGAATTAAATAAATAAAGCATAGAAAGCATGATTAAAACTAATGCTAAGGCAGTTGATAAAAGCATATCTCTTTTTAATTCAGCATTTTTTTCAGCTTCACCTTTTAAAACTATTTTTAATCCACTATTTTCTAATTCATCCAAAGTTGGTTTTAGTTTTTTAACAACTTCTGTTGAAGTTATAATATCTGGATTAACATTTGCAAAAACGTAGAAGTTCTTAATTCCTTGATCTTTTAAGAGCTGTTCAAAGGCTCGTAGAGTGTTTAATTCAACAACTTCATATAAAGTTACATAAGAACCATTTGCAAGAGGTATCTTTGTATTCTTGAAGCTTTCATAATCATCTTTATTTTGTGATTTTATTTTTATTTCTAACATCTCTTTTTCATCAAAAGAAACAGCTTTTTTCTTTAAAAGATAAAGATTAGATAGATAATTTCCTATAAATGATTCGGTAATTCCTAATTGTTCACCATAAGAATTTACTTTTATTTTTATTTCATCAATTCCAAATTTTAATGAATTTGATGCTGATTTAATACCAACAATACTTTTTAATTCTTTATCTAATCTCTCAACAGCAGCAATTGCTTTTTGATTATCAGGTGTGATAATTCCGATTTTTACATCAGATTTAATAGGACCCACTTTTCTTTCTAAAATTTCAATTTCATCTAAATTATATTTGCTTTTGTAATCTTTTTCATTTAAATATTTCTTTAGTTTTGTAGATACTTCATCGGAGGTTATCTCTCTTTCTCTTCCTTCATCATCATATTGAAAACTTAAATATGGAGTTATATATCTATCTAAAAAATTCATGGCTACGAGTTTTTTAAGTTCAACGGTCATATACATAGCATAAGGAAAATTTTCTGTATTGCTTCCAACATCTTTTCTAAATCCTGCTATTGAGCTTATGCTTTTGATATAAAATTCATCGGTTTTTTGCATTAAATCAGCTTCTATTTCACTAACTATTTTAAAAGATTCTTCCAAAGTTGTATTTGCATTTGCCTTAAGAGTTATTTTTACATCACTTGCATCAAACTTAGGAAACATCTGAAATTTTGAATCACTTAAAAGTTTAAAAGTTAAAAGAGGAACAATAATTATAAAAATAGTAATAAATGTTTTTCTCCAATTCATAAAAAACTGAATAATCTTATTATAAACAACATTTGCTTTTTCCCATGAGGCAACTTTTGAATTACTTTTTAAAGTATGTGCAGCATGAATTGGAAGAAAGATAAATGACTCAATTAGTGATGCCACAATCAAAGCACTAAGCGCAATAGGAATTAATCTCATAACTTCACCCATAGTTCCACTTATTAGTAAAATTGGCAAAAACGAGAATAAAGTAGTAATAGAAGCAATGGTAACGGGTTCAACCATCTCTTTTGCACCCATAATAGCTGCTTCCTTTGGCTCCATGCCTTCTTCAATATGTTGTTGTATATTTTCACTAACTACAATAGCATCATCAACGACGATACCAATGGCTATTAAAATTCCAACAAGAGATATCATATTTATTGAATATCCTGAAAAATACATATATGTAATAGCAATAACAAAAGAAGTAGGAATCCCAAGAACGATAATAAGTGACATTCGTGCATTTATTAAAAGGGCAATTAATATGGCAATTAAAATTACACCTAATAAAATATTTGATGTAACTACGTTTAATCTTTCTATTATTTTTTCACTATTATCATCTGTAATTGCAAGTTCAATATCTGGATTATTTTTTATAATAGTAGGAAGTTCTTTTTTTATTTCATTTACTATTTTTATAGCATCTGCTGTGTCTGATTGAATAACTTCTAATGATAAGGCATGTTTTGAATTAAAAGAGTATAGAGTTGAAGAGTCTTCATATTTTTTAGCAATAGTTGCAATATCTTTTATATAAATGGTCTTATTTGATACTTTTATTAAAGTATTTCCAAAATCATCAGCATTTTTAGCGCCATTATTTGTGGAGATATAATAGTGTTTTTTAGGGTCTTCAATTTTTCCAATTGGAAAAATATATGATAAATTTCCAATTACATTAAATACATCATTTTTATTTAAATTTAATGCATCAATTTTTCTTTCATCTAATAAAACTTCAAAATATTTATCAGAATCTCCAAAAATATTAATCTCACTTATTCCACTTATTGTTAAAATTTTACTTTTTAAATCATCTGCAAAAGGTTTTAATTCATCAATTGATAACTTTTCAGAACTCATTACAATACTTGCTAAGGGTCTTGCTTTATCAAGAGTACTAACAGAAGGTTCATCCATATCAGAGGGTAAATTTGATTTTACAAGGGTGATAATATCTTTTATTTTATCAGCTTCAACATATTTGCTATAACCTTTTTTTAGCTCTAAAACAATAGTAAATCTTCCAGGACTTACTATTGTTGAAATAGTATCAACAGAATCAACATTTTTTAGATTATCTTCAATCTCACTAACAACCATTTTGTCTAAAATATCAACGCTAGCTCCTACATAAGAGCCTTTTATTGAAATCATATCAAGTTCAAAGCTAGGAAAGATTTCTTTTGGAGTTTTTGAATAAGACCAAATCCCAACGGCAAAAATCAAAATAAACAAAGTATAGTTCATTCTTGAATTTTCCACAAAAAATCTTAAAACTTTTTCAAACATAAAATTCCTTCATAAAATAGGGCAGGTTAATAAAAAGAGCGAACAAGTAGAAAATTATCTACTTGCTGCGTATAAGTGGTGTTTTTTTATAAATTCAAGATCTTGATCATCTTGTACATTTTCAGCGAATACTTTGATATTTAAAAGTGTTCCAAGCTCAGAGATTGATTCAACAAAAGCTTGTTTTGAATAGTCATTAGAAATGTTGTTTGTATAATCTCTAGCAAGTCTTATATAATCTAAATTAAAATCTTTTAAATCATTAAGTGCAATAAATTTTGTTTCAAATCTTTTTATGATTATTTTTGCACCACATTGATGCATTTCATCTGCAAAGAATTTAAACTTATCAACATCTTTTGCAACAGCATAAGCAGTTGCACTAAATACAAGTTGTGAAGCAATATTTTTATTTTCAAGAATTTTTTTCTCTAACCATGCGATAAATGCAGTATTATTTATACATTCAAGGGATAAATTTATAGAAATATCATGCTTAACATTATTGATTAAAATATGGTTTATTACTTTTTGAATAACTTTTTTATCAAAATCAAGAATTTTTTCATATTTTTCAGCAATCGATACAAATGTTCCTATTGGAATATCATTATTTTCTTTATCTTTAATACTTGCAAATGCTTCTTGCATAACTATATTATCACTTGAATCATCAAGTTTTTTACTATTTCCAATATAAGTTAATTCAAATTTAGAGTTATCAATAATATCAAAAATCAATTCTCTCCAGCTTTGCATATCCCTTGCTAATTCATTTGAATCAGTTATAAAAAATTCATTTGGTCCAATTAAAGTGGCTTTTTCATAGGCTTGTGTTGCACTTTGTAAAATTTCTGGAGTAGTTCCAATTTGGTTAAAAGGTGTTGCTCCAATATGAACAATATCTTTTTTATTAAATTCGAAAGATAACTCTTCAAATTTCTTTTGTAATAATTTTGTAAAAGAAATAGCATCTTCATAAGAAAAATTTTGAGCTATTAAAGCAAATTCAGAACCAAAAAATCTATAAGCACTTATTTTTGATTTTTCATTAAATTTTACACTTGTTAAAACTTTTGCAAATTTCTTAATAAAATCATTTACTTCAGAATTTGTATGAGCTTTTGCAAAAGTTGCTAAATCAAATATCTTAATTACAAAAATATAACCATTTGATTTGTTGATAAACATATGCTTCATATCAGTTTCAAAGCTTTGTTTTAAATTTAAACTTGTTAATTCATCTAAAGATAATTTTTTTGTAATATTTTCTAAAGTTAGATTCAATCTATTAATAATAGCTTCAATCTTACTTGACATATCATTAAAGGCAAGGGCAACGGCTTTTATTTCTGTTGTCCATGGAAGTTTTTCAATTTTTCCAAATTTCCCAATTGCAATATCATTAGCTAATTTTTCTAGATTTTTAAGAGGTTTTAAAAGATATTGAACAAACATAAATAAAATAAAAATAGAGATAATAAATGCAATAATTGCATAAATAATAGCACTTCTTGCTTGTTCATATAGTTTAAAATAAGCTTCCCCAGGATTAGCACTTACATAAATAATTGCGCTTGTTTGCCAACCATTATTTATCTCACTTAATTGTTCTTTTAAATCAATTGGAATTAATTTAATAAACCATTGTGGAACTGAATCAAATTTTATATCTCTTGAGTTTACTGCAAGAACTCTATTTAAAGTAATTGTTGCATTTGTATCAATCTTTTTTTCTTCTTGATTTGTTGCTGTGAAATTAAAAGTTAAAGTTATTTTTCCATTTGTATTAATTTTTGGAATAATATTATAAACAGTATCACTAGGTTCTACTTTTTCATCAATCAAAGTTTGTTTTTCAGCACTTGTATTTTCTAAAGCTAATAACTCTTTTTCAAAATCATCATTTAAAGTAATAACTTCAATTTTTGCTATTTTTTCATCAGTAGTTAAATTAGATATTTTCCAAGATGAATCGTCTAAATCTTTTGAAGCTTTGATTAGTTCACTTTGTTTTATAGTAAATAAAGCATCTTCAAGTCTAATCTCTTTATAAAATCCGCTATTTGAAATAGCATTAATAACTGATTGTATTTCAGGGTTAGTTTTATCTTTTAAAAGATTTTTTAAACTCATTCCCAATGACGTTGCCGTATCTTGTGCTTTAGTTATTGATTCACTTTCTAAATACTCTTTAGTATTTTTAACGCTAATTATAAAATTACCTGCAAAAATCATAAAAAATATTACTGATATGATTATATATAGCTGTTTAGATAAAGACATTTTGTATTCCTTTTTTAAAATCTACTCATTAAATCTTTCCAAGATTTAAGATTATTACTTCCAACTTTTGTTTCACCTTTTGTTTTAGCTTGCCATAATCCAGAAGCATTGAAGCTATAAACAGGTTTTAAATCAGTTCTTTTTGATGCTAATTGAAGTGTTTTATTAATATTGTCTAAAACAACTGGTTCAGCTCCACTTTTGTGATAATAAGTTAAAACCATATGTGCTTGTTCAAATTTACTATTAGCTTTTGTATAAGAAACATAAGTAATTCTTAACTTATCATCATCAATCCCAAGTTTTATAAGTGAAAAATATTTAGCAATGGCATAATCTTCACAATCTCCAGCACCACTTCCCATAAATTCAAAAGGTGTCGCCCAATAATCTTTTTTGCCCCAATGTGCTTGATCTGATTTATATGTTATTGCATTAAAAAAATCATTTACATTTTTAATTTTATTTAAAATAGGTTCATTTTTTGAAGCTTCAATCATGGAATCCCAAGCTTCAACTCTAGCTTTTGCAGCAGAGCCGTATTTATTTTCAATGGTATTTAAAGAGGATTGGCTTATATTATAGGTTTTAGAAGCGCTTAAAAATATAGAGGAGAAGAGAATAAGTATAAAAGATATTGATAATATTTTTTTCAACTTATTCTCCTTTTTTGTTAAATTATAGCTAATGTTTATAAAAACAAAAATTTATCTTAAAAGATTTTTTATTTCGTCTTCACTTATTTTTTCATTATCATATTTAATTGCAATTACGTTTTCAGTATTATTAACATACCATTCATCAATTGCATTGTGATTTAAATTTACACTGTTTTCTAAATGAAATTCATCAAGACTAAGGTAAGCAAATTTTTTCTTTGAAGGGTTTGCCATTGTTATAATTAAAACAGCCCATAGTGCACAAACAACAGCAATTACAATAACTAAAGTACTTAATTCAACATCTTGAAAAAATACTCCACCAATTGCTCCACCTAGGAAAGTTCCTAAATATCCAGCTGAGTTAAAAATTCCTAAAACAAAACCTCTTTGATGAACTTTTGCAAATTTAGAAGCAAGTGATTGCATAATTGGTTCGTGCATATTAAATCCAATAAAGAATATAACAACACCTATAACAAATATAGTAGCACTTGAACTAAATCCAATAATCAAATATGAAACCGCAAAAAATACAATTCCAATAATTAAAATTTCTCTAAACTTACCTTTTTTCTCAGCAATAATAGCAGCAGGTGCCATAGCAAGAAATCCAAAAACCATAGCAGGCATATAAACTTGCCATAAATCTTTTAATTCCCATCCGTAAGTTTTTGTTAAAACAATAGGAATAATCATAAATGCAAATGTCATTAAACCTTTTTGTAAAAAGTTTGTAATATTCATTTTTATTAAATTTACGTTTCCTAAAACAGCTGCAACTTCTACTTTTTTATTATAAGTATGAGTTATAACAGGAGGATTTGGAACCATTTTTAATAAAACAAAAATAGAACCAATTGCAATAATCATAACAATATAAAATAGAGTTTGAATACCAAAAGTAGCTCCTAAAGTAGGACCTGCTGCCATTGATGCTGCAAAAGCAACTCCAATAAACATTCCCATAGTAGCCATTGCTTTTGCTCTTTGCTCTTCTTTTACTAAATCGCTAATAGTTGCTGTTACAACAGCTCCAATAGCACCTGCACCTTGAAGTAATCTTCCAAATAATAAAGAATAAATATCAGTAGAAAGAGCACAAACTAAAGAACCAATAGCAAAAAGTATTAATCCAATAACAATAGTTTTCTTTCTTCCAAGTTTATCACTTATCATTCCAAAAGGAACCTGAAAAATCATTTGAGTTAATGCATAACCACCAATTACAATACCAACTAAAGCTGGTGTTGCGCCTTCTAAATTCATAGCATATACTGAAATAATTGGTAAAACTAAAAATAGACCGAAAAATCTTAGCGCGATAATCAAACTAAGAGGTAAAACTGATTTAATCATATATAATCCTAAATATATTATAATTTTTTGTGATTATAGTTAATAATAGTTAATAGTAGGTTGAAAAGGATGAAAATGAAGATAGTTTTGGCATCAGCTAATAAAGGTAAAATTGCAGAATTTCAAAAACTAATGCCAAATGACGAAGTAATTGCTTTTAGTGAAATTTTAGGTGAAATAGAAATTGATGAAGACCAGAATAGTTTTAAGGGAAATGCTATAAAAAAAGCTAAAACTATTTATGATTTATTAATAGAAAAAGGTTTTACAAATATTATTGTGATTTCAGATGATTCAGGAATTTCAGTTCCTGTACTTAATAATGAACCTGGGATTTATAGTGCTAGATATGCTGGAATAAATGCAAGTGATAAAGATAATAATGCAAAATTAATATCAAAATTAAATACATTAAACCTAGAAAAAACACCAGCATTTTATACAGCTTGTATAGCAATAGTTTACGAAGGTGAAGTATATACAGTTCATGGTTGGATGCATGGAAATGTTTTAAATAAACAAATTGGAGAAAATGGTTTTGGATATGATCCAATGTTTATTCCAAATGGTTTTGATAAAACTTTAGGTGAATTGGGCGCTGAAATTAAAAAAGAGTTTTCGCATAGAAGTAAAGCTTTAGAATTAGCAAAAAAAGTTTTGGCTGTTATTCTTTAATAATTCTTTCATAAAGTGAAATATCATAATCTTTAGCTTTCACAAAAATATTAATAGAAAAAGAAGAATTTTCTTTTTCTATTTTTGCTTTAATATCAAATAAATCATCTTTTATCTCAAGCTCTTGAATATCATTTAAATCAATATTTAAAAGATATGATTTAAAAAAATCCAAATGATTTTTCCCTTGAATATATAAATATTGATTTGATAAATTTGTACTTCTTAAAGATTTTGTCTCTAAAATAGAAATAGCTAAATATGAAAAAATAGTTATTAAAACTATACTTATTAGTAAAGTATAAGCTTTTTTCATAAGATAAATTCCCAAGTTTGATTTATTTCATCATTTAAATTTATTGTGATTTTTATATTTTGATTGTTTTTACTTAAGTTAAAATCTTTTACATTTTCAAGTAATAAACTATTTTTGAAATATAAATTTTCATTTTTATAGCTAATTAAATCCAGTTCATTTTTATGTTTTTCAAAAAATATTTTTGTTGATAAAATATCTATTTTTGCAATTTCAATATTTTGATTATTTTTATTTGAAAAAAATAGTTCTTTTGTAAAAAGTGTTGAATATATTATTACGATACTTGAGATTATTAAAGTAAGAATTATTTCTAAAAGTGAAAAACTATTTTTCATATTTAAAAATCTTTACATCATCATTTTGAAATTGGTATTTTGAAACGATTATATTTTCTGTTGTTTCTTTGTTTTTAATTATTTCTATTTGTTTTGAAGATTTCAAGAAGTCTTTGTAGTTTTGAGTAGTAAATTTATTTTCTAAATGATTTAATAAGACAAAATTTTTATGATTTTTTTCATCATAATAAGAAGAGTATGAAAATCCACTTATTATGATTGTTAAAAGTGTAATACTAATTAGCGTTTCAAGAAGTGTAAAACTACTTTTTACCAAGCTCAACTGCTTTATTATAAGCTTCTTCAACTGCATTAATCATAGCATTTCTAACACCTGCTTTTTCAAGTTGTGCATAACCAGCAGCAGTTGTGCCACCAGGGCTCATAACTGAATCTTTTATAATTGCAGGATGTGAGTGTTTTAATAAAGCCGCAGTTCCACTAAATAATCCTTGAACTAATTGTGTACTAATATGTCTTTCTAAACCAGCTTTTACAGCACCATCTGCTAAAGCTTCTGCTATTAATGCTAAATAAGCAGGTCCACTTCCAGCAATTGCAGTTGCAATATCCAGTTGATTTTCAGTATTTACCCAAATTGCTTGACCAATACTTGAAAAAATATCTATAGCCACTAATTTTGCTTCATTATCACCTGTTATTGTTGTCATTGAGTGTTGAACTGAAGCTGCTATATTTGGCATTGTTCTAATATAATGTTTTGCTTTAATTTGTTTTTTTAATGTTTCTAATTTTGTTCCAGCTAAAATAGAGAATAACATATTTGCATTTCCAGTTAATCTTGCTGAAACACTTTGTAAAGCATAAGGTTTTACACAAAATATAACATTTTTATTTGTAATATCTTCATGATCATCTAAAGCTTTTATAGTTATTTGAGGTATTTTTTCTTTAATAAGTTTTAACTTTTCTATATCTCTTCCTATGATTTCTACTTCATGGTTTTTAAGAAGACCTTTGGCTAATGATTGAGCCATAATTCCATTACCAATTAATGTTAGTTTCATAATATTACCTTTTTGATTATTTTGATTAATTATAGCAGATAATTCCTAAGCTACTATTAGATAGAATGTCATTTTTATGAGAAAGGATATTAAAATTATGAAAAGCTTTAAATTCAAAAATATATTATTAATAGCTTGCGTAGCCTTCGTGTTATCGGCTTGTTCTTCAAAAAGTGAAGAAGAATATAATAAACCAGCTCTTTATTGGTATAACAAAATGTTAAAACAAATTGCATCAAATGATTTAGATCAAGCAGATGATACATACACATCTTTAGAGAGTGAACACAGAAATTCACCTTTTATTCCAAGTGCGATTTTAATTTTAGTTAATGCTCATATAGATGACGAAGAGTACGCATTGGCGAACTTTTATTTAGATGAATATATAAAAAGATTTAGTTTAAGTAAAGACATAGATTATGCAAGATATTTAAAAATCAAAGCAAACTTTCTAGGATTTAAATATCAATTTAGAGATCAACAACTAATTGAAGAAACATTAGTTCAGATTCAAGATTTTAAAGTTAAATATTCAACATCACCGTATATGCCTTTAGTCGATACAATTAATGCAAGATTGTCTATGGCAAAAGCATCAGTTGATAATGAAATTGCAAAACTTTATGCAAAACAAGATAAAGAAAAAGCAGCTGCTTTTTATGAACAAAAAGTAAAAGAAGCTTGGATAAATCCGAGTGAAATTGAACCAGTTAGTGTACCTTGGTACAGATGGCTTTTTGAATAAATTATAAAATATGATAAATTTTAGGAGTTAAATTAAATGGAATTAGAAAATTATGATAACTTTCCACAAACTATACCTTTAATAGTAGAGGATGATATATTTTTATACCCTTTTATGATTGCTCCACTTTTTTTAAGCAATGAGCAAAATATTAAAGCAGTTGAATATGCAATTGAACATAATAAATTAGTAATAGTTGCCGTTTCAAAACAATCAAAAGAAGGAAAAAGAGAACACAATTCTTTTTATGATGTTGGAGTTATTGGAAATATTATGAGAAAAGTATCTTTACCTGATGGTAAAATAAAAGTACTTTTTCAAGGTTTAGCAAAAGGTAGAATCTCTGATTTTTCTGATGATAATTCATTATTTGTAAATGTAAATATTTTAGAAAGTGAAGAATCAAATGAACAAAGTATTAAATCAGTAATTGAAGTATTAATTGAAAATGTAAAAAAATTATCAAGATTAAATATTAAATTTCCAGCTGATTTAGTAAAAACAATAGAAGAAAATGATGATGCTACAAGAATTGCAGATTTAATTTCATCTGTTTTAAAAGTAAAAAAAGACGAAGCTTATAAACTATTTTCTCAAACAAATATAGAACAAAGATTATTTGATATTATTGAAGTTATTAAAAAAGAGATTGAATCTTTTAAAATTCAAAAAGAAATAACTCAAAAAGTAAATTCAAAGATTGAAAAAACACATAAAGATTACTTCTTAAAAGAACAAATTAAAGCAATTCAAAAAGAACTTGGAAGCGATAACCAAAAAGAAGTAGAAATTGAATCTTATAAAAAAAGATTAAAAGCAAAAAAAGCGTTTATGCCAAAAGAAGGGTATAAAGAGACTAAAAAACAAATAGAAAAATTAGGAAGAATGAATCCTGATTCTCCTGATGCTTCACTTTTACAAACCTATGTTGAACAAGTTTTGGATATTCCTTTTGGAGAATATGCTGATGAAAAGATATCTGTTAAAAATGTAGAAGATCAATTAAATAAAGATCATTATTCACTTGAAAAACCAAAAGAGAGAATTTCAGAATATTTTGCGGTTAAACAACTTCTTGAACAAAGAAATATTGAAGATTTAAAATCAAAAGGTACAGTTCTATGTTTTGTAGGACCTCCAGGTGTTGGTAAAACTTCACTTGCTAACTCTATTTCAAAAGCTTTAAAAAGACCACTTATCAGAGTTGCTCTTGGTGGAATGGAAGATGTAAATGAGTTAAGAGGACACAGAAGAACATATGTGGGAGCAATGCCAGGAAGATTGGTAAAAGGTCTAATTGATGCTAAGAAAATGAATCCAGTTATGGTTTTAGATGAGATTGATAAATTAGGAGCAAATCACAGAGGTGATCCAACAGCTGTTATGCTTGAAATTTTAGATCCTGAACAAAATCATGAATTTAGAGATTTATATATTAATTTTCCACTTGATTTATCTCAAGTTATATTTGTATCAACAGCAAATGATGCTAGAAAAATTCCAGCACCATTAAGAGATAGAATGGAATTTATTGAAATTTCATCTTATACTCCAAATGAAAAATATCATATTGCAAAAGATTATTTGATTCCTCAAGAGTTAGAAAAACACGGACTTAAAAAAACTGAAGTTAGTTTAAATAAAGCAACAATTGAACTTATTATTGAAAAATATACAAGGGAAGCTGGAGTTAGAAATTTAAGACGAGTGTTTTCAAAATTATTTAGAAAAAGTGTAAAACAGATTTTAAATGATGAAACTTTAGAAAAAGTAGTTATAAATACGAAAAATATTAAGTCATATTTAGATAATCCTATTTTTGAAATAGACCCTGCTGATAAAAAAGATTTCGTAGGAATTGCAAATGGTCTTGCATGGACATCGGTTGGTGGAGATGTGCTTAAAATTGAAGCAATTAGATTAAAAGGAAAAGGAAGTCTTGCAGTTACTGGAAACTTAGGTGAGGTAATGAAAGAGTCTTCTAGAATCTCTTATTCGGTTGTGAAATTATTAATTGATAAAGGTGCTTTATTAATTGAAAATGAAACAATACCAAAATCAGTAAAAGAGATTGAAGATAAAACTATTGTAGATCCAAGTGAAATATACAAAAGATTTGATATTCACTTACATATTCCAGAAGGTGCAACTCCAAAAGATGGACCAAGTGCTGGAATTACTATGGCATTAGCAATCGCATCTGTATTATCAGATAGACCAATAAAAGCAGATGTTGCAATGACAGGAGAGCTTACTTTATCTGGAAAAGTTTTACCAATTGGTGGACTAAAAGAAAAATTAATTGCAGCATATAAAGCAAAAATGAAAAAAGCTTTAATTCCTAGAAAAAATTACGATAGAGATTTAGATGATATTCCTCAAGAAGTAAAAGATGCTATGGAAATAAAAGCTGTTGATGTAATAGAAGATGTTTTAAAAGAAGCATTAGTATTTTAATATGAGCCAAAGAAGACAGAGTCTAATTGTAAATAATTTTTTTACATTAGTCTCTATTCTATTAATTTCAATAACAATTGTTTTATATTCAAAATATATATCAAATGATGACTATAAAAATGATAATCTAAAAGAAAAAGTCATTCCACTTCCATGTGAAAAAGAGACTTTTTCAACTTCCAAAGTATTTAATCAAAAACTTCTAAATGATTCTATTAAAGCCTTAAATAAAGGTCATTATAAAGTAGAAGGTGGATATACAAAATCAGTTTATTTAGAATCAATGATAGAAGATTTTATAAAAATAGATGAATTAGATACTTATTTTAATGCAGCAATACAAAGAAAACCAAAAAATGATATAAATAAATATTTAACAATCTCATATAAAATAATTGAAAATGATAAAAAAGATCCAAATAATAAGAAATTAAAAGATTGTAAATTTTGTTCAGGAAGTATTTTGACAATATTTAAAGCAGATAATATAGATATATTTAAATTTTATATAGATTTTAACTTATATGATAAAAATGAAATAGCTTCAAAAATAGATTGTACGATAAAGGCATATGAAAACAATGTTAGAAAAATTCAGTAAAAAAGATATAACAGCAACAAATGTACTAATATTCATAACAGTTGTTATGTATATTATTCAAATAAATATAGAAGAGGGTGGATTATTATTTGGTCTTAATCTATATTTTTTAGTATATAACTTTTGGTGGCAACCCTTAAGTACTATTTTTGCCCATGGTGGAATTGCTCACTTAGGAATGAATATGTTTGTTCTTTGGCAGTTTGGGAATCTAATAGAGAGATCAAGAAGCTCAAAAGAACTAATAGCACTTTATTTAGTGACAGGAATAATAACTTCCCTTTTATCTTTTGCATATATTTATTATTTAGATAATTATGTGAATTTAGTTGGAGCATCGGGAGCTATTTGTGCACTTTTAGGATATGTTGCATATTATGATAAAGCTCAAAGAAGTGGAATAATAACTTGGGTTTTACTAATCTCCGTAGCACCACTAATAATAGGTCTTCCAATTGCTTGGTATGCTCACTTTATTGGTTTAGCTGTTGGATTTCTTTACGCACTTATTAGAAGATAAAACTATGAGAAAAGCTTAGTTATTTACAAAGTAAGTAACTATACTCATAACAAATAAAACAATGAAAAGCGCTATAAATATATCTTTCAAAGTTACTGTTGGATTTAAAATTCCACAATAAGGGCATTGTCTTTTTTTTGCTTCAATTTCATTTTTGCAATTTTTACAAGTTGCTATGATATATCCTTTTGATTTTTTGAAATAGTATCATATTTTATATTCTAAACTATCAAGAAATATTTAAATTTAATGGTACTTTCTGAAAGTTTCTCAATTTTTTACATAACAGCTATTTGATATATTTAATTTATAATTAAAAATTATATTGTAATATCTCTATTATATAAGTAA
>JAGOIF010000030.1 GCA_017995775.1 Aliarcobacter sp.
AATTCCTAAAATTCTATCATAAATTTAAACTATCATCAAGCCGTCCTTCAAAGTGGATGGCTAGTTGAGACAGAGTTAAGCTCCAATTTCTTATTGGCATTGTCCATTTTTGTTCTGCATTTTTTATTCCCATAAACAGTAGTTTAAGTAAGCTATCATCATTTGGAAATGCACCCTTCGTTTTAGTTAAAGTTCTAAATTGTCTATGAACAGATTCAATAATATTTGTAGTATAAATTACTCTTCTTATTAAATAAAAATATACACATATTTAAAGATTCTGCTAATTCATCTATTTTTAAATATATCTCTTCTAAGGTATAAACATTCTCTAACAAAATTTTTCCATCATTCATTATTATCTTAACACCACAATAATATTTTTCAATTATTTCTTTATCTTTACCTTTTGGCTCTTGTATCCAGTTATACATTTTTACACTCCTTGTTAAATTTATTCTAATTTTTCTTTTACTTCTTGCTTCTTGCCTTATTTTTGTAGCTAGTTCCCAAATATCCATTGTATGTACTCCTTTTTTATAGTGTTCATTTCATTTAACTGTAATGGACAGTTATTAAACCAACAAGTTCATCAACAAATTTATCAACATTTTTATATTTAATATTTTGCTCGAACTTATTTTTTAAATCATCTTTTTTTGTGTTTTCATCAACAAGTTTTCTCATTAAAGCTGTTTTTGGTAGAAATAGGGTAGTAAATCTATTAAATCCATTCACTTCTATATGTTCCTGAAACTCTTTTATTTTCTCATCTTTAGTTGTTTTATCTACAATAAAAGCACCATTTAAAACAAATATAATCTTAGCTTTTATATTGTTTTTCAAAATATAGTGAGCTGTTCTCATACTTTCAGAAATACTCTCATAATCATCAAAAGAGGGGATAATATAAAAATCACTTTTTAAATCAACTAATCTTTCATCAAAATATCCACCCAAATCACAAATCAAATAATTTGATTTTGTTTTTATTGTTTGCTCTGTTGTTTTATCTCTCAAAATTAAACAATCCTCTTTTCTAGTGATAGATTTATTTTCAGGGATATTTATTGTTGAAACTACATTATAAGCTTCACTATCTCTTTTTTTATCAAAGTTTAAAATCGTTGTATTTAGCTTTTCAGCTAATAGTCTAGCAATTGAACTTTTGCCACCACTTCTAAAATTTGCAGTTGTAATAAGTACCATAATTTTTCCTTTTTGTTTTAGTATTAATTAATATTTAGTAATGTTAATTAATGTTAGTTACGAATAGTATAATTTATAATATTAATAAATGCTTAAAAGTATTAGTAAATATTAATTAATATTTGTAATTAAATTTTGAGCCAAAAAAAAGATAGTACCAGGAATAAAATTCTTGGTACTATACTCTTTCTATTTCTTTTTAGGTTTACCTTTTTCATCAAAAGTTGTAAATTTACAACCTTTTGAATAGTTTGAGCAACCCCACCAATAAGATGTTTTTTTATCTTTTACAGTTTTTCTTTTAATTAAATCCCCATCTTTACAATCAGGGCATTTGTGACCACTTGGTTTTAATATTAATGGTTTACCCTTATCATCAGGAAAAGCTGTTTTACAACCACCTTGATAGTTGCTACAACCCCAAAAGAATTTATTATCTTTATTCTTTATCCTTTTTAAATTTCCAGCTTCACAATTTGGGCATTTAATAGCATTTTCATCAATTGCAATTGAATCAAATTTATTTCCCTCTTTTAAGGATTCTATTTCTTTTTTAATGTACTCATTAACATTATTTAAAAACTGTTCTTTTGTAAGATTTCCATTTTGAATCTCTTTTTGTTGTTCAAACCACAAAGCAGTCATATCAGGACTTGTCAAAGTTGATGGTGAAAGCTCTATTAATTTTTTACCTGTTGCAGTTGATTTAATAGCTTTTTTATCCTCTACAATATAGCCTTTATCAAATAGATTTTTAATATGTGCAGACCTTGTAGCTGGTGTACCTATTCCACCATTTTCACCTTTTTTATCTTTATCTTTTTCAACTAAAAGTTTTTTAATTTCAGGGTCTTTTATATATTTTGCTACACTTGTTAAATCTTTTAAAAGTGATGAAATAGTGTAATAAGGTTTTGGTTTTGTTTTCTCTTTTGAAATATCTATATTTGTGCAACTTGCTGGTGTATTTTGTGAGATATTTTCTAAATTAACATCATTTGAATCATTTTCAATTTCATCATCTTCAATCTCACCTTTAAATAATACTTCAAAGCCTTGCTTAGTTGTTCTTTTTGAGCTTGTAGAAAATACATTGTCATTAATACCAACTTCTATTTGAGTATGAATATACTCTTTTGGCTCGTAAAATTGAGCTACAAATTTTCGAGCAATTAAAGTATAAATATTTTTTTCATCTTTTGATAAATCTTCAATATTTACATTTTGAACTGTTGGAATAATTCCGTGATGTGCTGTTGTATTAGCAGTATTCCAAGCAAGAGATTTAATTGAAACATTAGCACCATCAACAAAATCTTTAAAATCTAACAAATTAGCTTTTATACTTTCCAAAGTTGCTGGAGCTTGTTCAAACAAAGTTTCAGGAAGATAACTATTATCCGAACGGTTATAAGTTATCAATTTATGTTTCTCTCTTAAGCTTTGAGTTATATCTAAAGTTTTATCAGGCTTATATCCAAACTTTTTAGCACCATCAGCTTGTAAATCAATCAAATTATAAGGTAAAGGAGGATTAATCCTTTTTTGCTCGTTTACAGCCTTTAAAATAGTGCCATTTACACCTTTACAATTTAATATTTTATTTGCTATTTCTTCATCTGTTATTCTTTCATCTACTTTTAAATTTGCATTAAAAAGAATATTATTTGAATTGAAAGAGCCTTTAACTGTATAATAAAAGCTACTTTGATGAGATTCAATCTCTTTATCCCTTGCAACAATTAACCCTAAAATTGGAGTTTGTACTCTTCCAACACTTAAAACACCTTGATAACCAAGTGATTGTGCCAATTTTGTGTAAGCTCTTGTAAAATTGATTCCAACAGTCCAATCAGCTTGACTTCTTGAAAATCCACTATCCGACAATCCTTTAAAATCATCATTTGATTTTATTTCCTGTAATGCTTTTTTTACACCTTTTTCTGTTAAATCAGATATTAAAACTCTTTCAACAGGTTTATTATTGTTAGCATACATCAAAATTTCATCAATTAATATTTGACCCTCTTCATCATTATCACCAGCATTTACAATTTTTGTAACTTCTTTACTGTTGATTAAATCAAGAATAATATTAAGTTGTTTTTTTGAACTTGCAATTGGTAAATATTTAAAACTATTTTGACCTGTTCCTATTGGTAAAGGCAAATCTTCTAAGCTCCAAGTTTTAAATTTTTCATTATAATCTTCGGGCATAGCCAAACCAAGGATATGTCCGTAAGCCCAAGTTACTAGATTGTCACCAACCTTAAAATAGCCATCTTCTCTTTGTAGAGAGCCATTTAAACCTGTTGTAATTGCTTTTGCAAGTTCAGGTTTTTCTGCTATAAATAATCTCATTTTTATATTTCCTTTTTGTTTGATTTTGAACTAGAAAAAATTGATCCACTAAAGATGGATTATATTTTCTAGTTCTTTTTTATATAAAGCCATTTCTTTTTTCTATATCTATTAAAACATTATGATATTTTCTTAATTTCTTAACAAAATATCTCATTTTTAAATAAAGCTCTTGCAAAGTTTCTTTAAAATCTAAAATTTCATTTAGTGAATACTTTTGAAAATTATCACTAATTAATTTTTCTATTGATAAAAATTGATTCTTAAATCCAAAATAACTCTCTAAAAAATAAATTTTTTGCTCTTTTTTAGCTTTGGATTTTCTCTCTGCTCTCATCTTTCTACTTCAACACTTTTTTTATCTTTTGGTTTAAAAAATGGTTTCTTTGTTCCATTTTCTAAATCTTGATTTTTATTAATTTCAATAGTTTTATCTTTTTCAAGAGCTTTATCAATATAATTTTCTTTTACAAAAGTAACCATTTTAAAGCTATCTTTTACAGCTTCATAAATTTCAGTTTTTTTATCTTTTAGATTTTCAGCCCAGCTCTTTACATAGCTTTGATGATTTTCTAAATTATAATCCATTCCCAACTCTTTAGCCTGTAAAAAGCTATATATTTCAGCTCTTAGCTCTTCTTTTGCATAGCTTTTTGTTTCAGGATTACCACTTAAATCACGGTTTAATCTTTTTTCGTGCCCTGTACTATGTCCTAGTTCGTGAAAAGCAACACTATAATAAGATTCAGGACTTGAAAACTGCTCTTTTTCAGGTAAAACAATCTCATCTTTTACAGGGCTATAATAAGCTTTACTTTGTCTAAAATGTTTTATTTCCAAATCTTTTACATTATCTAAAACTTTTTGACAATCCTGAATTGATATAAAATCTTTTTTCTCAAAATCATTATCTTTGTAAAGAGCTTTAATTTTATCTTTATCAATATTTATAGTTTGCTCTATATTGAAAACATTTGAAGATTTAAAAATCATATCAACTTTTTTTTCTCTATTTTCATCAATTAAAATCTTTTTTAAATCTGATGGAATAGTATTATCTTGCAAAAGCTTTTTTTCTTTTCTCTCAATATCTTCATCTGTTCTAGGTCTTTTTTCAAAGAAAATAACATCACTTGCTTTACTTCCTTTTACAACTGTTCCACCTAAATCTTTTATCTGTTTAAAAGTTAGCCAAGCATTTTCTTTATAATTGTTATCAATTCTTATCATATCAAGCATAAAAGAGTTCATACCTTTATATATAGTCTTAGTAACTGGATTATGTGATTGAGATTTAAAATCTTCTGCTTTCCAAGGTTTTACCCAAGGAGCAGTACCTTTTTCTATTGCTTCATAAAAAATATTTGCTATCTTTTCAATATGTTCTTCATATTTCATATTTAACCTTAATTTTCTCATCTTTAGAATCTTTTTCAATTTCAGCTTCATATTTATCAATATCACCATTTTGTTCTAATTCTTGAAATAAAGTTTCAAGCTCTTGTTGAAATATCAAATCATTCATATTATTTATTTCTCTTTCATTTGCCATTTTCTTTCCTTGTGTTTATATAGCTTTTCTTATGAAAGGCTCAATTTTTGTTATTTTTTTATGATTAAATCTTCTGTAAGCTTTTGAAACAGCTTCATCATAATCATTAGCTTTAATTGAAGTTATATTGTAATGTTTAGCATTAAAATAAACTACTAATTCAAATATATTCATTTGTACTTCCTAATATAAATTTTTTATCAATTTTGGTTTAAAATATTTTTCTTCAAAATATTTATCATATTTTGCAACATATCCATTTTTAAATCCCAATTCATAAGAGCCTGTATTATAAGCACTAAGACTTTGTTTAACTCTTTGAATTTTAGGACTTTCTTTGCTGGTGTTTTTGAAAAAATTATAATAAACAGTAGAAGCGAAAAATAAATTTTGACAAGGCTCAATTGCTTTTTCAAGAGTTGTATTAAATAATTCAAAGTTATCACTATTCAATTGCATATATCCAACATCAACACTAAACCCAGCATTAATATAGGTTTGAGCTATTTTTATAGCTTCATCTTTTGTTTTAGGAGTAAATGAAACAAAACTTTTCCCATCTTTATTTACATTAATTGAATAAGGATTTTTAGAGCTCTCTTCCTGTACTATCATTTTAACTATTTGTGTTGGAACAACTGGATTTTTACATTGTTCTATAAATAAACTATCTAACATCAATTTTACCTTTATCTTTAATTATCTTTCATTTTCAAGTTCTTGATTTTTATTCAAATTAAAAGAGTTATCTTTTAGTTTAAATTGTTTTTTTTACTTTTGGTTTGAGTTAAAAAATCAGTCATATCAAAACCATTAAACAATTTTAATTTATGTTTTTTAGCTTCACTTTCCCAATCCCAAGTTTTCACACTTTGAGCAACATCTTTTAATTGGTCTAGCATTTTAAGAGTTCCCTCTTTTCCAGCCTTGTCATAGTCATAAGCGACTATGATTTTCAGGCCTGAAAATAGCTCTAAATGCTCTTTTGGAATATCATTATTTTCAGCTCCAAGTGTTACAGCCCTGTAACCATTACCAACCATATTTAAAACATCTTTTTCACCACCACATAAATACACTTCAATAGATTTATCTTTTCCATACTCTCTTAAATTTGCAAGATTAAAAGTTGTTCTGCTTCTACCCTTAGAAAATAAAACTTTTCCAAGTTTTACCTCTTTTCCATCTTTACCAATAAACGGCTTTGGATTTTTATTATATTTCCAAAGTGTGAGAATATTTCCATAATCATCTAATATAGGCATAATTAATCTATCAGACTGTTTTACATAACCAATTTGATATTTTTGTGCTATTTCTTTTTGTTTATCAAACTTTAAAGATGGTAAAGCTTCATTTAAAAGCTCTTTATATCTATCGAAATTCTCTAGCCTTTGTTTTTCAAATTCTTTTATGTATTCTTTATTGATAAAACCATCTTTTTTTATTGTTCCTGAACAATATCCTTTATATGAATCAATAGAGGGTAATTCTAAATTTAACAGCTTGTGAGCTTTCTCTCTTGCTTCAATAAAATTCATATCACGATTCACGAGTTTTATAAAATCAATCAAATCCCCACGATTGCTTTTATTATCATTAAACGGCGAAGAAGTCCAGCACCTTATTTTTCCATCTTTATATATTTTCATATCAGGAGTATTTGCACTTTGCCAATGAAAGCTCCCATTTCTAAAGACTTCAAAACCAAGTGATGAAATTGCATTCATCACTTGTTCTTTATCTGTATCTAAAGCCATTATCTACCAAAACTATTTAAACTTTTAGCTTTTTGCTTAGGTTTAAAAGTTCTTTGTTTTTGGGGATTAGGGGGTATATTTGTTTTTTCTTTATCTTTTTTCATTTTAAGCCCTTAAATAATATAAAGAGGTTATCTCTCTATATCTTGCCCTTTATCTTTAGATTTAGCTTTTGGCTTAAATTGCTTTTTTTCAGGTGATTCCTTTTTTGTAGTCGTTTTTTCAACTACATTTCCATTTTTATCTTGAATTTCAACAGGAATTTCCTTTGATTGATTTTGCTCTTGGCTCTTAGCTTCTCTTTTGGCTTGTAATTCAGAAGTAGTTTCAATCGTTAAACTGTTTTTACCAATTGTAGCAACAGCTTTTTCCCCTGAATCTTGTTCGAATTTAACCATATCTTGCAACAGGTCTTTATTTGATAAAGTTACTCTTGCACCCAAATAAGCAGATTTATCAGTTGTATTTATTTTAATACTTTCAACAATTTGTTCACTATTACCTGATTTACTCATGCTATAAAAATGTTTATCAGGATTATTTATATCAACCTTTTTGTTAAAATAAATAAAGTTGTCTTTATCATTTTGTAAATTTTTATCAGTTGGTACAAGGACAATATCCTCTTTATCATTTTTATTTACAAAATAATTTTTATAACCTGATTCAGTATTTAAAGATAAGCTAACTGCTCCTTTTCCCATACTTGCAACTTGACCAGCTTCTTTCACTATATCAATAAGAGCCGTTACTTTTTGTCTATCTTTTAAATTCCCATCTTTATCTTGATATTTCAAACTATTGTTTACTTGAACTGCTAACTTTGGGTTTTCTTCTTTTGTTAATTCTACAAATGCCATAATTTTTCCTTTTTTGTTTATCATCGACTAATCATCGAGTTACTCTATAATCTAAAACTTTTTAAGCTTCACCAATCACTTTTTTATATTTATTTAATAACTTGTTTTCACATATCGCACCTCCTGAATAAAGATTTATTTGATTTTTTTAAATTTGAGTTTGTTGGTAAACAACGATATTTAAGCAATATTTACCGTGTGTTTTATTACACCAATTTTTAGGTATAAAAAAAGGTAAAGCTTCATAAAAGCCTTACCTTTATTTAATAATAAGCCCAAAAGGGCTTATTTAGTAGTAGTTTATTTGCAATAAACCTTTATTTTTGAAGTACATCTTGAATAATTCAGAATCTACATCATAATATCTTTTAATATTATGATGTTGCATAAATTCCTTAAGAGCTCTATTTTTGAAAAGTAAACTTAAAGCATTATTACTTAATTTTATTTTTGGTAAATCTACTTTAATACTATTAACTCTCTCATAAATGATTTTATACTCTTCAATAATGGTACAAAGAAGATTTAATTGATTTTCATTCATTTTTAATTACTCCTAGTTTCTAAACCAACAAGTTTTTGAAAATGGAACTTTTTTATAATATACTGTATAGCCACCTTCACCATCTGAATAGTAAATTTGATGTTGTAAATTTGATGATAAATTTCTATATTCTGAATATGAAATTTGCTGTAATTTAGAACTTAAATCCCATTCTAATTGACTGTAAAATTCACCTGTACATTTATAAATAGGTCTTTTTATATCTGTATAAGAGTGATTATATAAAGAGTTACATTGACTTGGTACAGTTGGGTTTACTCTGTAAGCTGTATAATATTTACCTAAACTTTCATAACTATCAACTTCTATTCTTTGATTTAATGCTTCTGCTGTACATTCTCTACCATCAGTCATAGGTAAAACATTATCTCTTAAATCTGCGAATTTCTCATCTTTTTTATCAGCACCATCAACAGGACAAAGATTTAAAAAATTTTGTCTTGCTTTGATTGTATCTTGTGGTTTTTTAGCTTTGATACTAAAATACTTTTGAATACTCTCATTACATTCATCAGGTCTTTGTCCTGAACTTAAACACAAAATTGCTTCACAGGCTAATTTTGTATCACCTGTTAGCATATCAGATGGACTACTCGAATTATCTGAATTTTCTGAACTAAAAACAAAGCTACTCAATAAAAGAGTTAATGCAATTTTCTTAAACATTTTAATTTTCCTTTTTGTAATTTTAGATTGTGATTTTGAACTTGAAAAAATTGATCCACTAAAGATGGATTATATTTTTCAAGTTCTTTTAATTTAATACCTGGACCAATTAAAATTGGTCTAGGTATTTTTTTTAAGCTACATTCATTGTTTGAACTGGAATATCAATATTAGTTTCATTTAATTGGAGCATTTTTTCCCAATCTTTATGAGTTGGATTTTTTATATTTCTCATATATGGTGAAACTTGTCTAAATTTACTAATAAAATATTCATCATTATAATAAAAAGCTTTATTACATAAAATCGGCTTTTGATAATTCATCATTAATAAAGCCTTACTTTGTGGTAATTCCATCAACTCTTGGGGTAACATTAAAGCTCTTCTTTGTTCACTAACACTATGTGAACTGCTACCAGCTTCAAGCATTTTTCCGTGACTATAAGATTTTGAAACTGCTTTATAAGTAGTATCACCTAATCTTTTAGATATTTTTTCAGCTTCTTCAAATTCATTAGGTGTGTAATAAATCTTAACACCCATATTTTGAAGTAATGTATTTGCACCATCTTTCCCATAACCATCAGGTTTTTGTGCTTCAAGTTGTGATAAAGCTTGAAATATCATTAAAATTCTTAAATGGAAACCAGCAATATATGAAACACCTTTTTTAAGTATAGGCATATTTCCAATACTTGTAAACTCATCTAAAAGCAAAAGGCAAGTATATTTTAATTCAGGATTCTTTTGAGGTAATTCTTTAGTATTTACACTAAGTAACTGCGAAAAGAAGATATTTAAAATAGGTCTTGCAATTGCTAATTTATCAGGAGTAATACCTATAAAAATAGTCATTTTCTTTTTTCTTAAATCTCTTAAATCAAAATCACTTGTTGCTGTTGCTGTTGTAATTGGCTGATTTCTATAAATCATTAAAGGAGCATTGAAACTACTCATTACCCCTGATTTTGTATTTTGACTATCTATTGAGAAATAACTCTCTAATTTTTCTTTAGTTCCTTTAGAAACCAATTCTAAATGCTCTAAATATTCAAAAGTTTCATCAAGACCTGAAATTTTTGTGTCCTCTTCCTCTTCTTCTTCATTTGGAATTGATAAACTAAATCCAGCACTTAAATTCAATAAACCACACATTGACCATTCAAGAAAAAGCTCATTTTCATTCAAAAATTCTTGACCTTTTTCGGTTAAAGCTAAATCCCTATAAAGATAAGCAAGTCCAATAAAAAGATTTTGTGCCAATTGATTAAAAAATACTGTTGTACTATCACCATCTGCTGGATAAAGCAAATTTACAAAATCTAGTAAATCATTATCCCTTGTTGTTTCATTCATTAAATCAATATATGTCAAAGGATTATATCTATGAGTTCTAAAGTCAAAAGGATTAAACAAATAAACTTCTTGACCTAAAATATCCCTACGATATTTGCTTGAAAAATCGAAACATTCTTGTTTAATGTCAAGAACAACACAACTTTCTTCCCATTCCATTAAATTTGGAATAACAATACCAACCCCTTTACCACTTCTTGTAGGAGCTCCTAAAGCTAAGAACTCACTACTTTTCCATTTTAATAGTTTTCCATTATCTAATTTGCCAACAACTAAACCTTTATCTTGCAATAATCCCATCTTTTCAATTTCTTGTTTATTTGAGAATCTTGCTTCACCGTGTAAACTTTTTTTATTTTTTCCAAAATACATTAAAAGACCAATTGCTATACTCCAAAAAGAGAAACAATAAAAAATTGATTCCCAAACTCTAGGATAATTTCTTGTTATAGACTTGTAAGTAAATGTTAAATCATAATTATTGGCTATTTGGCTAAAAAGATTTAAACTAAAATAACCGTTTAAAAAAAAGATTAAAAGACCACTCGAAAGGTAAGTGAAAAATAAAACAGAAAACAAAAAAAACAAAATACTTTTTTTATTGAGATTTTTCATCTTTAGCACCTTTATAATATATGTCACTAATATTTCTTTCCCCATTGTGTGCTTGTATATGAACAACAACATCAATAACATCATCAAGATTTTTCTTAATAATCTCAAACGGCAATTTTTGCCCTTGGGGATTTTGTAAAATCATTAAAGCAAGTCGTGTAAAAGTTTCTCTTACACTTCCTGAATGTAACGATGTAATACTTCCACCGTGACCACTATTTAAAACATTTAAATAGTCGTATGTTTCACCACCTCTAAGCTCTGCTAGAAGTATTCTATCAGGCTTCATTCTTAAACAACTTTTTAATAAAATAGCACTTGTAACAGGGTCGCCCTCTTTAGCTTCACTTGGATAAAATAATTGAACAAAGTTTTTGTGACTATGGAAAGCGATTTCCTCGGTATCTTCAATCGTAATTAATCTTTCATCAACAGGAATAAAATCAATTAATGATTTCATAAATGTTGTTTTACCACTTCCAGTTGCACCAGCAATTACAATATTTTTTCCCATCTTTACAGCTTCAATAAGAAAATCTTTAAACTCACCTTTATCAAAAAGAGCTCTAAGATTAACTTCTTCATTTGTTAAATGTTTATCTTTATTTTGAATGATTTTTTTAAATATACCTTGTTTATCATAATCCTCTAAAGTGTATCTTGTTTTAGATGGTTTTCTGATAGTGATAGACAATCTACCTTTTTTAGTCACAGGAGGGATAACGATTTGAACTCTCTCCCCATCATTTAAACTTGCACTTAGAATTGGTTTTGAGCCTTTTAAAGTATCTTCTTTGTGACTTGCAACAGGTACGGCAAAAGCCATCATTTCATCATAAGATATATCTCTTTTATGTTCAGTCCAAATTGATTTAAAATCTTGTGTCCATATTGAGCCATCACCATTAAAGCAAATTTCATTTATATTAACATCATTTAGATATTCACCAAATATTTTTTTAGTTTGAATCCCTAAAGAACGAGATTGATTTTCACCATTTTTCATTTGTCATTCTTTTTAGTTAATTTATAAACTTGTGAAAAATCAACATCACGATTTACATAAACACCAACTAAATCACCGTGTTGTTTGTAAACAGTTGGTTTGATATTTATGAATTTTTCAAGAGCAATTGAAGCAATATTTGAAGCATTATCTCTAGAGTTTTCAGTATAATCAATTTGAGTTCCTGAATTGTTATTTTTATTTGATTTTGTAAGTTCAGAAGCTAAAACATTGAATATATCATCAACTGCTGATAACATAATTGAACTTCCAAATCTCATTAACCATTTATGGTCAATTTCACCCTCTAAACCAGCACCACCTAATTCATCACTAGCACCACTATTAAGAGGAATTCTAAGATGTTGGGGTGTTCTTACTTCTTGCCAAACAACAAAATATCTTGATGTTCCATCGTTTGCTTGGTCACCTTTATAAGTTCCAAAAAGCTTTGAGCCTTTTTCAATTAATAAAACATTTCCATTTGATGAATAAACATTTTGGCTAATTGTACAAGATGTACTTCCAGCAATTGCCGAAACAAATCTTGTATCAAGAGAACAACCAATATAACTACCTTTTGGTAAAAGCAAATCAGGATTAAATTCATTTAATTTAGCAACCATTGGGCTGTAAGTTTCACCACTAAAATCTGCTCCACTACTTCCTTGTTGTTTATTGAAATTTTGTTCCATTTGTAGAAAATGTGCTTTTTGTTTTTCTAAATCATCTATTTGTGAATCATAAACTGTACTTTTACTATTTCCACCTGTTTTCCCACCACCATTTTGATTATTAACCATCGTTCCTGATGTTCCCTTAATAATTTGTGGTTTTGGAGGAGTAGTTTTTGAAACTGCTGAAAAAATATCCTCTTCTTTTGCCTGAAAAGGATTTTGCTGTTCTTGATTTATTGCAAAAGGGTTTTGTTGTGGCTCTTCTTTTGGTAAATCAGATTTTTTAAAACTTTTAACACTTGTTGCTTCAACTTCTTTAACCTCTTTAGCCTCTTTACTACTTAAAATATTTTGTAATAAAGTAATAATAATAAAAAGGACAATAATTGTTCCCATTATCATACCGACATAAAATTGAATTTTTTTAACAGTTGAATTTTTATTCCCAACTAAATCAGTATTTGAAGAATTATTCACAAAATTTGGATTTTGAAAATTATGATTATTTTGATTCTCTTGTTGTTCTTGATTTTCTTCATTATGATTATTTCGCATTTATAACCTCTCTTTTGATTAATGGTGAATTTGTTGTTTTTGGCTCTTCAAGAGGATTAACTCCAAAGCTTTTATTTAAAATTCCAACAATTCTTTTTCCACTTCTTAAAACAATCTGTTTAGCTGTTTTTTGAATAACTAAAACATCATAATTTCCCTCTTTTTTAATATGATTATTTAAAATACTCTCTTTTTCATTTTCATATAAAAATACAGATGGAATATCTTTTGTACTATCAAATCCTAAATATGTAAATTGTCCATCATCGTATGCGAACGAGGGCGAAATATTTTCACTTTCAGGATTAATATTCATATAATAATCCCAATTTCTAGGAATAGCCGTTCGGTTTAATTCAGTTTGTACCTCTTGTTTTTCAACTTCTTTTTTCATTAAAGCTAGTTGCATATCTTCTTTTGCTTTTTCATCAGCTGGATAACTAAATGTAAATTTGAAAAAACTATTTTGTTCAACATTCAAATCAAGATTGAATATATATTCTCTCTTGTTTGTTAAAACTATTAAATTTGTTTTCCACTCATCAGGAGTTGGCTCAATTATAGATTTTTTATTAACAGTTTCACCAAATTCATCAACGGCAAAAGTTGATTCATAAGATTTTGGTTTAATAAAAATATAATTTCTTCTATCTTGAAAATCCCAACCTTGTGAAAATCCACTTGCCATATCAAGTATAACTTCATCAGGTGCAAATTGAACAACTGTTGTATATCCATTTTTACCATATATTTGAAATACATCATCTTTATTAAAATCAGTATATACAACTCTTTTATCAAAAATTGTAGGTTTTGGAATTTCTATCCCCAAAAGAGAAGAAGCTCCAATCAAAGTAGCTAATATTAGTTTTTTCATTCTTTTATTTCCTCATCTATTCTATATGAATTAATAACAAATCCTAAAGGATTTTCAAGTCTTGATTTTGAATTTTGCTTCATAGGTAAATAATCATAAGTTAAAGTAATTACTTTGATGTTTTCCTTTACATTGCTAGTAGTCAAATCTTTTTCTTTAGTTTGAACTCTTATAGTGCTTGTCTTAGTTCCATTACTATCATTTAGTACGATAGATAAAATTTCAGCTTCAATCTCAAACTTATTTTTTAAAGTTTCATATCTTCCTGTTTTATCGGCAGTCATAAATTTAATGTAATTATCTGAAACTAATTTACTTGAAAGCATTTGAGTTCTTTCATAATCTTGATTTAGAGTGTTATAATAATATTGTTCTCTTGTTTTTACATATCTTGCTATAAAATGCTTGTCTATGGCTTCATCTGTTTTCATTACCTCTTCTTGTAAATTTGTAACAATTTCAACAAATCCATTTTTATCTACTTTTACAGCAACAACATCAACCCTTTTTAAAGGCAACATTACAACAATTGCAATAACTAAAAGAACAGTTACAAATAACGATATAATAGCAACGAGCCAAGCTCTTTGATTGCTTTTACTAATTAGATAATTTCTTGATGTTTCAAAATCTAAAGCATTGTCCTTATCAAAGTTATCATCTGTTATATACTTAGTTTTCATTTTACCACCTTGTCATTTTTTGCATTTTGAAAATCTGTATTTTTGTTAATTGGTAGCCAATTATCATTTTCACTAAATATTTTTTTACTACTCACTTCGTTTGTTACATTTGATGGTGATGGAGTAGAAACATTTTTATTGTTTGTACAACCAATAAAAAATAATGGTAGCAACAATCCTAAAACTATATATTTCATTTCTTTTCCTTATTTTAAATATTTATTAATATCTATTAACATTAATAAATGTTAATTATTGTTTTTAGCAAAAATCAGACATAAAAAAAGGCAGAACTTAAAAGCTCTACCTTTATATATCTTTATCTAAACCAGTTTAAGTAGGTTTTGCAACTTTAGATTGTCTATAATCTTTAAATTGTTCAACAGCTTGTTTAATGTTTCCAGCACTTTGTTTATATTGTGATGGTGCTGATTGACTTCCAGTCACACCACTTTGTACCAATCTTTCTATGCTAACAGTTCCAATTTTATCTGCAATTTCAACAGCAATTTTTATTAAACCAAACAATAATATCCCCATCACTAAACTTTGAAAACCTATACTTAAAACATCATAATCATTTATCACACCTGTTTGAGCTTTTGCTATATGGTCACCATATTTTTGTGAAAATTGACTTAACATAAGTCCAACAACGAAAACCGTTAAAAGATTAGTTATAAATATTTGTAGCCATTGAGTGAATACATTTCTAAACCAAGGATATATCCAACTATATATAACTATTGGAGCTAATAACATTAATATTTTTAATGTTGTTCCTGTAATAACAACAATTAAAAATGATGGAATAATTCCCAATAAAAAGCCCAAAAAAACCAAAATGATTGCTAAGACAGTTCCAGCAACAGAAGAGCCACTATCCCAAAAAGAATACTTTTCAGAAATAACAGTAATTAACTTTATAGTTTCATCATATTTATCATCTAAAGCAGAATATAAATTTGTATTTCCAGACATTATATTTTGTAGATTTTCCATACCAATTTTGATGGTATCTAAATAGCCGTTTAGATTTAAAGCAACTCCAACAACTAGCATTTTTATTGTAATATCCCAAATCAATTCCCTTAATGGCTCATTTGTTTTACCAGCAAAAGATTGATAGGCTTTAAACATTATTTGTAAAGTAATTGTAATTCCCACAAGAGAGGTGAGAACTTCAACCACTTCTGTATTTGAGTTGGCGACTAAGAAATCAAAAAATGAATCTATCCAATTTCCAATTGATTCAAAAAATCTCATAGTCCTATAATTTTATTTTTTCCCATTTTAAAACTCCTTGTTTTAATATTTAAGCACTTTTCCCATAGTCATTTGTTTAGCTTTACTATCTAAAGCTTTCCATTCATTTGTTTGTTTAAGTTCTTGAAACCAAACATTAACATCTTGACCATATTTTTTTTCAAACATATCTTTAGTTTCAGTCCATTCCTTGATAAAAGTTTCAGGTTTGATTGATAACATTGCTTGTTTAAATTCTGTTTTTGCTTTACTCTCTTCACTTTCTACACAACCACTAAATAAAAGTCCTAGTGCTAAAGCCGTTCCTATAACTAATTTTTTCATTTTTCATTTTCCTTTTTGTTAATTAATATACAAGAATATTATCATAAAATAATGTAATAATTGTGTAATTAATGATATTTATTAACATTAATTAGTATTAATTAATACTTTAATACTTTTCCCAAAGTAGAGTAAATCTCTCTTTTCTTTTGCTCTTCTTCGGCTCTTGCCATTGCTTGATTGTTTTTTTCCATCATATCAATTTTCATTTGGATAATTTGCATTTGAGCCATTTCCATATTAATAGCATTTGCTATATCTTGACTATCTTTTATATCTTGTGAGCTTGATACTCTTTTAGATAACTTTTCTAAATTTTCTGCTGATGTATCCACCATCTTTTTAGTTTCTTGAACTGTTGCAATTTGTGTAACTTCTCTTTGAAGTTTCATTTTGCAATTCTCTTTTTCCCAATCTTTGTAAATTTGATTTTCACATCTATCAAAAACATTATATTTTTGAAATAAACTTCTTGATAAATTCCCAATATTTGAACTAGGGTTTGCCATAGCTTTAGCCAAATCTAAATAATCATCACCATATACTTTCGCATATTGCTGTAATCTGTTTAAATCTTTTACAAATCCAACACTATCACGAATCCCCGTTTTACTCATAAGCTCATTTTCATAAGCTGTTAATTGGCTAGAATAGTGCGAAGCTGTATCACTCCATCTTTCGGCTGTTTCTTTCCATTCTGCTATCTCTTTGATATTTTGAGCTAAAGTTTGAGCAATAGCAAGGACATCAACTGTTGGTATTCCTGAACTGAACAATAATTGAGTGCTTAAAACGGCACTCAAAAGATATTTTTTCATTTTTATTTCTCCATATCTTGATTTTTTGAAAGTTTTTTTACTTTCAACTTAAAATTAGGTACGATTTTACAACCAGCAAGTTCATTTGAAAACTCTTTTGCTTGGTGTAAATCTTGGAACTCTTCATAATTGTTTTTATCACCATAAAAAACTACTTTATATGGTTTTTTGGTTTTTTTAGTTATCTCTTTTTTCATTTCCATTTTTTTTAATATGTCATTTTATTTATTTAAGTTGTTAAAAAACATAATATTTACTTTTGAAAAATCTTTTTTAACTGGATTTACTTCTTGTAAAGTTATGTTTGCTGTTACTTGATTATCTAAAAAGTATTTTTGATACTCTTTAATTAAATCACTTCTCCCAATAATGATTATCTCGTTTGAATTGTGAGCAACTAAAAAGATTTTTACTAAATCTTCATTTTTAAATAAATACTTTCCAACTTTTTCAGCTGTTGCTTGAAAAGTCCAATTTTGATTTTTTAAATGAGGGTCTTTTGGTACTTTAAACTCTTTTGTAAGCAAAAACTCTTGATTTATAGTTAATGCACTATCTTTATGCCACTTTACAGGTTCTGCATCAGGTATCTTGTCAGAACAACCCGACATCATAAAACCAATAGTTGTTAAAACTCCTAAATTAAAAGCTAAAGCTGATAACATTCTAATTGCTGTATTTTTTGTCATTTTATATCCTTATATGTTTTTATAATAATTTCTAAGTTCATTTACTTTCTTTTCAAGAGGAATCTCTTTTGAAAATATTTCGCTTACCTTGTCAGTATGTACTGCTCCTGTTGATATTATTGAGATATTCTCTTTTCCAAGAGTTGATAAATCTAAATTAACAATCGCAACTTCCTTGCTTCTTTTAACTAAAAAAGGGTATCTTGCTGGATTAAATCCTTTTATTATTTGATACTCTTCAAAAGTACAACTTAAACCTTTTACATAATCATCTTCATTTGCTTTTTCATTTGGGAAAAATATATGTGTTGATGTTTGTTCAACAATTGCTCTAGCAATTTTTAATTTAAGTACATCTTCAACACTTTGTGAAGCCATACCAATAAATCCGTTCTCTTTTCTAATCGTTTTTAATTTGTTAAAAACTTCATCTTGAATAAGCTGATTATCAAGCCATTGCCAAAACTCATCAATTCCAAGTCCAAATCTTCTACCATCAATTAATGAAGTAACTCTCATTAAAATATAGAAACTTAAAGGAGCTGATATATCAGGGTCATTTAAAAACTCTGTTCCATCTATTCCATAGAAATTAATATCATCAGGAAAATCAAGCAAATCGTTTTCATTGTCAAAAACCCACCCATATTTTGCACCTTTTTTCCATAATGAAAATCTTTGTTTTAAAGAGTTATCATCGCTATTATCATCTGTTAGATTTTCTAAAAGTAATGAAATCCCATACTTTCTATCCTCTTTAGGAATATAATCCATAATAAAATTAATAGCATTTGTTAGCTCTTTTTCTTCACTTGTTTTTAAAGTTTCACCATTTGCTGTTACAAGTATTTTCATTAATATTTGTAAACTTCTTTTATTATTATCATTGCTTTCAATTGCAAAAGGATTAAATCCTGTTGGAACTCCATTTTGAAGAGTGATATATCTTCCACCAGCACTTAAAATGTTTGCCATAGCTCCATAATCTTTATCAAGATAAACTAAAGTCATTTTTTTAAGATTTTCAGGTATATTGGCTGGAAATGTATCTTTATCAGCAAATTTCAAAAGTTGATTATTTAAAAATTGCAAAAAGGCTGTTTTCCCACCACCTGATTGACCAATTACCAAAAAGTTTCCAAGAGTAAAATCACCAAAATCATTTTTACTTTTTTCTGCGTGAATATTGAAATAATAAGGCTGTTTAGATGGTGTTTTTAATACCGTTACAGCTTCACCCCAGCAATTGTTATTCTCTCTTCCTTTTGGGAAATTATGAAGAGCTATTAAACTAGCAAAATTTTCATTATTTATTAAGCTCACTCTAGGTCTTAAAGCATAATTTGTTGGAAATTGTGCAAAATATGTAGATGGTAGAGCCAAATCAGCTAAACTAACCTGTAAACCAACATCTTGTAAATTTGTTATCACTTTATTTGTATTGCTTTTAACCTCTGTTAAATCATTTCCAAATACTGTAATTGAAAAATGATAATCACCAAAAGCTAAATCACCATTTGTTAATCTATCTAAAGCAATATCAAACTGTTCAGCTTGTGTAATTGAATCATCTTCACTAGCTTGAAAATGTTTCTTTTGTTTTTTTAACTTCTCTTTTGCTTTGCTTCTTTGTAACGGTGTAAATGATTGAGTAATTGTATAGTTCACATCTAAATACATTAAAGTATCTAAGATACCTGAAAATGTTGTTGAACAATAATCTTTTATTTCAATTATTTGTGCAAATTTTTTATCACTTGTTGTATAGTTTAGTTGCACTAAATCACCAGCAAATTGTATATTTTTCAATCCACCAATTAAATACTCATTTAAAGGAGCATTTAAAGCCCTTGTTTTTAAGAATTTTCCACCTATTAGATAGTTATAAAATTCTAATTGTGTAGAATACTTTTTCCCATCTTCTTGATATACACCTAATTTTCTTGCATTGAATCTTGATAAATTAGCTTCAAGTCTATTTGAATAATCTCTAAATTTAGTCATAAAATTTAAAAGTTCATTTTGAAATTTATTTGAGCTCAAACTTAAAAATTTGCTTTTATCTGTACTATTCAAAAAAGGATTATAAATCATTGTAAGATACAAATTTGTAGCCTTACTACTTCCAGCTGTAAAAGATTTAAAATATAAATCATTGATTTCTTGTAAATATTTATTCTCATAGTTAGCTTTTAAATGTGTATCTACATCGTGCCTAGCACTATGAAAATAAAAAGATACAGGCTCACTCGAAAAAGCAGAAAAAATATTTGCTAACATCTTGTTTATAGAATCTTGATTCTCTTCACTCTCTACTTCGAAAGCAATTCCTTTTATTTCCCAACTACTCATTAATTGATATTCTTTTGTTATTACAAGAGAATCATCTAGTAAAGATGAATATGGTATATACTTCTCGAAAGAGGGATTAGAACTTAATCCCAAAATCGAAAGTATAGGATAATCTATTCTATTACTCATTTTTCTATACTCCATACTTGAAAATGTTTTAACTCCATAATATTTCTTATTTAAAGATGGTGTTTTAAGTTTAAAATTCTGAAATAGTATGCTGTACATAAAATCATCAAAGGTAACTATAAATCGCATTATTAAAACTATTGGTATAGCTACTAATATGTACATAATATTTGTCCAAACTGAAACAAGAGATATAAGAGCTAAAACTAAAATTAAAGGCAAAATCGGAACACCAAAAAGCATTGCTGGTCTAGTCATACCTTTAAAAAGGATTTCAACTTGTTTTGCCATAGTTAAAACCTTTTAGCTTACAAAAGAAGCGAAAGCTCCACCAATTGCAGAAGCAGAAGCTAATAAACCAGCTCCAACGATGATTTTTGTCATTTCATCAATTGGTCGCCCTTGGTGCATAACTTTAAAAGCTACATAAGCAATTAAAATTGTTATAGTAATACCAGCAACAGCAAACAAAGCTAATTTTATAGCTTCCATAACATTAAATGCACCATCTGTATTAATTGCACTTGCAAAAACTAAGTTTGGTAACACCAACAACATTAACATCAACACTACATTGATTTTTTTCTTCATCTTATTTTCCTTTTTTGTGATTTTAGAACTTGAAAAAATTGATCCACTAAAGATGGATTATATTTTTCAAGCTCTTTATTTAACTTTGTTTAATTCTAAATCACTAAACATAGAGAATATAGAACTAAATCAAATTAAAGAATTATTTTGATTTTAGTACAACTCCTACACCAAATATGAATAACTTAACTTCAATCCCCAGTTCTTTCAAGTTGTCGTTTATGCTTTAAGAAACCTTATTTTATACTCCTGTTCATTGCATAGTCGGAGTTTAAAATTAACTAATTAATTACTATTGATTGGAGGAAATAGGGATATTCATTAAATCATTTGAATATTTTTCCAATTTATTTTTTTCTAAATAATTTAATACATTGTTTTGATAATTTTCTAAAAATTCTTTATTTTGTTTTGTATATGTATGTGTTAGTGGTAAATAATATTTTAATTGCTTATCTGTAATTAAAAAATTATAAACTTGACCAAATTCTGAAATGTAATTTGAGTAATAAATACCATCTTTTAAATCAATATTATTGAATTTTAAAATTTGTTTTTTGTATGGTATTGTAGATTCCTGATGTTCTATTCCAAATAAGATATTATTGAAAATATCTTCTTTTTCTCTTTGTATCAATCCTTGATAATATTCTTTTGCACCATTAAATTGATTTTTCTTAATATTACTGATTATTGATTTTTTATAAGCTTCTTTATCGCTTATTTCGCCTTTATCAATCTTATCAACGATTTTATTTGTATTCATTACATAATCAGCTACTTTTTCAACATCTTCAACAGGAATTTCATCACTAGAATCTTCCCTTTTAAGGGCATAACTAAGATTTTTTAACCTCGTTGCTAAACTTTCTTTTGAAACTTCACCATCTTTTAAAAGTCTTGTAATTTCTTCCAATTCATTTGATATTTCTTCATTTATTTCGGCTTCATTATCATCATTTGAATTTGAATTATTAAAAAATTCATCGTGGTCTTTTAAATATTGCTCTTTTTTCCAAAGTAAATCTAAAGTCATATAAGAACTTTGTTTACCTTTTTCACCTCTTAGTTCTGTTTTCAAAATTCCCTTTTTAACT